>JBKHAE010000095.1:0-13907 GCA_046543065.1 Desulfobacterales bacterium | reverse complement strand
ATATCCAAGTCATTGTCCCCCAGCCGGTCCACACTGCTGTATCCGGTTTCGATCAGCGCGCCGGTGCCTTTAAAATCTTCGTCCGTATTATAGAATTTAAATCCGATTTTGCCGTGATATCCGCCGACCCATTCTTCAACCGAGGACAGGAGAGAGCTGTCATCCGTCTCTTCCTTAACATACCAGTAATCCGGGCCCACGCCCACATAACTCGTCACATAATCGGCGATGGGAAAATGGAATTTAATGGAGGCGGCTGTGGGGACCATTTCGATTTTGGCTGAAATATCGGTGGACTCCCCGGATGCGGTCAATAAATCACCGGAATCCTGGAAATAGCCGCTTTCAATCTCAATTGAGATATGCCTGGTGATGAATCGGTCATAGAAAATGCTCACCGGATAGGAGTTTTTTCCATACACATCGCGATAATCGGATTCAGCCGCCACATAGTATCCGCCGGTCAGGCCCACCGTATTATTGCCTGCGGGCTGCCATTGTTCGGCTTGGGAATATCCGCCGCCCACAACAACAATAATTAAAATAAGCCCGGCAGCGGGCAGTCGCTTTACTAAATAACCAAGTATTATGGCCAGGCCGGCAGCGAGCAGGCTGCCTATAATTGGCCAAAGAATGGAGGATCTGTCTGACTGGCCCGCTCCGGCAATAAAGCAGCCGCCGTCATAATCGCCGGATTCGTTTAAAAACAGGCTGATATCTTCAATCCTAACCGATGTTTCATCTGTTCTGGCGCTTTCATTTCCGGCATTGTCGTAGGCTGAAGCGGCAAAATACCAATTATCGGCGTCTTCGGGCAGTTCGGTAAATACATGGGAGCCGGCTTTGCCGATGTCTACGGAGTAATCATATTGACCGGAGGCCGTTCCGTAATAGATGTTATTACCGGCAAAATCGGCCATTTGTTCGTTGGCCGAATCAATCGATATGTTAATTTCGCCCGCTCCGGCCAGGGCCCCGGAAATGCCGTCCGGTTTAAACGGTGCCCGGGTGTCCGGCAGCGTATCCACAACCACTTCCTCGGCTTTATCAGACTCATTGTCCGACTCATCCACCGCGGTGATAGTGAAAAAATAACGGGTTCCGCTGTTTAACCCGCTCACCGTCTTCTCTGTTGTGCCGGCATCAGCTACTGTTTCATCATTGTAATCCCCGGAGGCGGTCCCATAATGAATAATATACTTTTCCAAATCAGATTCGCTGTTTTCTGCCCAGCTAAATTTTGCTGATATCTCTGTAATATCCGAAATATCGGTGATGCCGAACCCGTCAGGCGGTGCCGGGGCCTCGGTCTCTTCTTCGGTCATGATCGATTGAACCGGGGAACGGCTACTTTCGTTCTCATTGTTGACCGCTGAAACCGCAACAAAATATTCGGTGCCGGAATCCAGTCCGGTAATGGTATATTCCTCAGTAGGGTCTTGTACTTCGGCGCTTTGATCAAGATTATCAGAAGATGTTCCCCAGTATATATTATAGGCGTCCATGTCACTGTCGCCATCCCAGGCTACATCGATGGTTTCCTCTGTTGATGAAAGGGACACATTCGTGGGAACCTCCACCCTCGCCGAGGGTGTATCCCATTCATCCGTAGGATCGTCCAGGCCATGCGAAGCAAACGGCATAATCAGGAACAATCCCATGAGCGTTAACACTCCGATATATTTCTTCATATGTTCAGCCTCCTTGATTCAAAGTCCCGTCCGTTGGTGCTTGATTTCAGCGGTTCATATGCCCGGCAATGCTGCCGGGATCATCGGTCATGATGACATCCGTCCCCATGCCCAGTGCCTTATTCAGAGTAGCTTTGGTGTTGCACGAATAGGTCATGGCCTTTAATCCAATTGAATGGCAATGCGCTGCAAATCGCGCAGATATTTTATGAATCGGCAGGCTGGCGGCATAAAGATTTACCGGGTCATCCCATGGTAAAAGTTTTTCAGTTTTCAGATTCAGCCCATAGGTCAACTGCGGGGCGCGCCGCATGGCCGTGGCGATAATATCCGTATCAAACGACAGGACCATTATTTTTTCAATCCGTTCAGCAGGGATGATGTTTTGGATCAGGTCGACCGTTTGATGCGCCAGTGCGCGATTCTCTGTTTGCCCGGCATTGACCCGGTCAGCTTTAATCTCAATCAGCAGCCGGCTCCGGCGGCCGAACTGGTTTAACGTCTCTTCCAGGGTGAGGATGGGTTCCCCGGCATAGGCCTTCGAAAACCAGGCTCCCCAATCCATCTGGCACAGATTGGAATATGTATAGGCGGAAACCGGTTTGCGGGTGCCGTTGATTTTTTTAAGGCTCGCATCATGAAAAATGACGGGCACGCCATCCCGGCTAAGCTGTACGTCCAGTTCAATGCCGTCTACAGGGTAGCTAAGCGCCTTTTCAAATGCCGCCCGGGTATTTTCCGGCGCTTCCGCCATGGCCCCGCGATGCGCAATGAACCACGGAAAAGTTGCCCCGCGCTCGATCAATTCGCCAGGCTGCTGCCTGTCAGTAGTTGTTGATATCCCGGACATAGGCAAGAAAATTTTTTTCAGATAAAAAGGCGGAGATCATTTCACATAATTTTTCATGCGTATCCACCCGATAAGTACCTTTCTCATCTTTGCCCGCTGCCTGTTTGGCATTGTTCACCACTGCCTGAAGGGCAGCCGCCGGTATATCAATGGTTGCATTTATCGTAATCATCTCATCAGCGGAAGCCACAACCGGATTCCTTTCTTTAGCAATTTGTTGTCAAAAAAGTCCATACAATAATATTATGTGTAGCTTATTTAAAGTATCGGTTTAAATAAACGGCTTGCCTACGCCTGAAGCACAATGCCGCTGGGCAGGGATTCCCCGAAGATTTCGGTTTCATCCTGCTTTTCAAGGGAGATGACGCGGGTAACCGGTCGAATCTGCCCGGTCATCTCATGCTTTGTCAGATAATCGACCACTTGTTCTTCGAGATCGGACGGGATGTCCCGTGCCCGGTCTCCGGTTTTTCGGGCCAAGAGCGTCAGCGCCGATCCAATGGGCTTGGGGTTTTTCCATTCCGTCTTTAGCAGTTTTTTAATCCAGCCGGCCGCTTCATCCGGCGGAATCACCCGATCCACAGGGCCATAAAGCATTTCCCGGGCCCCGATCCGGGATAAGGTCCAGAAAAACTGGGGTTTGGTTTTTTTGGGGTGTAGCTCAGATAAGAGCTGCCGGCCCAGTTCGATTTTGTCCTTGACCATCAGCCGCTCGAGGTTGGCTGCGGCCATCCAGAGTTCCAGGCGCTCCTGGGCCTCAAGCCGTACCTTTGTGTTTTTCTTTGGCAGCAGCAGCGGGCGGATGTCCTGAAAAATCTGCCGCTGCTGGCCCGAGTTCAATCCTGCCGCTACCCGGCGCCACAGGATCCACCATTCGGCCTTGGCCTGGGCGTTCTTTTTAAATGTCACCCCGGGTTTATAGAGCTTCCACAAGGACTTCATCCGCTGGCCGTCCATGCCGTCCCCAAGGCCGGGACGCATGCAGAAGCCGGTCAAATTCAGCCATCGGATTTCGTGTTCCGCCGAATTTTTCCGGGCTTCCGCCACTGCCAGCGCCTCATCCGCCATCTGCCGGATAAAGCCCAGCGGCCATTTTTCCTTGGGGCGTTCCACGATTTTGGCAATGCGCTTTATTATGCCGGAAAGTTCGGCCGCGGCGGTATCTTTGGCAAAGGCATGGCGAAGCGCCTGAATTGCCTGATCCACCCGTTCGGCTTCAAACACCTCGGTTTCTCCGACTGTCTTTGCGGCATCCGTATCCCGGAGCTGAAATTGAAGCCGCCAGCGGTGATTGGTGGAAATCGAGCGGCACCACAGGGCCAGAACCCCCATTTCCGTGTATTCGGCCTCTATGGCCACCGGCAGGGTGGTTTTTTTGCCTTTCTGACCGAACTGAATCACGGTTTGCAAGGGCGGCAGAGGGGTCAGCGTTTCATCGATGGGCAGGACATCTCCGCACCTGTCGCCTGAGCGGAAGCTGGAACTGTAAAGCTTAAAACTGACCGGCTGGTTGGTAAGCACTTCGAATTTCCGGTCTTCCGGCAGGGAAATCGTGGTTCCTTCATCCACGCCCCGCTCTACCAGGCATATGGCGGCTTTTTCTTCCGCCCCGGAATCGGTTGCCCGGGTAAATCCCAGATAATATGAGCGCGGACTGCCGCTGCCCACGCGCACGCCTATGCCGGTTTTGACCAGACCGTAGTAGGAGGCGCCCAGCGCCACCGCCAGATCCGGATTGGGGTTTTCAAGGACGCGCGGTCCCTGCTGGTCATTTATGTCAAACCAGTGACGGATGGCTTTCCGGATCTGTTCCTGAACCAGGCTGGATTTAAGGGTGCCGCCGTTAAAAAGGATTAAATCCGGAAAAGCGGATCGCTCACCCAGGAAGTTCCGGATGTCCTCCGTGTGTTTCTTAAGGAACATGCCGATATGCCGGGTAATGGCGGGGTCGGATTCATAGGGCAGCCCGAATTCGGAAATCCCCTTTTTGGCGGGCTGGTCGGTTTTTTCAGCAGGGGCTGCCTTTGCGAAAAACCCTTCAAGCAAAATTTTTTCAAGGGTCTGCCGATCCAGCCTGGCGGTCAGGGTCCCGGCGATCAAACCCGTGCCCTCGCCCATCATGGTGATGGTCTCTGTCTCCGTCCCCTGGTTTAAAATATTTTCCTTGGCCTGCCGGCATAAATGGCAAAGGGTCTTCCAGCGTTCATTGGAGAGCGGCTGGCGGTTGTTAAACTGTTGCTCCACATGCCGGGCCAGGGCCAGATCAATATTATCGCCGCCCAGGATCAGATGGTCACCCACGGCGATCCGCTCAAACCGCGGCGAGCCCTCTGTCTCTCTGAGGGTGATCAGGGTGAAATCCGTGGTTCCGCCGCCCACATCACAGACCAGCACAAGCTCGCCGGGCCGGATAAAATCCCGCCACTTTTTTTCGTGCCTGATCAGCCAGCTGTAAAAGGCGGCCAAAGGCTCCTCAAGCAGGGTAATATGTTTAATTCCTGCCATATTGGCGGCTTCAATGGTTAGATCCCGGGCCACCTCATCAAATGAGGCGGGCACGGTCACCATGACCATTTGATTTTCCAGATACAGGTCGTCGTTGTCGCCCTGCCGGCTGTTCCAGGCCAGTCGGATATGTTTGAGATAGGCGGCCGTGGCCTGCACCGGCGAGATTTTGGGAATCTCCTCGCCCGCGCCCCAGGGAAGGATCCGGGCCCGGCGGTCGGCCTGACTGTGGCAGAGCCAGCTTTTGGCAGAGGAGACCAGCCGGGAGGGGATTTTTGCCCCGTGGTCCCGGGCTAGAGTGCCGACAAAATGCTCATCATCCGCCTGCCAGGGAAGTTTTATCGCATCCTCTGAAATATCGTACTTGCCGGGCAGATAACAGAAAGACGGCAGGACCGGCAGGGCGCTTACTTCGCCCAATCCGGTCAACTGCGGTATTTTAAACAACTTGATGCCCCGGTTTTTGGATTCTTCGGCTTCAAGATCCACATAGGAGACCGCGGAATTGGTCGTCCCCAGATCAATGCCGATGATATAGCGCTGCTCGCCAGCCATAGGGTTATTTCTGCTCCCGGACATTAAATTCCAGCTTCCATCGCTGGTCGCCTGAAACAGCGGCGCACCAGAGTTCAAGGGTACCGATTTCAGTAACCTTGACTTCCAGGGTCACCTGAATGGCCGTGCCGGGCTCGCCATCGAGTATCGTCTCGATGGTGGTGATCTCCTCGATTTCGCCCTGCCAGTCCTCAATGATGCTGCCCGCCGAATCCGACTGGCGGACGGCAGAGCCCAGAAAATCGAAGCGCACCGGTTCTCCCACCACGAGGGTAAAAACCTGATCGGAAATATACAAATCCGTGCCCTCTTCTTTACCGAACGGGGCCACGCAAAGGGCTTTGACCGGTGCCGGCATACCCGGCACCGCCGGCATTGAGGCGGCAACCCCCACGTAATAGGTTTTATTCAGTCCGCCCCGGATCCGGATGCCTTTTCCCCGGCGGGCAAGCCCGTAATAGGCCGCGCCGCGGGCGACGGCCAGGTCGAAAGACTCCGCATCCAGGGTGCGGATGGAGGCCTCGGATGCGGCTGGCAACCAGGAATTTAGAACTTCCATTAGGCGCCGGCGGATCGCCTTTGGCTTCATCACCCCGCCGTTGAATAAAATGGCGGTCGGCAATTCGCGGGCATCCGGTGAGGGACCGGCCTGGTGCTGGCTTATGAATTTGGCCATGTGGCGGGTCACAGCCGGATCGGACTCATAGGAAAGCCCGGCCTCCTGAAGCCCGACTTTCTGCTGGCGCTGGGGCGCGGCAGAGGCCTCGCAAACGGGAAAGAATCCCTCCACAATAACCGATTCCAGTTCATCACGGACCAGAGAGGCTCGCATGGTCCCGCCGATCAGGCTGCTGCCCCGGCCCAGTACAGTAACCGGATATTCAGTTACATTCGGATCGGAAAGGATCTGTTCCTTGGCATTTCTGCAGCTCTGCACTACCCCCCGGATCTGCCAGGAATCAAGCTTGTTGCCGGATTCAGCCAGCTTTCGGGCAATGGCATAGGCCAGGGCCAGATCCATATTGTCGCCGCCCACCAGCAGATGCTCGCCAACGGCGATCCGCTCAAGAATGAGTTCCCCATCGGCTTCGGAAATTCGAATGGTGCTGAAGTCCGTGGTGCCGCCGCCGATATCGCAGACCAGGATCAGATCCCCCCTCTCCACCCGTTTACGCCACTGGTCGCCGGCCGCCTCAATCCAGGAATAGAAAGCCGCCTGAGGCTCTTCCAGCAGGGTAATATTTGGTATACCCGCGGATTCGGCTGCCTGTACGGTGAGTTCCCGGGCTACGGCATCAAAGGATGCCGGCACGGTGAGCAGAATTTCCTGGTTTTCCATGCGAAGCTGACCATCCGCATCCGCCATTTCGTAATTCCAGGCATCCCGAATATGGGAAAGAATCATGGCCGATGCCTCGATCGGGGATAATCGCTCCGCATCCGCCGGCGCATCCCAGGGCAGAATCGGTTTATTCCGGTCCACATGGGTATTGCAGAGCCAGGATTTGCTCGAGGCAATCAGCCGGTTGGGGACCTCGGCCCCGCGGTTGCGGGCGAATTCACCGACAATCAAATGATTTCGGGAGTTCCATGGCAGGGTCAGTGCTTCGTCCGCCATCTCATGGCGGCCGGGCACATAGATAAATGAAGGCAGGATATCCCGGCTCTCAACCACGCCCACATCCACCAACTGCGGAATCCGGAAAATTCGGATATCTGCGGCAGATTCAGAGTCGGCTTCCGTATAGGCGACAATGCTGTTAGTTGTCCCTAAATCAATACCGATAATATATGCGGGGTCTGTCAAAAAACCCTCCTGATAGTTAAGTTTTGTTTGAAGCCTGTCTTTTGGCTACTGAATTTCAACTTCCGCAGGCGCGATGATTCGGGGATCCTGGGTAACAGAGAGGGTCGGCAGCTCAAGCTTTGCCGCCCGCCATCCCCGGTGCCTGAGAATGCCTTTAAACGGCGGTTCCCCGCTGACATTGCCGGTCAGCTTAATGGCGGCTGAATCAAAATCCGCCGGCACCGTGACCGTGTCGCCCTCATTTTTTTCAAGTACCGGCTGGGGGGCGAGGGATTTATTGATGGTTTTTTTGCAGTTGTCCTGAATACTTCGCACGGCGGCGCCAATCTGTGCGTCCTCATAAAGGTTCAAATCCTCTTCAAAGAAATCCACCAAACGGCCTTCCCGCTGAAGCACGGACAGCAAATGCAGGTAATACCGCTGATTCAAGTTATGCTGCGCCTTTTTATCCGCCTGCGGCTTTTCCTCGGTTTTGGCTGGGGGAGATTCAGCCCTTTTGGCCTTTTTCGCCGGTTTTTCCCTTTTTTTAGGCTTTTTGGCGGATTTTTTATCTTCAATCAAGCCGTTTTTACGCATCTGCCGAATCAGCGACCCCCGGAGGAAAAGCCATAGAATCAACCCCATGAACAAAAAAATACCCGTAGAGATCGGTATAAAATAAAGATTAAAAAAATCCATCCAGGGCTGCAATCGATTCAGGCCGGCTTGAAGCGCCGGGGTCTCTTCAGCCGCCTGCTGCAGTACCGGCAAGGGGATGAAGCGGGTTAAGAGGCAAATTCCCCAATATCCGGCAGCGTTTAACAAAGCTGACAGGATCAGCATAAAAAAAATAATCCAGGCCAGACTCCGGCGGGAAAAGGATTTTACGATGTTCATGACCGGGCTCCTTGCTCAGTTTGGTCCGCATTGATTCTGGTTATTCAAGAATGCGCAGGACGAATAAAAAGCGCTGTTTGGCAACCAAAATAAGGATTGCTTTTGTATTGTCCACAAAGACTATTAATCAAATGCGCTGTTGAAGGCATTTAATTAAATATATACCACTTAGCTGTCAAGCAACTTTTGATGGCTTCACAATAACATACGTTGGATTTGACTCACAATGGGGGCGGTGGTATGAAATTGGACTTGCCGGGATATGGACAGGTGTTATATTAAGACAGGAAAAGGAACAAAAAAGGGAACGATCTATGCCAATTAAACGGGATAAATTTGATTTTGAAATCGGCTATTTGGGCGAAAGCCCGTGCCGGGGGTGTGTCTACCGGAAAAACCTGCCGCATTGTTCGGATAGGTGCCGGTTAATGGATGAGATCAGGATCGTTCTGGCCAAAGCAATATCCTGTTCCGGCACCTATAATACCCAGTAGCAGAGCCCGTCAAACTAAATGGGGCCTGCCATTAAAAAACAGGAAGAGCCCGTGCCAATGCGGCACAGGCTCTTTTTTTTGACTATAAAGTGGAGCGGTTCCTTATTCGTCCGCCGGCGAACCCACCGTGATCCGATCAAGGTTGTCCGCCAAGGTCTTGGGGCCGATGCCTTTAACTTCTGTGAGTTCTTCAACGCTATTAAACCCGTCATTTGCTTCGCGGTACTCGACGATCCGTTCAGCATAAGCAGGGCCCACATTTTTAAGCTGGGTCAGCGCATCCACGCTTGCGGTGTTAATATTGATTTTGTCGTTGTGGTCTGCTGCCATTACGCTTCCGCCAAACCCGGCTAATAGACAAATTAAAGCCAACACAATAACCTTTTTCACACTCTTCTGAAACATCTACTGCCTCCTTTTCTGATGCGCGACTAAAAGTTTTCGTTTACGTTAAGGAAAATCTAAAATTTTCCTTATCTCAATAAATTTTGAGGTATTATAAATGGATAATCAGAAAAGTCAAGAAAAAATTTAACTAAAAAAAGATTTAGTCTGATTTGGCTGAATGTCGGCGATTATGACGATCCAGGTATTCCAGCTGCCGGGCCAGCATCGCAGCCCGCGGCATTTCATAGCCCTTATCCGCGGCCGATTGGATGGGCCGCCAGTAAATCGTATTGATCTCCAGTTCTCTTCCGGCTTCAAAATCAAGTTTCATGCTGGGGTTATAGGCCACCATTTTTTCAGTGGCCGCAAGCATCTGTCGGGCAAAACCCTCAGCCAATTCGAAACCGCAGGCCCGGGCGCCGCCGATAACCTCCCCCATCAACTGCTCAATCAACCCCCTGGCGGCCGGGTCATTCATCAGCTGATCGGTGTTGGCATTAAGTACTACGGACATGCCGTTATAACTCATATTCCAGACAAGCTTTTCCCAGCGTGCCCGGCCGAGGTTATCGGTCAAATGAATCGGAATGCCGGCTTTGCCATAAGCATCGGCCACAAATCTCAGATTATCTGTAATGCCGGCGGCTGTATGCTCCCGGGAGAATTGTCCCATCCGGATACTGCCGTAGTCCAGATGCCGGATGTGGCCCGGCCCTACTTTATTGCTGCACAGAAAACAAAGTCCGCCGATAACAGTAGCTGATGGCAGCATTTCAGCGATTTCACGCTCTACCCCCAGCCCGTTTTGCAAAAGTACAACAATGCCGTTTTCCTTTACCACCTGTGGAAGCATATCGATCAGACGATGGTTTTGGGTGGTTTTAAGCGCCACGATAATCACATCGCAGGCCGGCATATCAGATGCATTTTCATAGGCATGCATCGCTTCCAATAGAAAATCCCCATCCTTGGACTCAATTAAAAGGCCGTTTTCGCGAACGTGGGCAAAATCGCTGTGCAGAAGAAAATGAACCTCAAAGCCGCTGCGCATGAGCAGCCCGCCATAATACCCGCCGACTGCGCCGGTTCCAATAACTGCAAACTTCAACCTTCCTCCTTGAAATATTAAAATTTTTTATTTGGTCTGGATCAAATCGATGCCATGTCATACCCAGTTCTCCAGTCCCTGTCAATCGCCTGAAAGAATAAACCGCAAAAGGAAAAAATCGAATTTAATCTGGATTTTTTATCAATTTTAGGATAAACCGTACGGACCGTTTTGTTCATCGGATCAAGCGGGTAGTTTAAATGTTCAATTCCATGGGGAGGGGAGTATGGTGGCTAAAGCCAACAATATGTCGAAATCTGCTGTGCAAAAAAATCTGCTCGGGGAAGCACTTGTCAATCACAACCTGATTAATCATGAACAACTTGAGAAAGCTTTGGAGCGTCGCACACAGGTGGATATGCCGCTGGGCTCCATTCTCATTGAAATGGGATTTATTACGATTGACAGGATGCTGGCCTTCTTATCCCAAAAATTCGGGGTGCCTTCTGTCAATCTGTTTAACGTTGATATCAAACCGGAAGTACTGAGACTCATTCCCCGGGAAAAAATGAAAAAGTTTCGCATCCTTCCGATTTCCGAGGAAAACAATACCCTGACGCTTGCCATGGTCACACCGCAGGATTTTATGACCATCAGCGATCTGGAATTTACCATTGGCAAAAAAATAAAACCCGTGGTGGTGCCCTTTTTTATGATGGAAGCCGCACTAAATTTGCTCTCAGAGCACTATGAGGGGGGCATTAATGGATCGGATATTGAAAAGCTGTCCATGCATGAATCAAAGGACACCCAGCAGCCCCCGGATATCGAAAAGCTCTTTACCTATCTTATCAAATCCGGCGGCAGTGATATGCTTTTAACCGCCGGCGTCCCGCCATCCATTAAAATCGGCAGCATTTTAAAGCGCTTGGCCACGGTTTCCCTAACACCCGCCAATCTTGAAGAATACGCCAGAAATATACTGACCACTGATGAATGGGACCTGTTTAACCGGGAAAATGAACTCGAAACCGGTATTACTTATAAGGATAAGGCCAGATTCCGAATCACCTGCTATCGGCAGCGCCATTCCATATCCATTGCCATCCGTCACCTGCCGGATAAAATTCCGTCGTTGCAGGAATTACATCTGCCGGAATGGCTGCATGATTTCGCCCTGTCCCCCCAGGGCCTGATTCTGGTGTCAGGACCGGCCGGCAGCGGAAAATCAACCACGCTTTCGGTGGTTCTGGATATTATTAACACCCATCGGCGCTGCAACATCATCAGTCTGGAAGAGCCCATTGAATTTCTGCACAAGCATAAGAAAAGCAATGTTAACCAGCGGGAAGTGGGCCGGGATACGGCAACCTTTGAAGAGGGGTTGCGCGGCATTTTCCGGCAGGCTCCGGATGTGATCGTTATCGGGGAAATGCGGGATAAAACCACATTTGAAACCGCCATCAAGGCCGCCCGGACCGGGCATCTGGTGCTGAGCACCATGAATGCCTTTGATTCTACGGCGGTGATTCAGACGATTATCAATATGTTTCCGGTGGAGCAGCAGGATCTGATCCGATTGATGCTGGCTGACTCATTGCTGCTGTCCTTTTCCCAGCGCCTGGTCAAAAACAAGGAAGGCACCGGCATGCTGCTTGCCTATGAAAAACTGGCGACCTCCCATCGGGTGAGAAATTTTATCCGGGAGAACAGAATCCATCATATCCGCTCCCAGATGGAAACCGGGGCGGATGAATTTGTGCCCATGGATGTGGGGCTGGCCAAACATGTCAAAGCCGGACGGATTCCATTTGATGAGGGACTGCTGCATGCCACCAATCCGGTTTATTTTCAGGATCTGGTGGGCTGATTCGTAAGGCATGGGCCATATGAATTCCCTTTTAACGGGATGTAATTTTATCCCCACCTTTGACAGCATGCCTATTCCCGCCTATTTTGTGGATAAACACCGGAAGATCATCTACTGGAATCAGGCGGCGGAAGACCTAACCGGGTATACGGCGGCTGAAGTCATGGGTTCCCACTGTTTTGACAATATTTTGATCCATATTGACAAGACCGGCCAAAACCTCTGCCTCAACATGTGCCCTTTGGGGGAAACCATAAAAGATGGAACCCCCCGGACCGCTGAGGTCTTTTTGCATCATAAGTCAGGGCACCGTGTTCCGGTTCAGGTGCATACCTCCCCGCTTATGGCGGAACAGGGAAATATCGTGGGCGGGGTGGAGCTGTTTACCGATATGAGTGAATATAACCTGATACAGGTCCGGATGGCAGAGCTTGAGAACATGGCTCTGTTTGATGAACTGACCGGCCTGCCCAACCGCACGCATATCAATACTGAACTGGAGGTCCGGTTCCATGAAATGGAGCGCTACGGAACGGGCTTTGCCGTTTTATTCATTGATATCGATAACTTTAAGTGGTTCAATGACCGGTACGGGCACGGGGTCGGGGATCAGATCTTAAATACGGTTGGCGCTACTTTGAAATCCGCATCCCGGCCGTTTGACCTGTTCGGCCGATGGGGCGGCGAGGAATTCGTGGGCATTCTAAAGAACATAGGCATTGATGAATTATCATCGGTTGCTGAGCGGTATCGCAATCTGATTAAAAGCTCTTTAATCCATTACCAAACAGAGATGATCGGCATTACCGTATCCGTCGGCGGCACCATTGCTGACCCGTCAGATACCGCGGCCTCCGTGATCAATCGGGCGGACCGGTTCATGTATGAAAGCAAAAAAAAGGGCCGGGACCGGTCTACGACCACCTAACTAACGCAGACCGAACGAATCGTCAGTGCTATGATGCGTACAGCCATAATTTCAGATATCCATGGAAATGCCACGGCATTTGAAGCCGTATTGGCGGATATTGACGCCCATGCCCGGGTTGAAGCAATTTATTGTCTGGGCGACAATGTCGGCTACGGACCGGAACCGGAAAGAGTCATTTCAATGCTCAAGGAGCGGCAAATACCCTCCGTGCTGGGAAACCATGAGCTTGCCATCAATGAACCCGAAATGCTTTCATGGTTTAATCCCATGGCCCGCCGCTCGCTTGAAAAAACCGCCCAGTTCCTATCTGAGACGGCGAAAGCCCATATCGCCGGTTTCAGTTCCAGCATGACCATTGACGGCTGCCGGCTCGTCCATGGATTTCCGCCGGATTCGCCCACCACTTATTTGTTTGAGATGGCCCCGGACCATATCCGGGATACGCTTAACAAACTGGCGGAATGGCTGGTATTTATCGGGCATACCCATGAACTCCTGATTGTCGAATCAGATGGTGAAACCATTAACACCGAGCCGCTGCCCCAGGGAACCATCCGATTGAACCCCGATAAAAAATACCTCATTAATGTGGGCAGTGTAGGCCAGCCCAGAGACGGGGACAACAAGGCCAAGTACGTCATCTGGGACGACAGCACCCGTGAGCTGACCGTTCGCTTTGTGGCCTACGACATTAATGATACGGTTCAAAAGATCTACAAGGCCGGCCTGCCGGAACAACACGCATGGCGGCTGCTTTAGCCAGGTCATCCATATGTGAGACGGTAAAGAAAAAAGTTCAAGATCGCGGCGCGCAAATCCCGAGGAATGCAGCGTACTGACTCGTACGTGAAATTCCGAGGGATGCAGCGCAACAAAGATATTGGACTTTTTGC
>JBKHAE010000094.1:0-13962 GCA_046543065.1 Desulfobacterales bacterium | reverse complement strand
GCCTTGACAATGGAGCGGACAAACCGGTCCGGCCGCTTTTCATTGGGCGGCATGCTGACCCAATCCCGGGCCAGCACCGTGCTTTTGCAGATGGCCGCCACCCGGTCCTCAATACCTTTCAGGGCCTCTGCGGCTTCCGCATCCGTAAATATGGCAATCTCTTTAACCGGGGTCTGTTTCTTATCCGCCTTGTAAAGGTCAAATATGTGGTTTCCGAGATATGCGCCCTCAAAAAGGGCTTCTGCTGCCGGACCCGCCTCTATGGTGACCTTTTCCGCATCCGGCAGCCGCATCACCAGGTCCTCGACCTCCGCGCTGATGGCCTTTTTAACCGCTTTACCCGCGGCTTTTCGAAGAGATTCCCGGCAAAGATCGGCAATTTTGCCCACCCCCAGAAACAGGACCCGCTCCGCTTGGGTTTCATCCGGACGATAGAGCAGCAGATTATCGCCTTTTTTGCCATTAAATTCCTTGTATGATTTGGCGGTTTCCACCAGCGCCTGAATGGCCGCATCCTTGTGCAGCGCATCATCTTCGGCCACCGGAATCATGAGCAATCCGGCTTCAAGGCCCTTGGTGTCACCGGTTTTAATGGTCAGCAAAACTTCCTCCCTTATAAATTTCTCTCTTTCCTGATTGCCTCATAGGCCTCCTGGATTTCCCGGAATTTGTCATTGGCGAACTTGACGAATTCATCCGGCAGGCCCTTGGCCGCAATGGCATCCGGATGATAGTCCCGCACCAGCTTGCGGTACTTTCTTTTAATCTCATCATTCGAGTCGCTGCTATTGCAGCCCAGGGCAGCGTAATATCGCTCTGTATTTTTAACGTACCGGGATTTAATCTTCTGGTAATCCGCATCGCTTATTTGGAAAATCCGGACAGCGGAAAGGATCAGACGCTCTTCAGCCGCCTGAAGGGCACCGTCTGCCACCGAGACCCGCAGGAGAATATCGATCATAAATTCCAAAAGCTGGGGCTGCCCGGAAAAATGCTGGTAAAACTGGCCGGCAAAATCTTCAAAAGACTGCGGCGTATTAAGCGCGGTCTGAAAAATCTGCTCTGCGGCCTGCCGGCTTTGGGCGTTCAAATTAAGATCCCGCGCCATGAACTGCCGGATGGTATTGACCTCTGCCTCAGAGACCTGCCCGTCCGCCCGCGCCAGTTTGGCCAGCATGGAGAATGCGGCCACAAAAAACGCCATCTGGGCCCGCTCCTCCACTGATCCCCCCTGGCCTTGAATCATGCGGGGTTTTTCTTCGTCACCGTCAAACATATGGCCGAACACGGCCCCTGCCACCGCGCCGATCGGGCCGCCCAAAGCAAACCCCACGGTTCCGCCGATGGCCTTTCCCAGCCAACCCATTATATATAAAACTCCTTCATAATTTGTTTCCTTAGCACATTTAACGCCAAAACGGCAAATATCTGTTTGTTTGGCGTGCGCTCCTTGAACGGGGAATGATGCCGCTCGCCCGCCGCCCCGTCAGGACCTGCGATGCCGATACAAACCGTGCCCACCGGTTTTTCGTCCGTTCCTCCGCTCGGCCCGGCAATGCCGCTGGTGGCAATGCCGTATGCGGCCCCGGAGATGCGCCGGACCCCTTCGGCCATAAGCTTTGCAGTTTCCTCGTGTACCGCGCCATGCTGATCAATAACTTCCGGCGGGACATTTAAAATCTCAATTTTTGCGGAATTGGCATAGGTCACCGTGGAGAGCAAAAAATAATCCGAACTGCCGGATACGTTGGTCAGCATATCCGCCACCAATCCGCCTGTACAGCTCTCCGCCACAGCCACCGTTGCCCCGGCATCCCTCAGCAATTTCCCGACTTCCGCCTCAATTGTCAGGCCGTTGGTGGAAAAGATGTATTTGCCGAGCCTCTCCTGGGCCCAAAGACTTGCCTGATCCAGATCCCGGGTCAGATCCGCCGGTGTTTTACCAGTAGCGATAAGTTTAATATAGATCACCGGAAACCGGGCCAGAAGGCCGTATCGAACATTGGCAAACGCATCCGATATCTCTGCCATCCGGTCATTTACCCGCGCCTCCGGCAGACCAAAAGCGGAAAGCGTCCGGATCCGCTGAAATTTATCCGGCGGCTGGAGATTTTTCTGAATATCCGGTATCACCTGCTCGGCAAGCATGGCCGTCATTTCATGGGGAATGCCCGGCATAAAATAGCAGCGGCATTTTCCGATGGTCAGCGAAAATCCGGGTGCCGTCCCCCGGGCATTAAGAATCGGGGCTGCCAACCGAGGCAGCATGGCCTGTTTATAGTCCGACTCAGATGCCTGTCGATGGTATTTTTCAAAAAAGCCTTCGATGTAGGCCACCGCTTTTTCATTTTTTTCAAGCCCGGTGCCGGCGGCCATAGCCGCGGCTTCTGCAGAAAGATCATCTTTTGTCGGCCCCAGCCCGCCGGTAATGATGGCAATATCCGCCCGGCCGCCGATTTCCTTCAGGATATTGGCCAGCGCCTCCAGATCATCGCCCACACAGCTGTGCCGGGTGACCTCAATGTCCAGTTCCATCAGCTTTTCTGCAATGTGCGCGGAATTACTGTCGATAATGGCGCCGGAGCAGATTTCATCTCCAGTGGATAATATTTCGGCAATCATCTGTGGTTTTAAATCCCTTGAGTCGTTTTTTCCAAATATAATCTGCCAAACATATCTATATGGCATGAGACATATCCGGTGACAATCATTTTCTGCCAGGGCAAATTTGTTCTGTCTTTTCTTAGGCAGGCACGGTGGCCTGCCCTGCGACGACATGCGTCGTAGAGTCGGCCACCGTGCCGACTATCTGTCCGTTAACAGGACCGTGGTCATGAACTTTGCGGTTAGAACAAATTAGCCATGCATTTTCTGCCGACGCGCCGCCCGTCGGATCTGAACGGCATCGACTCAAATATCCATCCCATCCGTCTGTAAAAAAATATTGATCCGCGCTTGATTGAGAATTACTCTTAAATTGCCGTTTTTTTGTTAGAATCCCTGTTGACTGAAACTTCAACCGATAAAGGATTCCTTATGTCCGAAAATTCTGATCAGACGAATAAGCCAGCACCGGAAAAACAGGAATCGGAAGGCTGGTTTCATCTGGATGTCCACCCCCAGGTATTCTTTATTTCAGCGGGGCTGATCCTCCTGTTTGTGGTCGGCACGATTGTCTTTCAAAAACACATGGGCCCTGTCTTCCAGGAGATACAGACCGCCATGTCCGGATATACCGGCTGGTTTTTTATCTGGACGGTCAATATCGTCCTGATATTTATGCTGGTGCTGCTGGCCGGCCGGTTCGGCAATATTCGGCTGGGCGGCCCCGATGCCAGGCCGGAATTTTCCACCATGGGCTGGTTTTCCATGCTCTTTTCAGCCGGTATGGGCATCGGCCTTCTCTTCTACGGCGTGGCCGAGCCCATGTTTCATTTTGTGGCCAACCCCCTTACCGAACCCGGCACCACGGAAGCTGCCCGGAAATCCATGGATATCACGTTTCTGCACTGGGGTCTGCATCCGTGGGCGATTTATGCGCTGGTGGCCCTGTCCCTGGCCTTTTTCTCATTTAACAAGGGACTGCCCCTTTCCATACGAACCGCCTTTTATCCCCTGCTGGGAGAACGCATCTACGGCTGGCCGGGCCATATTATCGATATTCTGGCAACCGTGGCAACCCTTTTCGGCGTGGCCACCTCGCTTGGATTAGGGGTCCAGCAGGTAAACGCGGGGCTTGACTACCTGCTGGGCATCGGGCAGTCGCCCAAAATCCAGGTTATTCTTATTGCCGGCATCACCCTGATCGCCACCTGGTCGGTGATCAAGGGGCTGGACAAGGGCATCCGGCGGCTTAGTGAAATCAATATCAGCTTTGCCGCACTTTTAGCCATTTTCGTCCTTCTTGTGGGGCCGACGATTTTTATTATGGATGCCCTTCTGGAAAATATCGGCTATTACATCCAGCACCTGCCTCAGCTCGCCACCTGGAACGAAACCTATGAACAGACCGAATGGCAGCAGGGCTGGACCATTTTCTACTGGTCCTGGTGGATTGCCTGGTCGCCGTTTGTGGGCATGTTCATCGCCCGGGTCTCCCACGGCCGAACCATCCGGGAATTCATCCTCGGGGTAATGCTGGTGCCCACGTTTATTACGTTTCTGTGGATCACCATTTTCGGAAACACCGCCTTGTTTATTGAAATGTTCGGCTCCGGCGGCATTGCCAAGACGGTTCAGGAAAATATCCCGGTATCGCTTTTTGTGCTGCTGGAAAAATTTCCGCTGGGGGTCATCACATCGAGCCTCTCGATTGTTGTGATCATCACCTTTTTCGTCACCTCTTCGGACTCCGGCTCCATGGTCATTGATATCATTACCTCCGGGGGCAACCCCAACCCGCCGGTGCTGTCCCGGCTTTTCTGGGCCCTCCTGGAGGGTGTCGTCGCTGCGGCACTGCTTGTTGGCGGCGGGCTTGTGGCCCTTCAGACAGCCACTATCACCACCGGCCTGCCTTTTGCCGTTGTAATTCTGGGCATGTGCTTTGCCCTCCACCGCGGGCTTTCCGATTACGCAGCGCCCACGGAATTCACCCTGGGCGGCCGGCAGGCCCGGGAATATAAAATCAGAACCCATCCGCCGCTTAAAAAGACCTTCGGGCGTCGGCGGCTGTGGTAACTCAAATAAGAAGCTGAAGCTCAAGGAGGTTATCGTGCATCGGATATTTTATCTTTGTATCTACATTTTTTGGGTGGCTATTTGCGCGGTCTCTCTTATGACCGGCCCGGCCTGGGGCATGGCGAATGCCGGACAGAATATTCGGCTGGTCCACACGGACTGGTCCTCTTCCATTGCTTCGGCCAATCTTGTCAAAGCGGTATTTGAAGAAAAGCTCGGCACCCGGTGCGAACTGGTGTCTGTGAGTGCGGACGAAATGTGGAAGGCGGTGGCTGAAGGCCGTGCAGATGTTATGCTGTCCGGCTGGCTGCCGGACACCCATGGCCATTACCACAAACAGTTCCGCGAGCAGGTGGTTGATTTGGGACCCAACCTGGAAGGCACCAAAATCGGATTCGTGGTGCCGGATGTAACCCTCGGCCGCCTGACCGCCGGCACCGGCATCCGGAACCAGCCTTATATAAATATCGATTCCATTGAAGAGCTAAAAACCCATGCGGACAAATTCAACCGCCGGATTGTCGGCATTGAACCTGAGGCCGGGATCATGCACAAAGCAAAGGAGGCCATGGAGGCTTATGATCTGGATAACTTCCGCCTGGTGGAAAGCAGCGAGGTCGCCCTGATGGCCGAATTATCCCACGCCATCCGCCACCAGAAATGGCTGGTGGTTACCGGCTGGCTGCCGCACTGGAGTTTTGCCCGCTGGAGTCTCAAGTTCCTTGATGACCCGAAGAACGTATTCGGAGAGGGCGGCAGTATTCATACGATCGCCCGCCAGGGATTGGACACGGATATGCCGAAAGCCTTCCGGGTGCTGGACAATTTCTCATGGGCGCCCGAGGATATCGGGCAGCTGATGCTATGGATTCAGGAGGATGACGGCCGGTTTCCCTATGAAAAGGCCCTGCGGTGGATGCGGACCCATCCGGATAAAATTGAACAATGGATTGAATAAAAGGATACCCATATGCTCCAGGACATCTATTTTCAGTACAAAAACGCCTGCATGATGCTCTTTCGCCGGGAAGACGATGAAGTGGTCTTTCGGGGAACGGCCTTTCTGGTCCATCCGGACGGCTACCTGCTAACCGCCGCCCATCTGATTACCGGCAAATACGAATTGATGGCCGTGCCTGTGGAAGACCCGGCCGGATTTGTCGAGGTCCATACCGACACCGTCTCACCTATCCGCCTGGAACTCCGGCAGATTGACCGCGAACGGGATCTGGCCCTTTTAAAAGTTACCGAAGAGATTGAAATTACCATGCCGGATCACATCATGGGCATTCCTGAGGAAGTGCCCATCGGCAACAGCGTGGCGACTTTGGGGTTTCCATTCGGCTTTTACGGTGTCTACAACCAGTTGATCAAGCAGGCGGTGGTCTGTTCCAAGATCCTTTCCGGAAACGGCACCGGCATTTTCCTTTTTGACACCATGGTCCACGACGGAAACCGGGGCGGGCCGTTGATCAATATTTATGACGGCCGGATCATCGGCGTGGTTGGCGGCCGCTTCGAACCTCAGGAGCTTATGCCCGATCACTTGAAACGTTCAGAGACACCGATTAGAAGCGACGTAGCATATGCGGTATCCGTGGAACACGCGGCCGCCCTGATTAAGAAGGAGGCATTAACAGTAATCTAAAGGAGGTCTTAAGTGGCGAAGAATTTTTCCTGCTGGCCCGAGGGATGGCCCAAGGCGCTGAACTATCCGGAACGGCCCGTACATGCATTTCTCGAGTACACCGCCGAACGGGTGCCCAACCGGATTGCCATGCATTTTGGCGGCATGGTCCTTACCTATTCGGAATTTAAAACCCTTGTGGATCGATTCGCTACAGCGCTCGCTGACCTGGGGCATAAGAAAGGCGAGCGCATGGCCATCCATCTGCCCAACTGCTCCCAGTTCGCCATCGCCTATTATGCGCTTCTAAAAATCGGCGGGGTATTTACCCCGCTCTCTCCCCTGCTCTCCCCTTATGAGGCCAAGCACCAGCTAAGCGATGCCGGGGCCAAAACCCTGCTTTCCCTGGATCTCCTCTACCCCGGCATACAAGGCGTCATCGGGGAGACGGATGTGGAGCGGGTGATATCCACCAGTATCGGTGATTGTTACAATGCCCTCATCGCCCCGTTAAAGCCGGTGGGCAAGCTGCCGGTGCCGGATACGCTGGACATGGCGGAGCTTATCGTCAAGCACCAGCCCGAGCCGCCTGAAGTTGAATTTGAGGTTAACAAGGATCTGGCCCATCTGGCTTACACGGGCGGAACTACCGGGGTGTCCAAGGGAGTTATGCTCACCCACGCCAATGTGGTCAAAAACACCCTCCAGTTCGGCTGCTGGATGAGCGGGGCGCAACTGAAAATTTATGAAGACCAGCGCGTGGAACCGATCTTTCCGGAGGGCGTTGATCCCAAAAAAGACCGCCCCGTTGCCCAGGACCATGAAACCGCCCTTGTGGTGGTGCCCTGGTTTCACGCCATGGGCGTGATCGCCTATCTGAATAATATGGTCTCCGGCGGAACCACCATGGTGGTCTTACCGCGGTTTGATCCCCAGGAATACCTGGAAGCCATTCCCAAGTTTTCGGCCACCATGCTGGGCGGTGCGCCCCAGCTGTTTACCCCGCTGGTGGATCAGCCCAATTTTGAACAGTATGATCTGTCCCGAATCAAGTTCATCGGCTCCGGCGCGGCTCCGCTGCCGCTGACCGTTTTAGAGAAGATGAAACAGGCATTCGGCGACGCCACCTTTATCGAAGCCTATGGGCTTACCGAATGCACCATGGGCGCGCTTTGCAACCCTGCCGGCCGGCCCAAACCCGGCTCCGTCGGCCTGCCGGTATTTGATACCGAGTGCCGGGTCGTGGACCCGGAATCCGGTGAGCCGCTCCCCTCCGGTCAGGAGGGTGAAATCTGCATCAAGGGGCCGCAGGTCATGGCCGGATACTGGAACCGGCCGGAGGAGACCGCCCAGGTTCTAAAAGACGGCTGGCTGTATACGGGCGATATCGGCCGGGAGGATAAAGAGGGGTATTTCTATATCACCGACCGAAAGAAAGACATGATCATTTATAAAGGCTACAATGTCTATCCCCGGGAAATCGAAGAGATCCTCTACACCCACCCGGCGGTGGAACTGGCCGCTGTGCTCGGCAAAAAGGATGACACCGGAAATGAAATTCCGGTGGCGTTTGTGAAGGTGAGAGACGGCATGCAGCCGGCCGAGGCGGAACTCATAAATGCCGTCAATGACAAGGTGGCAGCGTACAAAAAACTCCGGCAGGTGATTTTCACGGATGATATTCCGGTATCCATGGCCGGCAAGGTGCTGAAACGCGAACTAAGGGAACGGCTTTAGCCATCCGGTCTTAATCTTACTGTTACTAATTATCCAGCGCCTGTTGCGAGGGCTCAACCCCTAAAAATTTATCCGCATAGCCATTGCGGTAGAAAAAGCCCATCAACTTGTAAAATTTCTCCGGCATATAGCGTTTTACTCTCCAGAGCAGCCGGCCGTCGATCTGGGTGATGACATACAGCCGTTTTTTGGCGACGGAGCGGAGTATGTGCCGGCTCACTTTTTCCGCATTGCACAGGGATTTTTCAAAAAGCGCGTTGGCCATGTCCAGCTGACGCGGATCCGTATACCGGCATTGATCCATGAGATTGGTTTTAAAAAAACTGGGGCACGCCACCGTCACCCCGATATTATGGCCGGCCAGTTCCTGTCGCAGGGTTTCGGAGAGTGAAATCACCCCCGCCTTGGTCACATTATAGGGCGACATCTCCGGGAGCGAGACAATTCCGGCCGAAGAAGCGATATTGACGATATGGCCGCCACCCTGTTCCTTGAAAACAGGAATAAACGCCTTACAGCCATGGATCACCCCCATTAAATTGATATCCATAATCCATTGCCAGTCTTCAACGGGAATTTTCTCCATTACCCCGGCAGCCGGCACGCCGGCATTATTGATCACGATATCCGCCCCTTGAAATTGGGCCGCCGCCTCATCCGCAAGCGCTGAAACATCCCTCCACTTGGCCACATCGCCTTGCATCGCAAACCCCTTGCCGCCGTTTTTTTCGACAAGCCCCAGGGTTTCCTCTGCCCGGGCACGATCAATATCGTTTACCCCCACCGACCAGCCGAGCCTGGCAAAATCCACCGCCAGGGTTCTGCCCAGCCCGCTCCCGGCGCCGGTAATAACCACGCGCTTATTCGGGAACCTCCTGTTTAAAACCTTTTCCATGCGCCCTCCCCGTTGAATCCTGTCCCCTGCTTTTTTCCGGAAATTTGCCGCATCTGCCCTGATAACAATGTTTAGTTTATAAACCAACGGCCAAATAATCAAACTTAAAGTGAGAATTGTGGATGCCCCGCTTCTTGATATGCGGATGGAAGTTGTAAGCACCGCATAATCGCTGCCCGTCCTCAATCATGAAGCGGTTATCGGCCGTTTAGCTGTTCGCCGCTGCAATGGTTTCCGTTTTGACCTGCACAGGCTGACGCATCGGCGCATCCGGCGCATCCGCAATCGCAGATATCCCGTCCTTTAATTTTCCGGTAAAGGTGCCGAATGAGGAATCCGAGGGCCAGGCCGACGATAAAAAATACGATGATATGCTGAATCATTTGTTTTTCTCCTTTTATAACAAACCACTAAAACCCCAAAACCGTCCCGATCTGATAAACCGACACCGCCAGGATGAAGGCAAGCAAGGTATTAAATATCATTGAAAATGCGCCCCACTTCCAGGAGCCCGCTTCCCGGGCGATGCAGACCACGGCAACGAAACAGGGCGAATAGAACATGACAAAAATGATGAGGGAAAACGCCGTCAGCGGCCGCCAAAGCGGCGAATTCGCCAATTGCCGGGACAGGCCCTCGCTTTTTTCCGCCTGCACCGCCCCCATGGAATAAGCGGTGCCCAAAGTGGAGACGATCACTTCCTTGGCGGCAAACCCGCCCACCAGGGCGATATTGGTCCGCCAGTCAAAGCCAGCCAGGTGACTGACGCTTTCAAGCGAGGTCCCGATGCGGCCGGCAACCGAATATTTAAGGGCCGCCTGGGACTTTTCCGCAGATATACCGCTCAGCCGGTCCTCTAATTCGCGCGCGGCCGGCGAAAGCGAATCATCCCCGCCCTGTTTGCGGAGCTCGTTTCGAACCGGTGCTGGATATTCCGCCAAAGCCTGCTGCCGGACCGCTTCATAGTTCTTTGCCGTCTCAGCCGGCAATTGGGGAAAGCTCATCATGGCCCAAAGCAGTATTGAAATTGCCAGGATAATGGTCCCGGCCTTTCGGATATACTGCCAGGTCCGCTCCCAGGTATGAATCAGAACTCCGCGCACGGTCGGGAGGCGATAAGGCGGCAGCTCCATTATAAAAGGCGTGGCCTCGCCCCGAATCACGGTCATGCGCAGGAGCTTTGCGATCAAAAGCGCCCCGCCCCAGGAAATCAGGGTGATCAGGAACATCATCCACGCCTTGTTATAGGCGAAAAACGCGCCGATCAAAAGGGCGAACACCGGGAGCTTTGCGCCGCAGTTCATAAACGGCACCGTTAAAAGCGTGGCAAGCCGCTCTTTCGGGGATTTGAGCGTACGGGTCGCCATAACCCCGGGCACGGCACAGCCCCCGGCGATCCCGCCGGAAATGATAAACGCCATCACCGAACTGCCGTGCAGGCCGAACAGACGAAACACCCGGTCCAGCATAAACGCCACCCTCACCAGGTATCCTGAATCTTCGAGGATCGTGATACCGAAAAACATGAACATAATTATCGGCACAAAGCCGAGCACGCCGCCGACCCCGTCAATAATCCCGGAAATGACCAGCGACTTTAACAGCCCCTCAGCCATGTGGGCATCGGCAAGACCGCGAAGAGCGCCGAACATATTTTCCAGCCATGCCACGGGCGCCTGGCTGTAGACAAAAGTGAAATGGTAGAGAAGCAGCAGGACGCCCGCCATGATCAGGGGACCGGCCAGCCGGTTGATCAGGACCCTGTCGATCCTGTCGGACAGGTAGAGCCGGTGCTCATCGGTATCCATCTGGATAACCCCCTGCCGGATAATGCTCTTTATAAACCCGAACCGCTGATCGGCGATCATGGCCTCCGGGTATGTATCTAAGGTGGCGCTCAGGTGCCGGGTCACCCGGTCGGCAATTTTCTTCAGCTCCCGGCTCAGATCCGGATTTGCGGCATCACCGGCGGAAACAATCTGCTCATCCGCCTCCAGGTACTTAAGCGCCACCCAACGGGGCGGGTAATAATTGGTCAGCAGTCCGCTGCCTGAAATCAGCGGCACCATTTCCGTCAGGGCGTTGTCAATGTCCTCGCCGTAAGAAATGTTTAGCGCCATCTTTGAAGGGCCGGCGCCCGCAATATTCGCGGCCGCCGCCATCACTTCCTTTTTGCCCCTGCCGCTTCGCGCCACGGTGGGAACAATGGGCACGCCCAAAAATTCGGACAGCCGCGCCGAATCGATGCGCATGCCCCGGCTTTTGGCCACGTCCATCATGTTTAGCGCAATGCAGACCGGCACCCCCATCTCGATGATCTGGAGGGTTAAATAGAGGTTTCGCTCCAGGTTGGCCGCATCCACGATATCGACCACAACGGCCGGCTTTTCCGTGGCGATAAAATCCCGGGCAATTATTTCCTCCATTGAATAGGCGGTCATGGAATATGTTCCGGGCAAATCCACCAGCTGAAAATCGTGGCCGTCTATGTTATATTGACCGGTCTTTTTTTCCACCGTCACGCCCGGATAATTGCCCACCTGCTGGCGCGCGCCGGTCAATGAATTAAAAAGCGTTGTTTTGCCGGAATTGGGATTTCCGGCCAATGCAATGGTGTTGGCCATCGGCTATCCTTTCACCTCCACTTCGATATGATCGGCCTCGCTGTTTCTGAGGCTTAAGGTAAAACCCATCATCCGCAGCGCCACCGGATCCTTCAGGGGCGCGCGTCCCTTGATTTTGAATTCAGTGCCCGGCACCAGGCCCATATCCCGGATCCGGCGGCCGAGCTCGCCGGCCGCATGAACGGCGACGATCTTTCCCGATTGATTCTCTTTCATTTGGCGCAAATTGATGCGTTGCATGTTATCTCCTCCGCGTTTGATTTTGATTTGTTAGGTATATCAAACTTTATTAGTAGTCAATATCTTTTTTTAAGTTTTTATCTTTTGTTTGATCATATACGCATAATTTGGTATTCATAACTTCAGACGTAAAAATGCCTAAAGGAGGCGTTATGACGGAAACAGACCTTTCGGAGAACCTGGAAGACTACCTGGAAACCATTCTTGAGCTTGAAACCACGAACAAGGTCGCCCGGGTAAAGGATATTGCAGAAGATAGAGGGGTGCTGCGGGGCTCGGTGACCGGGGCATTAAGAAGTCTTGCGGAAAAGGGGTTGATCAATTACGAGCCATACAGCTTCATCACCCTGACCCGAAAGGGCGCCGCCATTGCCAAAGAAATCAATCGCCGACACCGGGTCATTAAAAATTTTCTGATTCACGTACTTCAATTGGATGAAACCACCGCCGAGGACAACGCCTGCCGGATGGAGCATGCCATGGATCGCCCGGCGGTGGACCGGCTTGTGGATTTTATCAAATATATTGATACCTGCCCCCGAACCGACGCTGAATGGCTGACGGGATTTACCCGGCACAGAAAAAAAAGCACTTCCGAAAAGCCGGACTGCAAGGACTGTATGACCCGGAGTTTTGATCGGCAAATCGGGCAAAGCCAGGGCAAATAATCAGCTATACCGCCAAACAAAGGATATCAATATGACAAAGCTGGCAGCAGGGGACAGCGCCCCGCATTTTGAGTTGACTGAGCGTACGGCGGCTAACGCGGAAAAGGAGATGGCATGAATGAGGAAATCTCAAACCTTGTCTGGCCTACCGGCCGGCGGCGCCTCCTGGGCGCCATGGTCCTCTTAATCGGGCTGCTCCTTCTGGCTGGCGCGGCCTCCATCCCGTTTGTCTTTGAATCCGCCTCCATCCTATATAAATTCGGGGCTGACAAGCTGATGCTGCGAACCGGCAAGGTCCTCGGCATGATTGCGGGCACCCTGCTCCTGCTGCAGCTGGTCCTGGCCGCGCGCTTCCGGTTTTTAGACAAAATTTTTGCCATGGACCGGCTCTTTTACTTTCACCAAATAAGCGGCACCCTTATCGCCGCCTGCGTGCTAATCCACCCCGTATTGATCCTGCTGCCGGAAGACATGCTT
Organism: Desulfobacterales bacterium; assembly: GCA_046543065.1. Classification (GTDB taxonomy): domain Bacteria; phylum Desulfobacterota; class Desulfobacteria; order Desulfobacterales; family Desulfosalsimonadaceae; genus M55B175. Next base: position 1,017 of record JBKHAE010000094.1, on the reverse strand, counting down.
TTCATCCCTTTGGAGATCCGCTACTGGCCGGAATTCGTGGGGCTCGGGCTCCTTTTGTTTATCCTGGGGATGGCGGCCTCCGGCAGCTTCCGGGCGGCGCTCAGGATCCCCTTTAACTACTGGTGGGTCATGCACCGGATGGCTGCGGTGGTAACGGCCGCCGCCCTGTTCGTCCATGTCCTTTATGTAAGTGATACATTTGAGGGCGGCCTGCCGCGCACCCTTGTTTTCTGGGCCATCGGCCTCTATGGGCTGCTGTACCTGTGGGTTAAACTCAAACGTTTCGCCATCCGGCAGCGGCCCTATACCGTGACCACTGTTGAACCCGCGGCAAAGGACGCCTTTCGCCTGCGGGCAAGACCGGATAAACGCCGAATAAGGCCCAACGCGCCGGGCCAGTTTGCCTTTATCACCATTAAATCAAAAAACATATCCCGGGAGGAGCACCCTTTTACCATCGCGGCATCCCCAACCATGAGGCCGGATGCTGAATTCGTGATCCGGACCAGCGGGGACTGGACGAAAAAAATCGGAAACATTCAGCCCGGGGACCTTGTCTCAATCGACGGCCCCTATGGCCTGTTCACCCACCTGCGAGTGCCGAAGGCCAGGGAAATGGTCATGATCGCGGGCGGCATCGGCATCACGCCGATGCTCAGCATGCTTCGCTACATGGCCGATACCGGCGATCAGAGAAAAATGACCCTCATCTGGAGCAACCGATCAAAAGATCACATCATCTTTGCTGATGAATTCAAAGCCTTTGAAACCCGCCTGTCCGGCCTTAAGGGCACCCACGTGTTAACAGACACGCCTCCATCCAATCAGCTCGATAGGCCGCAGCTTGAAAAAATGCTTGCTGATGCTGGCCGCAACGCCCCGGTTTTTCTCTGCGGGCCCCCGCAAATGATGACACATATCAAAAAAGCCCTTTTCGCGCTTGGCTTTCCCCGGCGGTTGATATTTACTGAGCGGTTCAGTTTGTAAGTTTATATTTTAGACTTGAATAATAAAATC
>JBKHAE010000093.1:0-14199 GCA_046543065.1 Desulfobacterales bacterium | reverse complement strand
AGGATACCAAGTTCGAGAGGATCAGGAAGTCTACAGCATCGATTTCGATAGCGATCCCGATAGCGAGGAAAACGAATCCCAACCTTAGCGTTAACAGGACCGGGGGTATGGATTTTATGGTTAGAACAAATCAGCCGTGCGCGCCGACCGTTCGTCCTTGTGAAATTATCCGTTTTATGTTATATTTACATCACTTTTGGCAAAAATCCGTAAGGAATATAAATCAAGGGGAAATTGGCATATGTCTCAAAAACATCCGGAATGCCCGCTATATAATCCTTTAAACTGCAAGGAGTATTACAATCCAAAGCTATGCGCATTCGTCCGTAAAGACAAAAAGTGTTTGAAGAAAAAAAAGCCCAAAACCAAGAAAAAATCCACACAAACCGAAAATGAGCCGTCAACCGCCGCGGCACCCGATAAAACAGCGGCAGAATCATAACACTTTCCATGCGGTAGCCCTATGGCCTCGGTCCAACCATCTTTAGAGCGGCTTAGGCAGGATGCGGCAGATATTTTTCAATCCGGAATCAATGCGGTAAATGCCGAAACCGCTATTCTAACCGCCTGCCAGCTTACCGGCACCCGGCTTCAAATCCAGGACACATCATTTGATTTATCCGCCTATGCCGATTTATACGTCATCGGTGCGGGCAAAGCCACGGCTGACATGGCCGCCGCACTCGAAACGCTGCTCAGGGATCGGATTACCGGTGGGATGATTACAGTTAAATATGCGCACACCCGTCCGCTTAACCGCATTGACCTGATTGAGGCCGGCCACCCCATACCGGATGACAGTGGGCTTAAGGGCACGCAAAGGATTCTGGAGGTGGCGGAAAAGGCGAACGAATCAGACCTGATCATATGCCTGCTCTCCGGCGGCGGCTCAGCTCTCCTGCCCCAGCCGGCCGAATCCATACCCCTTTCTGACAAACAGGCTGTTATTCAAGCCCTTTTGGACTGCGGGGCCGCAATTAACGAAATAAACGCCATCAGAAAGCACATATCCGCCATTAAAGGCGGCCGGCTGGCAGGCAAGGCCTGGCCGGCGACGCTTATCACCCTGATCCTCTCCGATGTGGTGGGGGATAAGCTGGATGTGATTGCATCCGGCCCGACCGTACCGGATTCCAGCACTTTCCTTGACTGCATGGGAATTATCGAATCCTATCATATTAAAAACCGGATTCCCGCATCCGTGCTGAGGCATCTGGAAGCAGGCGCAGACGGCCGTATTGAAGAAACCCCCAAGGCGGATGCGGATGCGTTCAGCCGAACCCATAACTTCATTATCGGCAGCAGTATCACCGCGCTTAAGGCCGCCTGCCGGATTGCGCTGAATCTTGGATACCACAGCCTGATTCTTTCCTCAATGATCGAGGGCGAAACCCGGGACGCCGCCCGGGTTCACACCGCCATTGCCAGGGAAATCCGGCAAACCGGAAACCCCGTTGCTCCGCCGGCCTGCCTGCTCTCGGGCGGGGAAACAACCGTTACGATTAAGGGGGACGGCCTCGGCGGGAGGAACCAGGAGTTTGCCCTGGCCGCAGCCATTGATATCCGGAATGAAAACATGATGGTGGTCTTAAGCGGCGGCACTGACGGCACTGACGGCCCCACGGATGCGGCCGGCGCGATTGTGGATTCCGGCACCCTCAAAAAAGCCCTTGATGCCGGGCTCTCACCTTACACCTACCTCGCTAATAACGACAGCTATAATTTTTTCAAACAAACCGGAGAGCTGCTGATGACCGGGCCAACCGGCACCAATGTGATGGATTTGCGGGTTGTGCTGGTGGGTGGAGTTTAAAACTTGGAGGCGGCATCCGGATTCGAACCGGAGAATATCGGCTTTGCAGGCCGTTGCCTTACCACTTGGCTATGCCGCCCCAAAAAAAAATGGAGCGGGAAACGAGATTCGAACTCGCGACTTCAACCTTGGCAAGGTTGCACTCTACCACTGAGTTATTCCCGCTCAAAAAATGTAATCCTATATCTAAATATTTTTGATTGGCTTGTCAAGCGCAAAATTCGCCCAATACTATTCCGGAACAAAATCCTTTGGCCGCACGGCGTGGAGCGTTATGGCCGCTTCAGGGCATGCCGCCTGGCAGAGTCCGCATCCCATGCATTTTTCGGAAACCACCTGCATAACGGAATCTTCATTCTCGGGTGCCGCAGGCACGATCGCATTAAATACGCAGCGATCCTCGCAGGTCCCGCAGGCGGTGCATAATTCCGGATCAATTTCCGCCTGGTACCGGCTGGGATCAAGGATGTTCAACCCCTCGGAAATGACCAGCGGCAGGGCCTGGCAGCAGCAGTCACAGCAGTTGCAGATAAAATGGCCGGCATGGGCCTTGTTCATGGTGACATGCACAAGCCCCTTGTCCTCGCAGTCCCTAAGAATCTGAAGGGCTTCCTCTTTACTGATCTCGCGGCCCGTACCCCGATCCAGGGTGTATTTGGCGGCATTATCCACCTGAATGCAGACTTCCAGCGGATTTTCACATTTATGGGCAATCAGCCGGCAGGTACACCGGGTCACCGCCACGGTCCCGGCATTTAGAATGATCCTGTCCGCACTGTCGATATCCAGCACCTGCTGGCTGCCCGCATCCACCGCCTGTTCCACCGGGATGACCCGGGTAAAGGCCTTGGGAAAAAACTGGTCCGCCAGGCGGGCAAAGTACGGCCACTCCTCGTCCATGAACCGCTGCCACAAATCATGAAACGCCTTGGGCGCCTCCGGCCAGAGAATGGTGGCATCATGGAACTGGATCATGTCCCGGCACATCTTATATTTGAGGCTTCCGCCGCGGTAGGATTTAAACGCCACGCCTTTGTGATAAAGCCTCTGACAGGCGGCTTCCACCTCAGCCGCTGATCGGCCGGTTTTTTCCGCAAGCTCAGCCGGCGTGCCCGGCATGGCCAGCAGCAGTTCAGCTTCAGATTCATCCGCAACCATGCGGAAAAGCTCCGGGATCAGCTTGGAGCCGGTAAGCATGATTTTGTCTGTCAGCTGTTCGTAAAGATCCTTAGCCATGAGAGACTCCTTTTTTCTAATACTCGAGCAGCCGTCTGAATCTTAAAAAATAGTCCGCCCCGGACCACAGGGTAATCACCAGGGCCGCCCAGAGCACGATTTCACCGATCAGCTGAAAGGGGATGCCGAAAAAGCTGTAATGTATCAGCAGCGGGATAATAGCGCCGATCTGAAAACCGGTTTTGAATTTACCCAGCCAGGAGGCGGCCACATCCTCCCCGCGCTCGGCAATGATATTTCTGAGCCCGGTAACCGCAAGCTCCCGGCCGAGGATCAGGCAGATCATCCAGGCCGGCACCCGGTCCAGGGGAATCATCATGATAAAGGCTGTGGACACCAAAAGCTTGTCAGCCAGCGGATCCATGATTTTGCCCAAAGTGGACACCAGTTGATACCTGCGGGCCACGTAGCCGTCAAAATAATCCGTAATGGCGGCCACACTGAAAACAAACGCAGCCAGAACGCTTAGCGCCCGGTTTTCAAACATCAGCAGAATGATCAATAGCGGCATCGCTGCGATGCGAAACAGGGTCAGGCTGTTGGGGTGGCTTATCCAGCCGACAATGGAAGATTTGCGCTCCATTAATCAATCATCCTGAGTTATCATTTTTCAGAGAATTTTTCCCAATCCGCAAGAAATGCCTGGATGCCTTTGTCCGTCATGGGATGGGCGGCCAGCTTGTCCAACACTTTAAACGGGATGGTCGCAATATGCGCGCCCATCATGGCCGCACTCAACACATGGAGCGGGTTTCTGACACTGGCCACAATTATTTCCGTCTCAAACCCGTAATTGGTATACATGTTAAGGATCTGCTCAACAAGCGTCATACCGTCCTGGGAAAGATCATCAAGCCGCCCCACAAAAGGACTCACATAGGTAGCGCCTGCCTTGGCCGCCATTAAGGCCTGAAGCGGAGAAAAAACCAGGGTCACGTTGGTATGAATCCCCTCGGATGTCAGAGTTTTAACCGCTTTCATGCCGTCAATGGTCATGGGGATTTTAACCACGATATTCTCATGGATCTTTGCCAGGTCGCGGGCCTCTTTGATCATGCCTTCGGTATCCAAAGATATGGCCTCGGCACTGATCGGGCCGTCCACGATGTCGCATATTTCCGTAATAATTTCCTTAAAATCCCGGCCTTCTTTGGCAATCAGCGTGGGATTGGTGGTGACGCCATCCACCATGCCCATATTACTGGCTTCCCGGATTTCCGCCACATTTGCCGTATCAATAAAAAACTTCATGAATAGATTCTCCTTTAATATATTAATTGGAAAGCCCCGCCACAGAAATGCATTCTTCGTGCTGCGCATCCATTTCCGCCAGCAGCCTGCCGACCGTTTTCTGAAATATGGGATGCACCCAATCCACAGCAATATCACACAAGGGTTTTAAAACAAACCCCCGGTCCTGCATACGGGGATGCGGGATGATCAGCTCCGCTGATTCGATCACCCAGTCACTATAGAATATAATATCAAAATCAAGCACCCGCGGCCCGTTCCGGATACCCCCGACGCGCCGGCCCAAATCATGTTCCAGTTTTTTTAAAAACTGCAGCAAAGACCGGGGGGTAAGTTCGGTTTCAACCATGACCGCACAGTTTATAAACCACGGTTGATCCGCATACCCCACCGGCTCGGTTAAATAAAACCCGGAGCGGCTTAGCACTTTTATCTTGCCTGAAGCATCAAGCGCCGAAATCCCCTTCCGGGAGTTCTCCATCTTATCGCCCATATTTGATCCAATGGCGACAATGGCGGTATTTGAATGCTTGATTCTGAAACTCATAACTATGTCAATAATTAACAGTTACAATCGGCGACACCCCGCCTTCCCCTCCCATATTTGTATACGGGGCCACCTTGTAATGATACTGGAAGCCTTTCTCCAGGCTTTCTTGATATTCGGCGTCCGATCTGAGCAAAGCGGATAAATCATCCACAGCCACCTTTTCAACCTTCTCAAAATGGATCGGGCAGTGATAGCAGACGTCTTCCTGCCTGATCTTTGCCCGGTACACATGAAAGCCCGCCAACTCAATTCCCTTCGGCGGGTCCCACTCCGGCATGGGCCAGGTCAGGGTCAACCGGCCGCCATCCAGCTCATAGGTGAGATCCTCCACCTCCGGTATCTCAAATCGGGCCGGCTGAAGGGGCGGTGCCTTCTTGCCGCACGCGGAAACAAAAAAAAGCGCACCAATTACCGCAAATATCAAACACCAATGAAATGGGACGCCAGCCCGGTATCTAAAGAACATTTTTGTATTTAAATAAATAATCCGACAGTTTCAATACACCCTAAACCCTAAACCCTACACCTTTATCCTGTCTCTTCCGCCAGCTGCCGCGCTGCCTTTTGAATCTGGCTGATCACGTTCTCCCGGGCCGTTCCCCCGTAGGAGCGGCGGCGATCCACCATGGCCTTCAGGGACAGGGCGTCATAAATATCATCTTCAATCAGAGATGAAAAGGATTTCAACTCTTCCAGTGTCAGCTCATGCAATTCCCTGCCGCTTTCCAGGGCGTAAGTGACCGCCCGGCCGGCGCACCCGTGGGCCTCGCGAAACGGCATGCCGCGCACCGCCAGATAATCCGCCAGGTCCGTGGCATTCAAATAACCGGTCCGGGCGGCGGCTGTCATCACCTTCTCGTTTACCCGGATATTGGGCAGCATCCGGCAGTAAATATCAATACAGGATTTTACGGTTTCCACCGCATCCATGAGCGGCGCCTTGTCCTCCTGCATATCGCGATTATATGCCAGGGGCAAGGATTTCATAAGGGTGAGCAGAGAAACCAGGCTGCCGATCACCCGCCCGGATTTGCCCCGCACCAGCTCCGGGACATCCGGATTTTTTTTCTGGGGCATGATGCTGCTGCCCGTGGCAAAGGCATCTGATATTTCAATAAAACGGAATTCCGCAGACGACCAGATGATAAGCTCCTCAGAGAATCTGGAAAAATGGATCATGCAGATGCTGGCCGCAGACAGAAACTCCATCATGAAATCCCGGTCTGATACCGCATCCATGCTGTTCTCAGAAACCTTCGGGAACCCGAGCAGATCGGCCACATAGGCCCGGTCAATGGGATAGGTGGTGCCGGCAAGGGCCGCAGCCCCCAGCGGCATAACATTGATCCGCTCCAGCGCATCCCGGAAACGCTCGGTATCGCGGGTAAACATTTCATAATAGGCCATCAGGTGGTGGGCGAGCAGAACCGGCTGCGCCCGCTGCATATGGGTATAGCCCGGCAGGACCACGGCTGAATGCTTTTCCGCAAAAGCGACAATGACCCGTCTTAATTCAAGCAGGGCATTTAAGATGTCATGGGTTTCATCACGCAGATACAGGCGGGCATCCAGGGCGATCTGATCGTTTCGGCTCCTGCCGGTATGGAGTTTTCTGGCGAGGGTTCCCACATGGGCGGAGAGCCGGTCCTCCACATGCATGTGGATGTCTTCCAGCCGATCCGTGAACTCAAACTGGCCCTGCTCGATTTCCGCACGTACTTTTTCAAGGCCCTCGATAATGGCATGGGCCTCGTCAGCGGTCAGAATGCCGCATTTGCCAAGCATCCGGCAGTGGGCGATGCTGCCGTTGATGTCATGCTGGTACAGCCGCTTGTCAATATCAATGGATGAGCTAAACCGCTCCACCGCTTTATCCGTGGGCTCTGAAAACCGGCCGTCCCAGGGTTTGTCTGCCATGTGAAAACCTTAGGTTTAAGGGTTTAGGGTGTAGGGTTTATGGTTTAGGGTGTAGGGTTCAAAGTGCTCGATTAAATTCCAAATTACAATATTCAAATTACAAATAAATCCCAAAAACCAAATCGCAATGTTCAAAACTAATCCTCTTATGCCAGACGATGTGTTGTTTCCGGATTTTGATCATTGGAATTTGGGCATTGTTTGTTTTTTGAGATTTGAAATTTGAAATTTCATTTTTCCCTCAGTGCCTCAGCACCTCAGCACCTCAACCCCTCAGCCTCTCAGTGCCTCAACTCCCCGCCATCAGCTTCCTGATTCTTAACCGCAGGGCATTTAACCGGATAAACCCTTCCGCATCCTGCTGCTGGTATACCGTATCATCCTCAAATGTGGCGAAATCAGCGTTGTAGAGCGACTCCTCGGATTTTCTGCCGATCACCCGGCAGTTGCCCTTGTAGAGTTCCAGGCGGACCACGCCGCTTATATTCTGCTGGGTATCATCAATCATTTTCTGCAAGAGCTCGCGCTCGGGTGAGAACCAGAACCCGTAATAGACCATTTCCGCATACTTAGGGATCATGGAGTCCCTGAGATGCATCACCTCCCGGTCCATGGTGATGGATTCGACCGCCATATGGGCCTTTCGAAGAATGGTGCCGCCCGGGGTCTCATACACCCCGCGCGATTTCATGCCCACAAACCGGTTTTCCACGATATCATCCCGGCCGATGCCGTGCCGGCCGCCAAAGCGGTTCAATTCCGCAAGAAGCGTAGCCGGGGACATAACCATACCGTTAATTGCCACCGGATCACCCTTTTCAAATGTGATGTCGATTTCCTCCGGGGTGTCCGGCGCCTCCTTTGGCGACACGGACAGGGTAAACATATCCTCCGGCGGCGGGTTCCAGGGATCTTCCAGAATGCCGCCCTCATAGCTGATATGCAGCAGGTTCCGGTCCGTGCTGTAAGGCTTGTCCGCTGTGGTTGGCACCGGGATGCCGTGCTTTTTTGCAAACGCCATTAATGCGCTTCTGGAATTCAGATCCCACTCCCGCCAGGGGGCGATGATTTTAATCGCCGGATCAATGGCAAAATAGCTCAGTTCAAAGCGGACCTGATCGTTTCCCTTGCCTGTGGCGCCGTGGCTTACCGCATCCGCGCCTTCCATGGCGGCGATCTCCATCTGCCGTTTGGAAATAAGCGGGCGGGCAAGGGATGTCCCCAAAAGGTACTGGCCTTCATATATGGCATTGGCCCGAAACGCGGGGAATACGTAATCTTTGACAAATTCTTCGCGCAGGTCATCAATATAGACGCTTGTCGCCCCGGTCTTTTTGGCTTTTTCATCCAGGTGATCCAGTTCCTCCTCCTGGCCGATATCCGCGGAAAATGCCACGACTTCGCAATCATAGGTTTCAATCAGCCATTTTAAAATGACCGAGGTATCGAGTCCGCCTGAGTAGGCGAGCACGACCTTATTGACTTTTTTATCCAAAATCAGGCTCCTTTTGGCAGAAAATCCCCCTTAATCCCCCTTTTTCAAAGGGGGAAGAAAAGGAATGTATCAATTTTAGCATGAGGAAGGCCAAAGCCTTCCCCTGCATTGGCCTCAGTACCTCAGTGCCTTAACAAAACATCCAGTATCGCCTTATGCATATGCAGCTTGTTCTCCGTCTGATCCCAGACCACCGACTGGCGGCCTTCCAGCACATCCTCGGTAATCTCCTCGCCGCGGTGGGCCGGCAGGCAGTGCATGACAATGGCATCGGATTTGGCCCTGGCCATCAATTCGGAATTGACCTGAAAATCCTTGAACACAGCTTCGCGCTTTTCCTGCTCGCTCTCCTGGCCCATGCTGGCCCAGACATCGGTATTTACCACATCCGCATCTTCTGCCGCTTCATAGGGGTCGGCGACCACGGAAATCCGGCCGCCCCTGGAAACAGCAGCTTCAATTATTTCCTTATCCGGGAGATAACCTTCCGGGCAGGCAAGCGTGAGCGTGAGATCCAGGGCGGCCGCCGCATTAATCCAGGAATGGGCCATGTTATTGCCGTCCCCCAGCCAGGCGATTTTTAAGCCCTTATATCCGCCTTTCTTTTCAATCACCGTCAGCAAATCACTTAACACCTGGCAGGGATGATAAAGGTCGGTTAAGGCGTTTATCACCGGGATGTCCGCCGCTTCGGCAAACTCCTCCAGAAAGGCCTGGGAGTAGGTTCTGATCGCCACCACGTCAAGGTATCTGGACAGCACCCGCGCTGTATCCTTGATCGGCTCATTTCGGGCCATCTGGGTGTCTTTACTGCTGATAAAAATCGGCACCCCGCCAAGCTGGATAACTGCCACCTCAAAGGAGAGACGGGTGCGGGTGGAATGCTTGTCAAAGACCAGCCCCAGGGATTTGCCCAGAAGGGGCTGGTCGTTAATGCCTTTGTTGTGCCGGGATTTAAGTTCAATGGCCCGGTCAAACAATTTATTCATATCTGACGAATCAAGCGCCGCCAGGGTTAAAAGATCCGTGTTCAATGGGGCTCCTTGTGTCAATAATTACTCCTCAAAAATCTCATCCAGACATTCGATCAGCTGATCGATTTCATTTTTCGTTATAATAAGGGGCGGGACGAACCGCAGCACCTTTTCCTGTGTGCAGTTGATCAAAAACCCCTTCTCCATGCAGGCATTGACAATCGGCATCCCTTCGATGGATAGCGTCATCCCGATCATCAGCCCCGCGCCGCGGACATCCTGAATTACCGGGTGCCGCTTCTGGAGCTCAAGCAGCTGCCCTTTGAAATATGCGCCTACCTCCCGGCAGTTCTCGATAATGTTTTCACGCTCCATTACGCGCAGCACCTCAAGCGCGGCTGCTGTAATCAAGGGCGTGCCGCCGAATGTGGACGCATGGGAGCCGGGCTGAAAGGCGGCTGCCACGTCTTCCCGGGCCAGCATCGCCCCTATGGGAAGCCCGTTTCCAAGGGCTTTTGCCAGTGTCATGATATCCGGCGTTACATCATAATGCTCATAGGCAAACAGGCGCCCGGTCCGGCCGATGCCGGTCTGCACTTCGTCAAAAATAAGGAGCGTCCCCGTTTCATCGCAGACTTTCCGCACCGCCTCGATATAGCCGTTTGAGGGACACCGCACCCCGCCCTCGCCCTGAATGGGCTCAATCATCACCACGCAGGTCGTCTCATTCATGTTTTTTTTCAATGCCTCGATATCATTGAACGGCGCAAAATCAAACCCGTTTAGAATCGGATCAAAGCCTTTTCGGATTTTCTCCTGGCCCGTGGCCGAAAGGGTGGCAAAGGTGCGGCCGTGAAAGGACTGCTCCAGGGCGAGGATCCGGTGCCGCCTGGTTTCTCCCTTGTCATAGAAATACTTGCGCGCCAGCTTGATGGCCGCCTCATTGGCCTCAGCCCCGGAATTGCAGAAAAACACCCGATCCGCAAAACTGCGATCCACCAGCCAGGTCGCCAGCTCCACCTGGGGAATCGTGTAATAGAGGTTTGATACGTGAAACAGCCTGTCCGCCTGCCGGCAAAGCGCCCGGGCAATCTCTGGCGCGGCATGGCCCAGGTTGCAGACGGCGATACCGGCCACAAAATCGGTGTATTCCTTTCCCTCCGTATCCCACAGGGTACAGCCCATCCCGCCCTCTATCACGATGGGAAAGCGCTTGTAGGTAGTGGCGATCACGGATTCCGCGTGTTTGATGAATTCCTCATTCATTGGGTCACTTCCGTTCCAATCCCCTGGTCTGTAAACAGCTCCAGAAGCAGCGCATGTCTTCGGGTGCCGTTTATGATCTGGACTTTTCGCACCTCACTTTTCAATGCCGCCAGCGCATATTCGATCTTCGGGATCATGCCCCCGTGAATCGTCCGGTCATCGAGCATCTGCTGAATCGTTGCCGCATCAATAGAAGTAATCAAATTTCCGGATGCCCCCAGAATGCCGTCCACATCCGTCAGATAAATCAGGCGCCCGGCCTGCAGCGCACCGGCCAGCTTTGAGGCCACCAGATCCGCATTGATGTTGTAAGTCTCACCGTGCGCCCCGGCGCCCACCGGCGCGATCACCGGAATAAATCCCTGCCGGGTCAGGGTATGGATGATGGACGGATTGACCTCAGTGACTTTGCCCACAAGCCCCGGATCAATGATTTCCGGCGGCCCGTTTTCATCCGGCTGATGCTTGATCTGCAATTTTTCCGCCCGGATAAGCCCGCCGTCCTTGCCGCAGAGCCCCACAGCATTGCCGCCCAGCTGGTTGATCTGGGAGACAATGGCCTTGTTCACCTTCCCGCCCAAAACCATCTCCACCACATCCATGGTCTGCTCGTCCGTAAAGCGCATGCCGCTTACAAACCGCGGGGAGATCCCCATCTGCTCAAGCACATTGTTGATCTGCGGCCCGCCGCCGTGCACCACCACGGGATTTATGCCCACGTATTTCATCAGGGTGATGTCCCGGGCAAAATCATCCTTTAACTGCTCATCCACCATGGCATGACCGCCATACTTGATCACAATGGTCATGCCCGAAAAAAACCGGATATACGGCAGCGCTTCAATGAGTATGTCGGCGGTGTTCGGTGTCATCTAAAGTATATACCTCGTCAAATCCTCATCCGCGGCAATATCCTTTAATTTGTCATCCACATACGCCTTGCCGATGGTCACGTCCTGGGCGCCCATATCAGAGGCTTCAAACAGAAGGTCCTCCAGCAGATGCTCCATCAGGGTGTGAAGCCGCCGGGCCCCGATATTTTCTGTGCGGTTGTTCACATCCTCGGCAAACTTGGCAATCTCGTCAATGGATTCGTCTTCAAACCGCACGTTAATGCCCTCGGTCTTTAACATGGCGATATACTGAAGGATCAGGGCATTTCTGGGTTCGGTAAGGATCCGGGTGAATTCCTTTCGGCCCAGGGAATCAAGCTCCACGCGGATCGGAAACCGTCCCTGCAGCTCAGGGATCAGATCCGAGGGCTTGCTCATGTGAAATGCGCCCGAGGCGATAAACAGGATATGATCCGTTTTCACCGGGCCGTGCTTGGTGGAAACCGTCGTGCCCTCAACAATCGGCAGAAGATCGCGCTGCACGCCTTCCCGGGATATATCCGGCCCGCTGCCGCCGCCTTCCTTGCCGGTCACCTTGTCGATCTCATCCAGAAAAATAATTCCTGACTGCTCCACCTTTTCGATGGCCTCTGAGACCACCTTCTCCATATCCACCAGCCGCTGGGCCTCTTCCTGGACCAAAAGCTCCATGGCATCCGAGACCTTGACTTTGCGCTTCTTGCCCCCGCCCTTGGGCATGAAGTTGCCCAGGATATCGCGCATATTGATCCCCATCTCCTCCATGCCGGTGTTGGAGAAGATCTCCACCATGGGCATGGACTTGTCCTGTACCTCCATGTCCACGTAGCGCTCATCCAGCCTGCCGTCGCGCAGCATCTTACGGAATTTATCCCGCGTGGTCTGCGAGGTTTCCGTGGTTTTGGGCGCTTCAGCCGCACCCACGTCAATCGCCCCATCCGTGGTTGCATCCTCTGCCTGGCCGATCTGGCCGATCTGGCCGGACTGGCCGGACTGACCGGATTGACCGGACTGACCGGATTGACGCTCGCCCGAGGAGGGCAGCAGCAGATCGAGCATACGCTCTTCTGCGATTTCCCGGGCCTTTTCCTGGACCGCCTCCTGCTCGCGGGCTTTCAGATGGTTAATGGTCAGCTCAAGCAGGTCCCGCACCATGGATTCCACATCCCGGCCCACGTAGCCCACCTCGGTGAACTTGGAGGCCTCCACCTTGATAAACGGGGAATCCGTCAGCCGGGCCAGCCGCCGGGCGATCTCGGTTTTGCCTACGCCCGTGGGGCCGATCATGATGATGTTTTTCGGCGCAATCTCCTCACGCAGCTCCGGATCCACCTGGCGCCGCCGCCAGCGGTTTCTGAGCGCAATGGCCACGGAGCGCTTGCCGTTTTCCTGGCCGATGATGTATTTATCAAGTTCTCTTACGATTTCAGTTGGTTTTAAGTCACTCATAGGATTGTATACTCTCTGAATCTTTAGGCTACCGCCATCTTATCTTCATTCTGAATAACGATTTTAGGATTCGAATTTTTGGGCGGTATCGGAAGATTATGTTCTTTTAATAATTCAACATGTTCTTTCATTCCCCATTTAGCCCGATAAATGCAGTCCTCAATTGAATGACCAATTCCTGAAAAACCTTCAAGCTCAGGAGAATAAAAACCGAAATATTCCGGTTCTTCGGTTGCTTCCACAACCAGCGAATAGGGTAAATTAATCATAATAATTACTCCCGGGAATTCTTCTCTCGCCCCTTTGAAAAAGGCCTCCTTCCCTTCTCTCCCCCCTTTGGAAAAAGGCCTCCTTCCCTTACTCCCCCCTTTGGAAAAGGACCTCCTCCCTTACTCCCCCCTTTGGAAAAGGGGGGTTGGGGGGATTTATAACATCAAATTCACAAAATCCCCCTAAATCCCCCTTTTCCAAAGGGGGACTTAAAGGAGATGATCATTTTATAAAAAAACACTTCAAGTCAATTGTCTTTCCGCCTGCGCTCCACCAATCATACCGAATGATCAGATCCCCCCCGTTGGAAATCCTTCTGGTTTTTCCTCAAAGCTCCTCAACCGTCACTGCCGCATTGGTATAAATGCACACATCACCGGCAATTTTCATTGCCGCTTCCACAATATCCCGGGCGGTGGCGTTTTCCATACTCCCGTACTTCATCAGAGCCACCGCCGCGGAATGGGCGGCCACCCCGCCCGAGCCGATGGCGATCACCCCTTCATCCGGCTCGATGACATCGCCGGTGCCGGATATTAAAAGCATCTGGTCCGCATCCACGGCAATCATCATGGCCTCAAGCCTGCGCAGATACTTATCCGTCCGCCACTCCCGGGCCAGCTCCACCGCCGCGCGGATCAAATTGCCGTTATACCGCTCCAGCTTGCCCTCGAGTTTCTCGGACAGCGTCAGGGCATCCGCCGTGGCGCCGGCAAACCCCACGACTATCCGGTCATTGTAGATGCGCCGGACCTTTTTGGCATGGTGCTTGACCACCGATGTGTTTAATGTCACCTGGCCGTCTCCGGCCACTGCTACTTGGCCGTTATGCCGAACCGCAAGTATGGTTGTGCTTTTTATTGGCATATCACATCCAGATTTCTATAAATTCCAAATTTCAAATCCCAAATATCAAACAAATTTCAAATTCCAAGCACCAATTTTCAAACAAAACCAATTAACCTGACTTTTGCCATTGGCATGTTTGTTTTGTGATTTGGTGCTTAACTCTGTTTAGCCATTGTTTGTTATTTGTTATTTGTTATTTGTTATTTGTAATTTGTAATTTGGTGCTTGTTTGTAATTTGATGCTTGGTATTTGGTGC
>JBKHAE010000092.1:0-14285 GCA_046543065.1 Desulfobacterales bacterium | reverse complement strand
ATTGTTTATATTTTCAAAAGCTTTTACAAGTCCAACCGTTATTTGCTGTCATAGTGATTTATCATAAAAATAACAGAACTAAACGAAAACAGTGACAAGCGGGAAAAAAGATAAAGCCAAATCCGCAATCACACCGGAGGATGACAAGGCGGGCAATGGCGCCGCCACCCACGCCTTTCCCATCGTGGGCATCGGGGCTTCGGCCGGGGGACTGGCAGCATTTGAAGCCTTCTTTTCCGGCATGCCCAAAGGCAATGATCCAAACATGGCCTTTGTCATTGTCCAGCATCTGGCACCGGATCACAAAAGTCTTCTCACCGAACTGATTCAGCGCTATACCCGCATGGAAGTCTTTGAGGTCGAAGACGGCATGGCCGTGCGCCCCAAATGCACCTACATCATCCCGCCCGGCAAAGACATGGCCTTTATAGACGGCGCCCTCCAACTGCTTGAACCCGCAGCTCCCCGCGGCCAGCGGATGCCCATCGACTATTTTTTTCGAACGCTGGCCCAGGACCTGGGCGAACGGGCCATTGGCATCATACTTTCGGGCACCGGCACCGACGGCACCCTGGGCTTGCGGGCCATCAAAAGCGAGGGGGGCATGGCCATGGTCCAAAGCCCCCAAACAACTCAATTCGACGGTATGCCGCGAAGCGCCCTTGCGACCAACCTGGTGGACTATGAACTTTCGCCGGAAGATATGCCCGCCCAGATTATCCAATATGCGGCCCGCGCAATCCCAACACCCGACAACCGGGACACGGCCCGGCCTTTGCTCGGGGATGAAGATTCGCTCAAAAAAATCTTTGTCCTGATTCGAACCCATGCGGGCCACGATTTCAGCAAGTATAAACCAAGCACCGTCCATCGCCGCATTGAACGCCGAATGGCCATGCACCAAATCGAAAGCCTGGACGGATACGTCAGGTATCTGCAGCAAAAACCCGCCGAGATCGATGCCCTTTTTCGCGACATGCTGATCGGGGTCACCAACTTTTTCCGCGACCCTGAGGCTTTCAAGGCCATCGAAGAACAGGTCATTCCGAACCTTTTTTCGGAAAAATCCGCAAAAGACACGATCCGCGTCTGGACGCCCGGCTGCTCCACCGGCGAGGAAGCCTATTCCCTTGCGATTCTGCTGGCCGAGCACAAGCGTTCGCTCAACAACCCACCCAGGGTCCAGGTATTTGCCACCGATATTGACAGCCAGTCCGTTGCCGAGGCCCGCGCTGGTCTCTACCCGGCCAGCATTGCCGCAGACATTTCACCGGAGCGACTGTCCCGCTTCTTTTCCCGGGAACCAGGTGACAGTCTCTACCGCATCAATAAAGATATCCGGGACATGATGATCTTTTCCGAGCAAAATGTCATCAAGGACCCGCCCTTTTCAAAGCTCGACCTGATCAGCTGCCGCAATCTGATGATCTATATGGGCGCCGACCTGCAGAAAAAGCTCATCCCCCTTTTTCACTATGCCTTAAACCCGGGTGGGTTTCTTTTTCTGGGTTCCTCCGAGACCGTGGGGGAATTTGCCGGTCTCTTTGCCACCAGGGACCGCAAAGCCAAGATCTACCAGCGCAAAACAGATTCATACCAGACGGAACTGTATAAATTTATACCCCCAATGATGACCGGGGATGAGCCGCTCCCGTATGCCCCCCGCAAAACGGCCACACCCGGGAAGCCCTCGCTGCGGGAGATAACCGAAAAAACGCTTTTGCAGCAGATCGCGGCCGCCGCCGCGCTGGTCAGCAGCAACGGCGATATCCTTTACCTTCACGGCCGCACCGGTTTGTACCTGGAGCCGGCCCCGGGCGAGAGCGGTGTCAACAACATTCTCAAGATGGCCCGGGAAGGTTTGCGCCGGGATCTGGCGGTGGCCCTGCGCAAAGCCGCTGCAGGCGTGGAGATTGTGCACTGTCCGAACCTGAAGGTAAAAACCAACGACGACTATACGACGGTTGATCTCACCGTCCGCCCCCTGGCGCCCCAATGGCATGCCGGGGAACCGAAAAGCACTGAAGAGATCTCCGAGGCGCCGCTGATCTTTGTTATGATGGAACAGGCCGAAGCGCGTCAGCCGGAAAAAACGAACCGAAGCGTGTCTTCACAACCGGATACGCCGGATGAAACTGAAACCGGCAGCGACGAGCAGGCAACTATCGCCGCGCTGCGGCAGGAATTGCAGGCCAAGGAAGAGTACATCGAGACAACCAGTGAAGAGCTGGAAACCGCCAACGAAGAACTCAGAACCTCAAATGAGGAGATGCAGTCGTATAACGAGGAGTTGCAATCCGCCAACGAGGAGCTGGAAACTTCCAAGGAAGAGCTGCAGTCGGTAAACGAGGAATTGTCCACGGTCAATGCCGAACTGGAGGACAAGGTTGCCGATCTTACCCGGGTCAACAACGACATGAACAACCTGCTGGCCGGCACCGGAATCGCTTCCGTGTTTGTGGATCATGATCTGCGCATCCTGCGCTTTACCCCCGCCGCCACCCGGCTCATCAACCTGATTCAAAGCGACATCGGGCGGCCCGTGGGGCACATTCTTTCCAACCTTTCGGGCTATGATACGCTGACTGAAGACACACAAGCGGTTTTAGACACTCTGATAACAAAAGAGGTGGAAGTTCAAACCGTGTCCGGGGAGTGGTACTTGATGCGCATCCTTCCTTACCGTACATTAAACAACGTGATCGAAGGGGCGGTGATCACATTTGCAGACATCAATAAGGCCAAACAGGCGCAAAAAGCGCTTAAAGAAGCGCACGCCCGGGTGACCGAGGCCATTGTCGCCATATTACGCGAACCGGTGCTGGTGCTTGATGCCGATTTACAGGTTGTCTCGGCCAACCAGGCCTTTTTGCGTACCTTTCAGATGGCATCCGATAACGTCCTGGGACAATTGGTTTATGATCTGGACAATCGCCGGTGGGATATACCGGGGCTGCGCAAACTGCTGGAAAAAATGCTGCCCGGCAATTCGGTAGTGGAGAATTATGTGTTATCGCATGAATTTGAATCCGTCGGGTCGCGCACCATTGAACTCAATGCGCGCATGGTAGGCGAAGAAGGCGAGCCGACCTTTATTCTGCTGGCATTCGAAGATATCACCGGACAGGAAAATGCGGGAAACACAAAATGAGCGAAAAAGGCAAATTCCCCGACACCAACGCAGAACTTCGCCGGGAGGCTGAAAAAATAGCCCGGGAAAAAGCCGCCAATGCGTCCGATGAACTTACGGATCTGCCAGCCGAAGAAAGCCGCCGGATGCTCCACGAACTGCGGATTCACCAGATCGAGCTGGAGATGCAAAACGAAGAACTGCGCCGCACCCAGGCGGAGCTGCATGCCTCCCAGGCGCGCTATTTTGATCTCTACGACCTTGCCCCGGTGGGCTATTTTACGATCAGCGAAAAGGGGTTCATACTGGAGGCCAATCTCACCGCAGCCACCTTGCTCAATGCGGCCCGGGGCGCTTTGGCCGGGCACCCGATCTCCCGGTATATCATCAAAGAAGACCAGGACATCTACTACCTGCACCGTAAAAAACTGATTAAAACCGGCGAGCAGCAGTCGTGCGAACTGCGGATGGCGCGGGGCGACAACCCGCCTTTCTGGGCAAGACTGGATGCGACCGTGGCCTGGGATGAAAACGGCACACCGTTTTGCCGCATGGTGATGACCGACATCTCCAGACGCAAGCAGGCTGAAACAGAACTGATGCAATTAAATGACAACCTTGAGCAGCGGGTGGAAGAGCGCACCCGACTGATCAAGGATCAGGCCGGTCAACTTCGGTCCCTGGCCGTAGAGCTGATAAAAGCGGAGGAAAAAGAACGGCGCAGAATAGCCGGGATTTTGCACAATGATTTACAACAGATTCTGGCCAGCGCCAAACTGCATCTGCAGGAGGCCTGCCATGATTTGTCCGCCCGGCCGGAATTGAAAAAAGTCGATGATATGCTCAAAGCGTCCATCCAAAAATCCCGATCCCTTTCTGCCGAACTGAGCCCTGTCATTGTCTACCATTCAGGCCTGAACGCGGCACTTAAATGGCTTATTTCGCGGATGAAAGAACAATTCGGGCTTGAGGTCCAGCTCGATACTGATGAAGCATATGCCATTGAAGATGAATCCCTGCGGGTGTTTCTCTTTCGCGCGGTGCAGGAACTGCTGTTTAACACGGCCAAGCATTCCGGTGTCAACAGCGCCCGGGTCGTTCTTTCTGCCGCAGACCAAATATTTACAATCCGTGTCAGCGATCCGGGCCGGGGATTTGATCCGGAAACCATAAATGATTCAAACGCGAATAAGGGCATCGGGCTTTTGAGTTTGCGGGAGCGTGCAAAAGCCATGGGAGGCAGTCTGTCAATCGAGAGCCGCCCGGGCAAAGGTTGTTGCTTTACCCTGTCGGTTCCTTTTCCGGTCAGCAAAGGCAAACCGGACGAGGGGGCGCCCTTAACCTATTAACTTGTTCAACGCTGTTTGCATCACCCCATGCGCACCACGACCTCGTATCGCCGCCCTTCATCCAAAAGGGCAATGTCTTTGCCGCTCAGGACTTCACCGTCGAGCAGAATCTGCTCAATTCCGCTGTTGATGCCTTTCGGGTTTAGGACCTGAATATGATAAGTTGATGCGCCATGGCGGTAGGTTATGGTAAATCCGGGCCAGGCCGCGGGGATACAGGGGGAGATGCAAAGCACATTTCCTGTGCGGCAAAATCCCAGAATCGCCTCCAGGCCGAGGCGGTACATCCAGCTTCCTGATCCGGTATACCAGGTCCACCCGCCACGGCCGGTATGGGGGGGCATGCTGTAGACATCAGCCGCGATGACATAGGGCTCCACCCGGTACCGGGCCATCTTTTCCGGGGTGTCCCCGTGATAGATGGGATTTAGCATCTTAAAAAGCGCATGGCTGCGGTCCCCCTGGCCCAACTCGGCAAAGGCCCATACAGCCCAGGTTGCCGCGTGGGTGTACTGCCCCCCGTTTTCCCGGATGCCCGGGGGATATCCTTTGATGTATCCGGGATCGCGCGGGGAGGTGTCAAACGGCGGCGAAAAAAGCCGGATCAGTTCATCCTCCGGTTTTACGAGGTGTTTTTCGACTGCTTCCATGGCGCGCTTGGCACGGGAGATATCCGGCTCTTTGCCCGAAAGAACGGCCCAGGACTGCGCGATAGAGTCGATCCGGCACTCGTCTGATTTAGATGATCCAAGCGGTACGCCGTCATCGTAGAATCCGCGCAGATACCACTGCCCGTCCCAGGCGGAGGCTTCGATATCACGCTGCAGTTGCCGGGCCATGGCGACAAAAGTCTCCGCCTGCCCGCCCTGTTCCATCTGCCGGCAGATATCTGCAAAATCCATAAGGGCTGCCCGCAGAAACCAGGCCAGCCATACGCTTTCCCCTTTTCCGCCGATGCCCACCCGGTTCATGCCGTCGTTCCAGTCACCGGCGCCGATCAGGGGCAGGCCGTGATTTCCCCGGGTGGCGGCTTTTTTAACGGCCCGCAGGCAATGCTCATAAAGGCTGAAACTTTCGGCGGTGTGTTCATAATGGCCGTATCGTTCCTCCTCTTCGGCTTCAAGTTCCTTTGCCTGCAGAAACGGAATCTGCTCGGCCAATACGGAAACATCACCGGTGACTTTCACGTAATGGGCGGTTACATAGGGCAGCCACAGCAAGTCGTCTGTGATGCGGGTGCGCACCCCCCGTCCGGACGGCGGGTGCCACCAGTGCAGGACATCGCCTTCTGCAAACTGGTGCCGGGCTGCAAGCAAAATGTGCTCCCGGGCGATCTCCGGCCGGTGGTGCAAAACCCCCATCACATCCTGGAGTTGATCCCGGAAACCGAATGCGCCGCTGGACTGGTAGAGTGCCGAGCGCCCCCAGATGCGGCAGGAAAGATTCTGGTAAACCAGCCAACGGTTTAACATCAGATCCATGGCCGCATCCGGGGTTTGAACCGTCACAGATCCCAGCAGTTCATCCCAGAAGGCCGCTGTCTCCTGCCATGCCGCATCAATGCTTTCCGCCTGCCGGTATTTTGCCACAAGCTGCTGCGCATCTTCCCGGTCTTTGCCCTGTCCCAGCAGAAAACAGACTTCCCGCACTTCTCCCGGAGCTATATTGAGATGAACCTGAACTGCGCCGCACGGATCAATCCCCGCAGTGGTGTCATTGGCCAGGCCGATACGTCCGAGAGCCGCCGGGCGCCGGTAGTCTCCCATGCGCCCCAGAAACTCGGAGCGGCTGGCGGTAAATCCGTGAAGCGGCCTGTCTGCCGAAAGAAACGCCACCCGGCCGCCAAATTCGGTATTATAGCTGTTGCGTGCAAACAGGGCATGATTTTCGTTGTCATACGACGTTACGATAAAGGGCTGCATGCTTTCGCGCTCCGGGCCGAGCACCCACTCCGCATAATAGGTAGCTGTTATCCGGCGCATCCGTGTGCTCATGTTCTCCAGGCGGAGGCAGATGAGCTTGACCGGGTCGGCAGCAGGCGTAAAAAGCCGCATCTGCTGACAAATCCCATGGCTGCGATGTTCAAAGACCGTGTAGCCGGCACCGTGCCGGATCAGGTGGGGCTCGGACTCTCCGGCAGGCAGCGGTGTGGGCGACCATATCTCCGCTGTTTCCTCATCGCGCAGATAGACGGCCTCTGCCGGCGGATCGGAGACAGGGTCGTTTTGCCACGGGGTCAGCCGGTTTTCGCCGCTGTTAACCGCCCAGGTATTGCCGGATCCGCTCTCAAAGATTGTAAAGCCGAATTCCTGATTGGCGATCACGTTAATCCAGGGGGCGGGGGTCATCTGCCCGGGGGCCAGGTAAATGACGTATTCGCGCCCGTCAGGAGTGAATCCGCCCAGCCCGTTGTCAAACAAAAGATCGGCCGGTCGGGCAAGCCGCGGTGCCGGCGCCGGTTTTTCAGCCGGGGCGGGACCCGGGATGAATTCCGGAAGCGGGGGTGTCGGCGGCTTGTCAATGCCGGCCAGTTGATCGGCCAGGGGCCCTTTATCCGCATCCAGAATCGCCCTTGCTGCGGTGTCGAGCAAAACGCGGTCTGCTTCTTCCATTTGATCGGCATTTAACAAAAAGATGCCGCCGCGCCGGTTGAGCCACTTATCGCTGTTGGTGCGCTGGAAAAGACGGTGCAGCTGTCCCTGCAGTTCCTGGGCATAACCGCTTTCCTTCATGTTGACAATGACCAGATCGACTTTGAAGCCGCGGTTTCTCCAGTACGCATGGGCCTGAAGCAGCTCCTGGACAACCGCAGTTGCCTCCTGGCTGGAGATGCGGACCAGAAGGATGGGATTATCACCGGATATGGCATGGGGCCACAGCCCCGGCTGCCCCCTGGTATTGGCCGCCAACGTTTGCGGATCGGCCCGCAGCGCCGGATGCGGATAGAGCATCACCGAAAGAAGCTTTTGAATTGACGCCAAATCCGGGCTCGAAAGCGCCAGTTGCCGAAGCTCCGTTCGGGTATTTGTTTCGGCCCTTGAAAATGCCCGATCCACGGCTGACAGGTTCTGGAAGCGTTTGGCGGTTTCCATGGCCAGTTCCTGCGCGTTTGCAGCCAGGGTAAACCACGCGATTTGGATTTTCTGATTCGGCTCCAGTTCGATCTCCTGGCCCAGACACATGATCGGGTCAAGTGTTGCGCCGCTGCTTTTGCCCGCACCGGCCTTGTCCTGTCCGGGCCGGATGGGATCGCGGACCGTCCGGCCCCTTCCCAAAAAACGGAGCCGGTTGGTTTCATGGGCGCCTGTGGCGGCTGCGCCTTCCGGAAGAATCAGGCCGTGGATCAAAAAAATCGGGGATTCATCGGATGAGCGCGGGCGGCGGCGAAAGAAAAGCCCGTTTATTTCTTCTATGAACCGGCTTTCCATAAACAGTTTGTTAAAAGCCGGATGGCGGCGGTCGACCTCCGGCGGGGCGAGCACCACCTCCCCGTAGCTGGCGGCAAACAGGCGGCGTTTTCGATGGCTGTGATTGGTGATGGTGAGCCGCCTGATTTCCATGGCATCCTCCGGCGGCACGGTGATTTCAGTGTGAAGGACAATGTCTTGAAATTCCGTTCGAAAATCGGCTTTATGGGGCGAAAAATGGGCCTCGGACTTCCTTGGCGCCTTTCCGATGGGCTGATAAGTGGCCGAGGAGAGATCACCGCTTTGCTGATCGCATACATAGATCCAGGTCCCCCAGTTGTCGAGGGTGGTATCAGCGCGCCACCGGGTCACAGCGGTTTTCTCCCACATGCTGAAACCGCCTCCGGCACTGGTGATAAACAATCTGTAATGGCCGTTGGAGAGCAGGTGGGCGTGCGGGAACGGGGAATGGACCGGCGCTGGCCACGAATTCATCTCAATTTTCGGCTTTTCCGTCACCCACTGAACGGCCCCCATTTCCAGAATTTTTTCAAGCTGCGCCTGATTCGACGGTTTTTCCTGCAGCAGGAGATCTGCGCTTTGAATCCGGGGATCACTGTGGAACCGGTTGATCATCTTTTCATCTGTGAGATAATTGGAAAGAGACAGCAGAATCATGCCCTGGTGATGGCTGTAAAAGGAGTGGACCACGGCCTGCGTCTCTCCAATGGAAAGCCGTGAGGGGGTGTAGTCTATCGCCTCGTAGAAGCCGTAAGTACCCAGCGCATTTTGTTTGATAAGAGCGGCAATGTTTTCCACCACGGCCCGGGGCCGGATTGGCAGTGCCAGCAAAGACGCGTAGGGGGCGATGACCAGATCTTCTTCCAGTCCCCGCTTAAATCCCAGATCCGGTACCCCGAAAGCGCGGTACTGGTAGTGCATATCCGCGTTAAACCGGTAATACGCGGATTCTGAAACCCCCCACGGCACTTTTTTCTGCTTTCCAAAAGCGATCTGGCGGTCCACTGCGGCCCGGGCGCTTTGTCCTAAAAGTGTGGCTGCGTTTTCCCGCATCAGCAGGACAGGCATGAGGTATTCAAACATGCTCCCGCTCCAGGAAAGCAGGTATCGTGTATTATCCACCCGGGCCATCGGACGGGACAGATGCAGCCAGTGGCTCTGGGGGATATCTCCCTTGGCAATGGCCACCAGGCTTGCAATACGCGCCTCAGAGGCCATC
Organism: Desulfobacterales bacterium; assembly: GCA_046543065.1. GTDB lineage: Bacteria > Desulfobacterota > Desulfobacteria > Desulfobacterales > Desulfosalsimonadaceae > M55B175. The sequence goes on along the minus strand of JBKHAE010000092.1, from coordinate 5,159 downwards.
AGATCGTAGTGATTGGCGTCCAGGACGCCTGCATCCACGCTGTAGCCGATCCGAAAAAGCTTGCGCCGGGGGTTGAACAGAAACGTAAAATCCATGGCCGCCGCCATTGTTTCCGCCTGGCGGGCGATTTCCATGAAATCCGACAGGATATACCGGGCGTTTTCCTGCGCCGAAAGCAAGCTCTCCTTGAGTTGCGCGCACCACGCCATGGCCTGGCTGTGTTCCTCTGTGGCGGCCTTGGCGTTTACTGCCTTTTGCAGCCGATCAAGGCGCTTAAGAGCAGTCGCGCAAATTTCTTCCACCTCATCGAGGGCCGGCATAAGCGGAAGCGATGCTTTTAGCCCGTTTAATTCTTCGGCTGCCGGGGTATTGGGGGTCTGCAAAAGCGCAGGTACTTCCCCCAGCTTCGAAAGCCAGGGGGCGAGTTCCAAAATTTCCCGCCGGGCATTGCGCAGCTGGTAGTGAATTCGTTGTGTCCAAAGGCGCAGGGTGTTTAAATCACCTGCGTTCAAAAGATGTCCTTTGGCTTCCACCATGTCGGCCAGGCGCTGGTCCAGTTCCGGCAAAACCGCTTTTTCCATTTGCTGCAAAAGGGATATCCACTGCTTTGGCTCGTCTTTAACGGCCAATACATGGTTTCGGATCTGATCCCATTGGGATTTCACCGGACTGACCGCCTCGTAGGCATCCTTTTTTAAATTCGACACGATGTCGTCAAGCACATCAAGGGTGTCGAGAAGGCCCTGGCACTGCTGCCAACGCAATATCGAGGCATTCTGCAATCCGGCACATCCCTGGCGAAGCGTCAGAAGGCAGGCGGCCAGGTTCCCGCTGTCAACCGTGGACACATATCTGGGCTGAAGGGGCTGAATGCTGCGGGTTTCATACCAATTGAGAAAATGCCCCCGGTGCCGCTCCAGTTTTTCCATTGCGTCAATGGTGTTGCGCAAGCGGGCCGAAAGCATCGGGAGACCGATATATCCCAGATCGTAAGCCGACAGGGTTGACAGCAGCAAAAGCCCGATATTGGTGGGCGATGTGCGGTGCGCCACAAGTCCCAGAGGCGACTCCTGAAAATGATCCGGCGGGAGCCAGTAATCTTCAGGGCCCACAAACTGTTCGAAAAAAAACCAGGTACGCCGGGCCAGACGGCGAAGCTGGTAGCGCTGCCCGGTCTCCAGCATTTCCGGCGCTGTCTCTGCGGGCCGGCTGATCCGATAGGCGATGTACGGAGAAAAAAACCAGGCAATCAAAAGCGGAGCTGCGCTGAATAAAGCCATGCCATTAAAAACGCTTACCAGGGAAAAAACACCTGCGGCAATCATCGGGGCGCCCCACATCCGCTGCCAGTACCGGCCTGATTTGCCTTTATTTTCAAACGCCCGGGCGGTAGTGGCCGAGGTCGTCCATTCCAGAAGCCGCCGGTGTGACACCCAAATCCGGTAGAGGGTCCTGAAAACGGCATCCATTGTAATCAGGGCTTCATGGGGCAGAAATGCCAGCATCAGCAGCCAGCGAAAACCGGGCAGTCGAAAGCAGGCCGCGGTCTCCCGCAGGGATGTCTGAGCCCGCAATTGTGAGGGCAGTTGCGTTATTGCCTGAAGCACCAGCGGGACGGCAGACAACAGCAGTGCGAGCAGGGTCCAGACAACGGCCGGGCCTGGAAACAAAAGCCATATGGCGATGAGCAGAGTCAGCATTGCCGGTTGAAACAGGCTCCGGACCAGGTTGTCGAAAATTTTCCAGCGGCCGATCACCGAAATCCGGTAGGGACTGGAAATGGCTTCGGGATGGGGTTTTCGAAACAACAGCCAGGGCAGAAGCTGCCAGTCCCCCCGAACCCATCGATGCAGCCGGCGTGCATACACCGGATAGCTGGGGGGATATTCTTCAAGCAAAACAATATCGCTCACCAGGCCGACCCGGACATGAAGGCCTTCCAGAAGGTCATGGCTCAACAGTGCATTTTCCGGAACCCGCCGGAAAAGGATGCATTCAAAGGCCGCGACATCATAGATGCCCTTGCCCGTGTATATGCCTTCTCCGAACAGGTCCTGATAGACGTCCGAGGCTGCGGTGGAATACAGATCCAATCCGTTGCTTCCGGAAAAAATTGTCGAAAAAAGGGATCGGTTTGCGCTGATTGGATGAATCTCTGTTCTCGGCTGAAGGACGGTATAGCCGGAGATGCTCTCTCCTGTTTGAGGATCGAACCGGATAAGGTTTAAGGGGTGAGCCAGGGTGCCGATCAGACGACGGGCTGTTTCGCGCGGCAGCAGGGTATCGGCATCCAGGGTGATGACATAGCGTATATCCGACAGGGCGGCCATATCCCCGATCCGGACAACATAGGAAGTGTTTTCCTCTCCGCTTAGCAGCCGGTTGAATTCATCGAGTTTTCCTCTTTTGCGCTCCCATCCCATCCATTTGTCTTCTTTGGGATTCCACAGTCGTTCCCGATGAAAAAGAAAAAAGGGCGAATGCCCCGCCGCGTCTCCGGGTGATGCCCCGTAGCGCTGGTTGAGTCGTTGGATGCCCGTAATGGCCCTTGCAATCAGCTCCCGGTCTGCGGGGATCTCTTTTTCGGGCGCATCAACGACGTCGGTGAGCAGTGCAAAAAAGAGGCGGGGATCAGGATTGCCCAGATAATGACGCTCCACCTGGCGCAGTAGCGCGTCGACCTCATCGGTATCGCTCAACAGGGCCGGAATCACAACGATGGTGGGGCAATCGGCCGGAATGCCATCTTTAAAGTCGAGTTTCGGCAGCACCCGGGGGGAGATGATCCGGGTAAGGCCCCAGTTCGCCAGGGTGACAGCAGCGGTAGTAACGGGGATCAGGGAAAAAACCGCAATCAGGCACAACTGGAGAGTCGCGGCGCCGGTGCTGTACCCGTAACCCGTGAGCAAAAAAAGCATCAACAGGGTCAGGATTCCGATGGTCCCCAAATAGATCAGAGTTGGCCGATTCAAAAGCCATCGCTTAAGGCCTTCCCCGGCGGGCTTAAACCCCAGTTGCGCTTCGAGCCGGGCGCGGCCCGCGTCAATGAGATAATAACCGACATGACTTTGGGGATCTCCGTCGGATGGATTTTTCATACCGCCTTGCTGCGCCAGCCGGACCGTCTCCCGGGCCACTTCGGTTTCACTGTAAGGAGTTTTTTCCGCAAGCGCTTCAACGGCTTTCCGGTATCTGTCCCTGGTCTCAAAATCCATGCCCCCATAGGCCGCAGATGGATCCTGCCTCAGGATCTGCTCCACAAGGCAAACCTGTTCAAAAAAATCTTTCCAGTCCTGGGTCCCCAGGCTGCGCAGGTTCTGAATCGAAAGAGCGACCATGGACTCTTCGGAAATCGTTTCCAGACCGGCCATGGCCGCGGGGACAAGGTCTTTGCCCGGTTCCTGCGGCTCATAAAGATTTCCCGCCGCCTGTGTGAGATAGTCGAGAACAGCCAGCCGCAGCATCACCGGCAGCGCCCAGAGTTCACCGATGTCTAAACTCGTGGATTGCTGATACGTCGAGATAAAGTCCCTTAACTGATCCGTTTTCAGCTCCGCCTGACATGACTGGATGGCATCCAGGGCGAGTTCGTAGATGCGGGGTTTGCCCCGGAGCGCAGAGGTCTTTAGCTTGGGCAGCCGCCGGTAGAATTGTACCGGCATATCCTCTTCGATATTGCGCCAGGCCTCCTGGATGATGTGGAAATTGTCCAGAAGCCATTCGGATGCCGGAGACCGGCTAAACTCCTTTTCGACCTGCCGGGCGACATGCCGGTAGGCTTTCCAGAGCACTCTTTTTTGTACTTGCAGGCGATCTTTGAGCCAGGCGGGACTGCCTGTCAGGCCGATGGCATTGCGGATCCGCATACTAATGTCCCTTTTTTTCAGCAGCCGCTGCTTCGGCCGCGGTCGGCTCTATTTTCTCGCGGGGGAAATCCTGCACGAGAAGCAGCGGTGTGGTACCATAGGCGATAAAGGTATGTGCGATGCTCCCGAAGGTCCACCTTGATTTTCCGGAATAACCGTGGGCGCTCAAAACCACCAGGTCCGCATTTTGCTCCTGCACCAGTTCATGGAGCCGGAGAGCGGCATCATCGGATGTTTCCACAAGGGTTCGGGCTTCAACAGGCAAACGGGGCAGAACCGTCTCAAAGTGTTTTCCCATCTCTTCGCGGTTGCGCTCTGCCAAACGGTTCACCAGGTTCTCATCTTCCTTTGACAGTTGGGTCCAGCGGGGCATTTCAGGCAAGTTCACCACATGGGCCAGAATAAGTTCCGCATTGTGGGCGCGGGCCAGGGCGACTGCCGGAGGCAGGGCAAATTCTGATCTTTTCGAACCATCAAGAGGGACCAGTATCCGACTGAAGCGAAACGGGGCGGACGGATCTTCTTCCCCATAGTGGTATGCCCGCACGATCATAATCGAGATGCGTGCGCGCAAAATGATTTTCTGGAACACGCTGCCGGCATTCCATCCGCTCAGGCCGCTTTTGCCGTGGCTGCTGACCACCATCAGATCAATGTCTTTTTCCTGGATTGCTTCTATGATGCGCTGGGCCGGATGTCCCTCCTTTAGCAAAAAATCAGCCCTGATGCCCTCTGCTTCAAACCGGACAGCCAGTTCCGCCAGGTAGGTGTCGGCCTCCCTTTTATACATGCGCCATTCCAGCGGATCGATGGGCTGCAGACACTCGGTGTTTTGCGCTTTTCCCAGAACCCGCAGCAGCGTAACCCGGGCTCCGAAAGCCCGGGCAAACGCTATGGCGCAGGAAACAGAGCATTCGGCCAGACCGGAGCCGTCCAGCGGGATGAGGATGTGCCGAAACATCGCCCTTCTCCTTTTTGGTTGTTTTGTTATGCCTGATTTAGCAGTGCTTATTGCTTGATATCGCGATCTGATTTATCCATCCTTAAATTATAACGGCTCGTTGCGGCACTGTCGACAAAGACTTTGCCACAATATGGTGGCAGTATATGAGCAGTGGTCATAATAGAAACTCCGAAAAAAGGGTCCTATATGACCATTAAATAATATTTGACCTTTTTATTTGAACGCGGATGACTTCCTAAAAAAGCCCCTTCTCAAACAATTATATATAAAAATCGGTATGATATTTTAATATACCTTAATAGTCGGAACCATGGCACAACAATTGAATT
>JBKHAE010000091.1:0-14358 GCA_046543065.1 Desulfobacterales bacterium | reverse complement strand
GATTTCGATCCCGATAGCGATTTCGATTCTGAAGAAAACGAATCCCAACCTTAGCTTTAACAGGACCGGGGGTATAGATTTTGCGGTTAGAACAAATTAGCCGTGGGCCGGTTCCTGATCATATTGACATTACCGGGCGTTTTGGTTAATGAGATGATAGGGGCGGAGCTTCATTCAGATTTCGCATCCCCGACGCCATCAAAGATAAGCGGGAAAGGAATGCCTATGATTATCGGGCTGGATGTCGGCGGCACCCACACGGATGTCGTCCTCCTCGGGGAAAACGGGCTTGAAAAGCAGGTCAAGGTCCCCACGGACACAGCTGCACTTTTCAATACCGTGCTTACCGGGCTTGAAAAAATTACCGAAAACGTCCCCGCCGACGAAATCACTCATGCGGTGCTGAGCACCACCCTTACCACCAATGCGATCGTCCAGGGAAAACTCTCTCCGGCCGGTATGATCGTCACGAGCGGTCCCGGCATCCATCCGGAAGCCTTTCGAACCGATGAAAATTACTTCATCGTTGCCGGCGGTATTGACCACAGCGGCCGGGAAATCGAAAAGCTCGATCCCGGCCAGGTCAACGCTGCGGCAGATCAGCTTGAACGGGCGGGCATCCGCCATGTAGGGGTGGTGGGCAAATTTTCCGTCCGAAACCCCGCCCATGAACGCCAGATTGCCGAAATCCTGGGCGAGCGGTTCGACCGGGTTTTTCTGGGCCACCGAATTTCCGGCAACTTCGGCTTTCCCCGGCGGATTAACACCGCGTTTTTAAATGCTTCGGTCTACCCGGTGCACCGCAATTTTTTTGAAGCGGTCAGCCATTCTTTAGAACAAAAGGGCATTCAGGTGCCCATCCATATTCTAAAGGCGGATGGTGGTACGATGGGGTTTGAAAGCTCAATCACCTTTCCGGGCCAGTCGATTCTTTCCGGTCCGGCGGCCAGCGTCATGGGTTCGGTGGCTTTTGCCCCGGATTATACGGAAACCCTGATCCTGGATATCGGGGGCACGTCCACGGATATGGCAGTGTTGATCAAGGGCTTGCCGCTGCTTGCCCCCCATGGCGTTGACATTAACCGCTACCAAACCCTGATCCGGGCATTAAAAACCCAATCCATCGGGATCGGGGGGGATTCCTGCGTACGGGTGATAGACGGGGTGCTTAAAATCGGACCGGACCGGACCGGAAAAGCTATGGGATACGGCGGCAGCGATCCGACCCCGACCGATGCGCTGTTTGTCCTGGAACGATCCGTGGGCGGCGACCGCGGCCGGGCGCTTCAGGGCATTGAACCCATTGCCGCCCAGCTTGGCCTCTCCGTGGAAGAAGCGGCATTTGAAATATTTGATAAAACCTGCCGGGAAATCCTTGCCGGCGCCCGGCAAATGGTCGCGGACATCAACAGCAAACCGGTCTACACGGTAAAGGAGGCCTTGGAGGGCTATCAGGTAAATCCGGATCATATCCTGGTTCTGGGCGGCCCGGCCGAGTATTTTGCGGAGCATTTTGAAAATATCAGCGGATACACGGTGGATACCGTACCGGAGTGCCAGGTGGCCAATGCCATCGGCACGGCCCTGTCCCGCACCACCTGCGAAATCACCCTGTTTGTGGACACCCAGAAGGGACTGGCCACCGCACCGGAAGAATCTTTCAGCCAAACCGTGAACCTGCATTTTAACCATCAGGATGCCCACCGCATGGCCGCGGACCTGTTGAAACAAAAGGCAGTCAAACTCGGGGCCAGCACCCCGGATATTGAAACCGAACTGCTCGAGGACCTGGAATTCAATATTGTCCGGGGCTTCCGGATGATGGGGAAAAACCTAAGGGTCAAGCAGCAGATCAAACCCGGCTTGATCCACGACTTTAAAACCATTTCCAAAAAGATCGCCGACAGCTGCGTCCGGCAACGGAAAGATCGGGAATGGAAATCTTAAACAACATCGGAGCGATCCATGCTAAAAGCTTTAAATAAAACCGGTCTGGTCTTTTTCCCGGCATTTGACTGGGCGATCAGTCCCACGCACCCGGAACGTGAGGAGCGGCTGCTGTATACCCAGGATCAGGTGATGGAAGAAGGGCTCTTCGATATTGACGGCATTCATGAGTACAAATCCGAAGTCGTGGATATCAACGACGTGCAGCGGGTCCATTTCTCCTATCCGGATGTCTGGCAGGTGATGACTGAATCCCACTTTATCAGCGCGGGTGGTGCTAAAACCATTGGCAGGGCGGTGATGGAAAAATCGGTTAACAACGGGTTTGCCCTGGTTCGGCCGCCCGGCCACCATGCCATGCGCGTGGTGCACGGGGGCCGGGGGTTCTGCAACGTCAATAACGAAGCCATCATGCTCGAATATCTCCGCCATGCCTACGGTGTTGACCGGGTGGCGGTGGTGGACACCGACTGCCACCACGGCGACGGCACCCAGGACATTTACTGGCATGACCCGGACACCCTCTATATTTCGCTGCACCAGGACGGGCGGACCATGTACCCCGGCTCCGGATTCCCCCAGGAATTGGGCGGCCCCAATGCCGCCGGCACGACCTTAAACATTCCGCTTCCCCCGTATACCGGCGAAGAGGGCTTTCTCTACGCCATAAACGAGGTGGTACTGCCGGTGATAGACGAGTTCAAGCCGGAGCTGATTATTAACTCCGCCGGCCAGGACAACCATTTCACCGACCCCCTGACCAACATGCTGTTTACCGCCAAAGGGTACGCGGATTTAACCCGCCTGCTAAAACCCGATATCGTGGTCCTGGAGGGGGGCTACTCCATCGAAGGCGCACTTCCCTATGTAAACATCGGAATTATCCTGGCGCTTGCCGGCATGGATTACAGCCATGTGATTGAACCGGGCTATGATCCGGAGAAACTGAAACAGACCGACAGCATCACCCAGACCGTGAAACAGACCTGTGATACGGTCAAAGCCAACTGGGACCAGCGGGAGGCCATCGGCCGGCGCATGCGCGGCAATCAGGAATATGCCGAACGCCGGCGCAACATTTTCTATGATACCGAGGGCATCCATGAAACCCAGCGGGAAACCTTAAGGCTGTGTCCGGAGTGCAGCGGCGCCCTGAAAATCGATTCCACATCCGACCGGGCCGCCCATCTGCTGGCAATCCATATCCCCCGGAAAGCCTGCAACAACTGCTGGGACCTGGGCCGCCAGTGGTATGAATCCGCCAACCCCTCGGACTACGACATGATCTGCCTGCAGGACAGAACCGCGGACAGCTATCAGGTAAAAGAGAAATGATCCTGCTCAGCCGGCCGCTTCTGGCCCGAACCGGAAACCCGGCAAAGCCTGTTTTATGATTTCTGCCCGGCAGCCCCGCCTGCACCGAAACCTTTCCATACGCTCACGGATATTGGCCGGCATCCGCCGCTTTTTTATTGAAAACCAGTATATAGAGGCGGAGACCCCGGTCTGCATCCCGGCCCCGCTGCCGGAGCCGCATATTTACCCGCCGAGTGCTGCCTGCGGCTACCTTCAGCCGTCCCCGGAAATCTGCATGAAGCCGCTTCTGGCTGCGGGATTTGAAAAAATCTTTCAGATCTGCAAATGCTTCCGTCAATCCGAGCGCGGCCGCCGCCATCTGCCGGAATTTTCCATGCTGGAGTGGTATGCGGCGGGTGAGGACTACAGGGATCTCATGCACATCTGTGAAGCCATGTTTGAAACCATCTGCCAGGCCCTCGAACTTCCCCTTCAAATCGAATATCAGAAAAACCGCATCGATCTGACCCGCCCCTGGCAGCGGCTCACGGTTTCCGATGCCTTTTTTCGTTACGGGTCGGCGGATATGGAAACTGCCCTTCAGCAAGGCGATTTTGATGAAATCATGGGATTTGAAATTGAGCCCTGGCTGGGGCTTAAACAGCCGGTTTTTTTATGCGACTATCCAGCGGAGAACTCGCCTTTGGCCGCGCCCAAACCGGGCACCCCGATGCTTGCCCAGCGGTTTGAGCTCTATATCGCCGGCCTTGAAATCTGCAACGGGTCCACCGAACTGACCGATCCCCGGTTTCAGCAGAAACGCTTTGAAGCCGAAATAGAATACCGCCGCGAAAACAGCCTTCCGGCCTATCCGTATCCCGCCCGTTTTATAAAGACTTTGCAGGAAATGCCGGCCGCCGCCGGATGCGCCATGGGGGTGGACCGGCTGACCATGCTGTTTGCCGACGCCGAATCCATTGATGAGGTGGTGGCCTTCACCCCGGAGTCCCTTTGAATGAGCTTTTTGCGGGCATTGGCGAAAATGGCTTGATTTTTTTACGGATTTTATAATAATTAATGGAAATTATATGAATTTAAGATCACCCTAATCCAACGGCAGCCTGAATTGATGATGCGAATACTCACCCTGCAGCTTGCGATGGCGGTTCTTCTTGGCGCAGCGCTTAGCGGTTCTGTGCGGGCGGAAATTTATACCTATGTGGATGAAAACGGGGTCCTTCATTTCAGCAACGCGCCCACCTCGCAGCGTTACCGATACGCCGGGCCGGAAATTGAAGACAGAATCGCCTATTATTCATCCCCGGATACGTTCGATCATTACATCCAGGATGCGGCAAGCCTTCACGGCCTGGATTTTGCGCTGGTAAAAGGCGTGGTGCAGGCGGAATCCAATTTTAACCCCAATGCCGTATCCAGGGCCGGCGCCATCGGGCTTATGCAAATCATGCCGGACAACCTCACCGCCTTCAGCCTCCACGACCCCTATGACCCGCGGGCCAATATCCTGGCCGGCACCCGGTATCTGAAATCGCTTGTCAAAAAATTCAACCATGATCTCACCCTTTCCCTGGCCGCCTATAATGCCGGGCCGGCCGCAGTGGAGCGCTACAACGGGATTCCCCCCTATCCGGAAACTCAGAAATATGTCAGGCGGGTGATGGCATATTATAACCGCTACAAAAACGCAGAATAATCAGAAATGGCAACAGACAAAAAACTGGCCGCATTAGAGCGGATCTATGCGCGCTATGATGAATATACCCGGCAGCTTCGGGTGGCCTGTCAGAAATACTGCGCCCACTGCTGTACCTGCAATGTCACCCTGACAAGCCTTGAGGCGGCATATATCCGCAAAGCCCTGCCGGATGCCGAATGGGCCGCCATACGGCAAAGACTTGCCCCGCAGCTTGAGAAAATCCGGTATCAGCCGGAAATAACGCTCAACCGGATGGCCGGATTATGCGCCAACAGCCAGGAACCGCCGGAGGAAATCATTGATCCGAACTGGGGCGCCTGCCCCCTGCTTGAAAAAAATGCATGCCCCATCTATTCGGTCCGCCCCTTTGGCTGCCGCTGCCTGCTCTCCGGCAGAAACTGCGGGGATTCCGGATATGCCGAAATTGATGCGTATACGATTACCGTAAATTATGTGTTCACCCAGTTTATCGAGCATCTGGATCAAAACGGCAAAACCGGCAACCTCTCAGATATATTAATGGCGACCGACCCCGAAACCGGCGCCGCCGGGGCATCCATACATGACAGCGCCGCCGGCTGCCATATGATCAAAAACCGGCCCATCCCCATGCTGCTGGTGCCGCCCGAGCATCAGCGCGACATCGCCTCAATTGTCAATGACCTCCATGCCATTGTTGAAAGCGCCTGAGGCTTTATTTTAAAGCCTTCTTGACTTACTCCGGGAAAATAATTTATGAACAACAAATTTGACAATAAGCTCAAAAGGCGAAGATGAAAACAAAACTCAAAACCATGATCAAAAGCGCCGCAGAAGCGGCCTATAAATCCGGGGCCTTAAACTCCGACGCGTTCGCCCCGGTTGAGATAGAAGAGCCCAAAGCCGGGGCCCACGGGGATCTGGCCTCCAATTTTGCCATGCTGAATGCCTCCGGCCAGAAAATGGCGCCCAGAAAAATCGCCGAGGCCGTGGTGAGCCATCTCTCCGACCCCGAGGGGATTATTGATAAAACCGAAATCGCAGGGCCCGGATTTATCAACTTTTTTATCAATAAAACCGCCTGGCATCCGGTGCTCCATGAGATCCACGGGCAAAACGGCCGATACGGCGCCTGTGATATGGGCAAAGGCCAAAAAGTCCAGGTGGAATTCGTAAGCGCCAACCCCACCGGCCCGTTGCACGTGGGGCATGGCCGGGGCGCGGTGGTGGGCGATACCGTGGCCGAAATTCTCTCCTTCTGCGGCTATGATGTGTTCCGGGAATACTACATCAATGACTCCGGTAAACAGATTCAAACCCTGGGCCGGTCCGTATATCTGCGATGCCTGGAACTTTTTGGCCGCGATATTACCTTTCCCGAGGACTGCTATCAGGGCGACTATATATACGAAATCGCCAAAACGCTTATGGAGCGAAAAGGCGAATGGCTGACAAACGCTTCTGAAGAAGAGGCCATACCCTACTGCGCCCGGTACGCGGCTGAAAAAATTCTGGAAGGCATAAGAAAGGATCTGGCGCTTCTGGGCATTTCCTTTGATCACTGGTTCAGCGAGCAGGGCCTCTATGATACCGCCAAGGTGGAAGCCGCGATCAAACATTTTCAGGACGCCGGGCTCATCTATGAGAAAGAGGGGGCCCTGTGGTTTAAAACTGAAGCGTTTGGCGATGAAAAGGACCGGGTGGTGGTGCGGCAGAACGGGCAGACCACCTATTTTGCATCAGACATCGCCTATCACCGGGACAAATTCGACCGGGGGTTTGCCCAAATCATCGATGTCTGGGGCGCGGACCACCACGGCTATATCCCCCGGATATCCGCGGCCATCAAGGCGGCCGGAAAAGACGGGGGCCGGTTTCACGTGATTTTGACACAGCTGGTCAACCTCCTGCGCGCCGGCACCCCGGTCACCATGTCCACCCGGGCGGGACAGTTTGTCACCCTGCGTGAGGTTGTTGACGAGGTGGGCAGCGATGCGGTGCGATTTATTTTTCTGACCCGGCATTATGAGAGTCCGCTGGATTTTGATCTTGAAGTGGCCAAGCAGAAAACCAATGACAATCCGGTTTACTACGTCCAGTATGTCCATGCCCGGATATCGAGTATTTTTAAAAAGGCCCGGGAAGAAAAAGGCATCGCATCGGTCACCGGCGGGGCGGCATCGGTCGGCCGGCTGACCGAGCCCGAGGAGATTTCGCTGATCAAGCATATGGCCCGCTACCCGGAGGTGATCCAGGCGGCCGCCCAATGGATGGAACCGCACCGGATCGCATTCTACCTCATGGATCTTGCAGCCGCATTCCACGCATATTATAATAAGCATCGGGTTTTGACCGATGACCCCCAGCTGGCGGACGGACGGCTCTATCTGGTGCTGGCTGTCCAGAAAATCATCCGAAACGGCCTCGGCCTGCTGGGTGTTTCTGCACCCGATACCATGTAGGAGGGCAAATGGCCACCCGGAGCAGCCAAAATAAGGCGGGAAAAAAAACGTCCGCGCCCCGGCCGATTTTTGTTATTCACCGGCACAATGTTCTGGGCTGGTCTTTTCTGGCTTTTTTCGCCTGCGGCCTGATGTTTATCTTAGGGGTGCTGGTCGGCCGGGATCAGGCGCCCATCCGGTTTGATATCGAGCGCCTGGATGAAAAGCTCACCCACTTAAAGCAAAGCGTTTTGACCAACCAGAAGATAAAACCCTTTGATGTACTTGAAAACCTGAAAAAGGACGGCATCCCGGAATCAGCGGAAACTGATCCCCATACGGTGACGCCGCGCTATGCCAAAAAAGAAATCTCCGGCGAAACGGTATCCCCCGAGGCCCGGAAACCTGAACCAAAGGCCCGGGAATCAGAAACCCCTTCCGGAAAAACCGCTGACAAAATGCCGGACACCGAATCCGGGGCATCAAGCCCCCCACTGCCTGAGGAAACCGAGTCAAAACCGGATTCAACGCGAAATATGGCATCCGTCAAAAAACCCGCCGGATCGAAACCGCACAAATCAGCTTCTGCCCAGACCGCCGCTTCCAGAAATATCGACCGGGACGGCTATGCCATTCAGATCGCTTCCCTGAGTGATCCGGAAAGTGCGGCCACCGTCAGGGACAGATTTCTGGCCAAAGGGTATCCGGCCTATGTGAGAAGAGCGGATGTCAACGGCAAAACCTGGTATCGGGTCCGGATCGGTTCCTATCCAAGCAGGGATAAGGCCCGGAAGGATTTAAAAAGCCTCACTGAGGCGGGGGTTAACGCCATGCTCTTTTTAAGAGACGACGCGAATCCATAATAAGGAGCGACCATGAAAATATCCAGAGAAGAAGTTCTGCACGTGGCGGATCTGGCCCGCCTGACCATGGATGATGACGCGGTTGAGACGTTTGCCGAACAATTGGGCGGCATCCTGGAATATGTGGAAAAGCTGAGTGCCGTGGACACCTCCGGCATTACGCCCACCGCCCATGCGGTGGAGAGGGCCAATGCCTTTCGAAAAGATGAAACCACCAGCCATCTGCAGCAGGATGCGGCGCTGGCCAATGCACCGGAGGCCGAAGACGGCCAGTTTATCGTGCCCAAAGTGATTGAATAAAGGAGCTGATGCCCATGGAACTCCATGCACTGACCATCCACGAAGCAGCACGGCTTTTGAAAAACAGGGAGATTTCGGCAGCGGAGCTCACAGATTCTGTGCTTTCGCGGATCGAGGCGGCAGAACCGCTGGTGGACGCCTATATCACGGTCACCGGAAAGGCGGCAAAATCAGCCGCTGAAGCGGCGGATCAGGCGATCGCCAAAGGGACAGCCGGTCCGCTTTGCGGTATTCCCCTGGCCATCAAAGATCTGATCTGTACCAAGGGCATTAAAACCACCTGTGCCTCCAAAATGCTTGAAAATTTTCATCCACCCTATGATGCCACGGTCATGGAGAAACTAAACGCCGCCGGTGCGGTCATGGCGGGAAAAGTCAATATGGATGAGTTTGCCATGGGCTCGTCCACGGAAAACTCACGCTTCAAACCCACCAAAAACCCCTGGGACCTCTCCCGGGTGCCGGGCGGCTCCAGCGGCGGCTCGGCCGCCTGTGTGGCGGCAGACATGTGCCTGGGGGCGCTCGGCTCGGATACCGGCGGATCGATCCGACAGCCGGCCTCGCACTGCGGGGTGGTGGGAATAAAACCCACCTACGGCCGGGTATCCCGATTCGGCTTGGTGGCATTCGCCTCATCCCTTGACCAGATCGGACCGCTGGCCAAGGATGTCACGGATGCGGCGATACTTTTAAACGCCATTTCCGGATACGACCCCCGGGACTCCACATCCGTGGATCAGCCGGTGCCCGATTATGCGGCCGCACTCACCGGGGACATTAAAGGGCTTAAAATCGGAATCCCCAAAGAGTATCACGGGGCCGAAGGGGTTTCCGGGGCGGTTTCTTCGGCTGTTGAAAAGGCCATGGCTGTATTTAAAGAGGCCGGCGCGGAATTTATTGAAATAACGCTTCCCCACACCGAGTTTGCCGTTGCCGCCTATTATCTCATCGCCCCGGCTGAGGCAAGCTCCAACCTGGCCCGCTATGACGGGGTGAAATACGGCTTTCGCGATCCGGAAAGCAGCGGGATGAAAGAGATGTATAACAATACCCGGTCCAGCGGATTCGGGCCTGAAGTTAAGCGGCGGATTCTTCTGGGCACCTATGCCCTGTCCGCCGGATACTACGACGCCTATTACAAAAAAGCCTCCCAGGTGCGGACCCTGATCAAGCAGGATTTCAAAACCGCCTTTGACGCCTGCGACCTGATCCTGGCCCCGGTGGCCCCGACCCCGGCATTCAAAATCGGAGAGAACATCGATAACCCTTTGCAGATGTATCTGTCTGACGTTTTCACCCTGTCCGCCAATCTGGCGGGCATTCCGGGGCTTTCCGTGCCATGCGGCTTCTCAAAAGAGGGGCTGCCCATTGGCCTTCAGCTCATGGGGAATTATTTTAATGAGGCGGCCATATTGAATGCCGCCTACTTTTTTGAGCAGCAAACCGATTATCACAAGCAAAGGGCCGGATTAATGTCTTGAATTAACGGACATGGGATCTTTTTTTTGAGTAAGAGTAAAAGTAAGATTAAGAGTAAGAGTAAGACAGTCGCAAATACATGAAAGGATGCATATGAGCTTACAACCCGAGGGGGAGGATCTGCGAAAAGCTATCAAATGGATATCTGAGATGCGCCGGGAGGAGCCGGACAAATCCCTTACCCGGCTGGTCGAAGAAGCCGGCGCCAAGTTCGATCTGCCGCCCAAGGATCAGGAATTCCTGTACCGGTTTGTCAGGGATAATGAAGAGTAACTGGGGAAGCAGATTTCAGGTTTCAGATGGGTATGGTTTGACTGAAACCTGAAACCTAATCCGAAGGATAAAGCGCTGATGTCCAAAATCCGCATCCTGCCTGAAATTCTTTCCAACAAAATCGCTGCCGGCGAGGTGGTGGAGCGGCCCGCCTCGGTGGTCAAGGAACTGGTGGAAAACGCGATTGATGCGGGAAGCTCCCGGATCACCGTGGAAATCGGCCAGGGGGGCCGGTCAATGATCCGGGTCTCGGATAACGGGGCGGGCATGACACATGATGATGCGCTTTTGGCCATTGAGCGCTACGCCACCAGTAAAATTTACAAGGACCCGGATCTGTATACGATTTCCACCCTGGGCTTTCGGGGCGAGGCACTTCCCAGTATTGCCGCGGTCTCCAAATTTACCCTGATCACCAACGACGACCAGTCAACACCTGCCACCCGGATCTATGTGGAGGGCGGAAGAATCAAGCAGGTGGATGAAACCGGCGCGCCGCCGGGCACGCTTATTTCCGCAGAACAATTATTTTTCAACACCCCGGCCCGGCGCAAGTTTCTAAAAACCGTAAACACCGAGATGGGCCATATTGCCGATGGCATCGCCGCCATTGCGCTTGCCTGGAAGGATATCCAGTTCCGGCTGTTTCACAATGACCGGATGGTCAAAAACTGGCCCTCTGTCAATAACGGGCTGGACCGGGTGGTGGACGTGCTGGGCAAGGAATTCCGCTCAGGGCTGTATCCGGTTTCGCTCAAGGGAGCCCATATTTCAATTGCCGGCTGGATATCCGACCCCGGTATTACGCGAAGCACTTCCCAGAAAATCTACATCTATATCAACGGCCGCTATATCCGGGACCGGGGCGTCTATTACGCCATTTTGGACGGCTACAAGGGCCGGCTCATGAAGGGGCGGTTTCCGGTGGGCGTGCTTTTTCTTGAGATCCCCCCGGAAGAGGTGGATGTAAACGTCCATCCCACAAAGCACGAAGTCCGGTTCTCCAGGCAGCGGGAGCTTTATCAGGCCATCAAGACCGCGGTCTCAGAGACCCTTCAGCCATCCGGCTGGCAGGTGCCGCCTTCCCAAACGCCGCAGGTTGAAGAGGCATCGGTATTTTCCGGAAAAGATCCGACACCGGACTCTCCGCCGGAAAAGCAAGCCCCGGCGGCCACTGAACAAACGCCCGGCAAACCAGACGCCTCGGAAATGCGCAGACAAGCCGGCATTAAAACTCAGCCCGGCCACTTAGGGGAGCCGGCTGACGGACCGGCAGAGGAGGGGGCCTCGGCCGGGACCCAAAAAACAGCGCCGCCGGCCGGCGGGCAGTCCGAATTGTGGCAGCAGCCGGGGTTTTCGCAGATGGCGGTCATCGGCCAGTTCCATAATACCTATATTCTCTGCGAATCCGCGTCCATGCTCTATGTAATTGATCAGCACGCCGCCCATGAGCGGATTGTATATGAAAATTTGGCAAAACAGCGGCAGGCATCCGGCGCCGCGCCCAGCCAAGCGCTGGTAATCCCGGAAACCATTGAACTCAACTACCGGGAAAGCGCGGCGGTGGCTGAAATGATTCCGGATTTCGAGGCCATGGGGATTGCCATTGAACCGTTCGGCGGAAACACCTATATTGTGAAATCGCTTCCCGCCATGATCTCCGAGAAATCCGCCCGGCCCCTGATCACTGAAATTGCGGAAACCATCACTGAATCCGGCTATGCCCCGGGCTTAGATGAAACCATTGACCAGTGCCTCATCCTAATGGCCTGCCACGGCGCGATCCGCGCCAACCAGGCCCTGTCGGACAAAGAGATCAAGGCCCTCCTGGCGCAGCTGGACCGCTGCGAAAACCCCTACCACTGCCCCCACGGCCGGCCCACGCTTATCCAGTGGCCCCTTGAGTCCCTGGAGAAGCGGTTCCGAAGGACTTTGTAAGCCATGGCCGCCACCTTTTTACCCCAGTTTCTGCTTCAGGATCTGGTTGACCATCTGGGGATTGGCCTTACCCTGGGTCTGCTTCATCACCTGGCCCACAAAAAAGCCCAAAAGCTTCTTCTTCCCTGCCTTATAGGACGCCACCTCATCCGGGCACCCGGCAATCACATCATCGACCACGGATTCAATGGCCGAGGTGTCGGTGACCTGGACCAGCCCTTTTTCATCAACAATCGCTTTCGGGGATTTTCCGGAGGCCACCATTTCATCAAAAACGGTCTTGCCGATTTTACCGCTGATCACCTCGTCATTGATCAGCTGCAAGAGCTCCGCCATCTGAACGGCGGAAATCGGGGATTCCTCAATGGTCCTGCCTTCGGCATTTAAGAGCCCCAGGAGGTTTCCCATGACCCAGTTGGAGACCAGCTTGGGGTTGGCCACTTCTTTGACGCAGGCTTCAAAATAATCCGCCAGCTCCCTGGACGCGGTCAGCACATCCGCATCATAGGCCGGAAGCTCAAATTGCTCCATGAACCGGGCTTTCCGCTCATCCGGAAGCTCCGGCAGGTCGGCTTTGATCCGGGCAATCCAGGCATCATCAATTTGTAAGGGCACAAGATCCGGATCCGGAAAATACCGGTAGTCGTGCGCCTCTTCTTTACCCCGCATGGAAACTGTCTTGTTTTTATCCGTATCCCAGAGCCGGGTTTCCTGAATCACCTCGCCGTTTTCGGAGATGACCCGGATCTGACGGTTAATCTCATAGGCCAGGGCTTTTTCCACGAACTTGAATGAATTGAGGTTCTTTAACTCCGTGCGGGTGCCCAGAACCTCCCTATCTTTCGGTCGTACCGACACATTGGCGTCGCACCGGAAACTGCCCTCCTCCATGTTGCCGTCGCTGATGCCCAAATACCGCAAAATGGCGCGGAGCTGGCGCAGATAGGCGCCCGCCTCCTCCGGGGATTCGATATCGGGGTCGCTGACGATTTCAATGAGCGGCACCCCGGTGCGATTGTAATCCACCCGGCTCACCGCCCGGTCCGGATCATGGATGAGCTTTCCGGCATCTTCTTCCATATGAATGCGCGTTAAGCCAATCCGCTTTTGGATGCCGTCCGGTCCGGTGATATTGACATGGCCGTGTTCGGCGATCGGCAGCTCATACTGGGATATCTGATAGCCCTTGGGCAGATCCGGATAAAAATAGTTTTTCCGGGCAAACCGGCTCTCCGGGGCGATTTGGCAGTTGGTCGCAAGCGCCATAAGCATGGCATATTCCACCACCCCCTGATTTAATACGGGCAAAACGCCGGGCATGCCGAGGCACACCGGGCAGACATGGGTGTTGGGCGGTGCGCCGAATTGAGTGGAGCAGGCGCAGAAAATCTTGGTCCGGGTTTTTAGCTGGGCGTGGACTTCAAGTCCGATTGTGGGGACAAACTCCATGGGTTTTTCCTGCGATATTTTTTAAGCCCCCTCATACCGGGGGTGATAATTTTTTCCAGATTATTGATTCGGGCCGGCAGCGTATTGCTCCGGATGCCGGTATTTTTTGATGCCGTAGAAAAGCACCACCAAACCGATCAGCGCCATGATGATGCCCGGCACCTTATCATGAAATCCGGCCAGCTCCTCGCTGATATAAATCCTGTGGGTCAGGATGAAACCCACCCAGCTGCTGCCGCCGATGACGGCCAGCACGCCCAGGATCGTCATGGTAATGCCTTTGAGCCAGGTAATTTTTTTCTGTCTCTCCGGCTCCTCGAGCTTTTCAAACCGCAGCCGTATCCGGTCATGGATGATATAGGCGGCCACCAGAATGATAATCGTCATGCTGGTCACAAATTCCCACATGTAATAATACGTTTCAGCCATGGCATCGTTCCTTTTAAAGGTGATTTAGATGAAGTTCAGACGCTTTGCTGATATATGCGCCCCAATTTAAACCGAGGCGATTATTTCAGAATCTTTATCCGGATGCAAGTATGATGTTGGGGATCCTGCGGCTGCCACGGCTAATTTGTTCTGTATCCAAATCGAAATCGCTATCGGGATCGGGATCGAAAAAAATATGACCCTTGGACGTGAAAAACTGGACGTCTATCGCCTTTCAATAGGCTAC
>JBKHAE010000005.1:0-49685 GCA_046543065.1 Desulfobacterales bacterium | reverse complement strand
CAGTATGACTTCGAATGATTTTGTATTTTTTATTACCCGTGATAATCCCTGTTAAAAGGAGATGTTAAGGATCGGATTTGACGATTCCATGATAAATAAGTGATTTATCTGTAAAAATTCAGCAACAATTCAGTGACGGGTCTCTGCTGAGATGTTTCAGGTCTTAGGTTTTGGGTATTAGATATTAGATTGAGAAAATCAGAAACTTAGGGACTGTTTGAACATATTTATCAAAGCATAAACTTCTTTCAAGCAAATAATCAACCTGTTATATCAAATCTTTAATCTTGACAATTTGTCGGCCATATCTTCCAGCGACTCCTCAATTGTAACTGAATATTTATAAAACGTTAATGCCCCTGTCATAACTTCCTGCCATTTTCCATTTTCTAAGTAAGCATGGTCGGCCTCCCGCGCGCGACCGTGTCCATCAGGAAATCTCCAAATCATGAAGGGGAAAAAATGAAACACATGTCTCGTTACGGGTTTTTCATCCTGCTCATTGGTCTGTTTCTGGCCTTGATGCCGGCTTCCAAAGCCCTGGCCGCCAGAAATATCATTTTCATGGTCCCGGACGGCATGGGCCTGTCCAATGTTACCTTGGTTCGCACCTATTTATACGGGCCCGCCGGCCAGGGGCTGAGTTTCGAATCCCTTCCGTATTTCGGTTATCAGCGGACCACCTCCCGAAACAGCTATGTGACGGACTCCGCGGCAGCAGGCTCTGCCTGGGCATCCGGGGAAAAATTTAACAACCGGGAGGTCTCGTGCCGGGATGCCGACGGCGACGGCCAATGCGACCAAACCCGAAAGAACCGGCAAACCATTCTGGAACTGGCTGCGGACATGGGGATGGCCACCGGACTGGTGGCCACATCCGACATCACCCATGCCACGCCTGCAGCATTCGGAGCCCACGTGCACCATCGTAAGTGCGAGTTCGAGATTTTCAGGCAACTAATCGACAATAACATTGACGTGCTGCTCGGCGGTGGTGTGGCCGCAAACCGTGGCCCCTGCAAGCTCGAGCACACCGACGGGGAAATGGCAGTCCGGCAGATCGACCGGGCCAGAAGCCAAGGCTATACGGTTGTAAAGGATAAACATGCCCTTGAAAAAGCCCGGGATGCTGAAAAATTGCTGGGATTGTTTTCCGACGGCGGGTTGACCCCGGCATTTAAGCGGGATTTTTCAAGTTCGGAGCCCACTTTGACCGAAATGACCCAACGTGCGCTACATATTCTGGAAAAGGAAAAAGACGGTTTTTTCCTGATGATCGAAGGCTCCCAAATTGACTGGGCCAATCACGCCCGGGATGTCAACTATATGATCGGTGAAATGATTGATTTTGACAATGCCGTAAAAGCCGTGCGCGACTGGATTGAACAAAAACCGGGAAAACGGGATGACAATACCCTTTTAATAGTGGTCTCTGACCATGAAACCGGCGGCGTGATCCTTGAGGGGCCCTATGGTGCTCTGCCCCCTGCCGGGGATGCCGGCGCCGTGGAGACGACATTTGCAAGCAATGCCGCCAACCCGGATGAAAGCGCCAATCATACAGCCGTGGATTCCCTGATTTGGAGCAACCAACCCCAATGTGCCGGCGCAATGGAAAACACCGACTTGTTCTATATCATGAAAGATTTTCTGGAAATCGATTAGGCGCATGCTGTCAACAGGCACTAAATAAAAAATGGATTTTTTATTCCATTTAAAACCAACCATTCATTAATAGGAGGGAAACATGTTGTTACGACGGGTACACCTGACTGTGGGATTTTTGCTGTTACTGATCCCCCTGATCCTTTGCAGCTCTGCAATGGGGCAGTCCAAGGGCACTGTCAAAGGATATCTTTCAGATGCCAAGCACGGATTCTATGCGTCAGAGATACTTTGACAGAAATGTACCCATTGCTGAGGACGGACTGGTCGGTAAAGCCAGAAACGGTCTTGGCGAGTTTGACATGGCGTACGATGAGGAAGACTCTTTGGCCGAGGCTTATGTGAACAACGAGGATATTTATGCCGGCTATCTGATGGGCGGGATCTCCTTTAATGAAATGAAAGTTATCGGCGGTGCGCGGGTGGAATACACGGATTTTGAAAGTCAGGGCTATCAGGTTGGTGATGGCATCAGCCGGGTCAAAGCCGACAATTCCTACACCAATGTGCTGCCCGGCCTTCATTATCGCTGGAATGTGGAAGAGGATCTGGTGCTGCGGGCATCCTGGACCAACACCATTGCCCGGCCCACCACTGAACAGTCCAGAAACGCCATAGAAATAGACGACGACGATGTGGAACGCGGCAATCCGGATCTGGACCCCTATCAGTCCATGAACTTTGACGTATCTGCCAGATATTATCTGCCCAGCCTCGGGATGATCCAAATAGCAGGATTTTATAAGGATATCGAGGACTTTATTTTTGAGCAGACCATTCAGGGAGCTTCCCCGCGCGGAGGCGACCTCACCACTTATAACAACGGAAAAAGCGGAGAAATTTACGGGCTCGAACTCGGATATCAGCAGCAGTTCAAATTTTTGCCATCCCCCTATGACGGATTTGGGTTTAACACCAATCTTACCCTGGCTGACAGTGAAGCCACGGTTCCTCCCACCGGTGATCAACCCGCACGGGACGTTCCGTTTCTCCGCCAGTCCGACACCATCGGCAACGTTTCTGTATTTTTCGAAAAATACGGTTTTTCCTTCCGGGTGGCCGGTTCCTACCGGGATGACTATCTGGACGAGCTCGGGGAGGTCGAATCCGAAGACCGGTATATGGACGACCATTTCCAGGTGGATCTTTCAACAAGCTATGCCGTAAATGAAAACTTCACGGTGTATGCAGATGCCATCAATCTCAATGAAGAGCCGCTCAGGGCCTATTGGGATAAATCCGGGGCGCTTTCCCAGTATGAAGCCTACGGCAGACAGATAAGAGCGGGAGTGCAATGGACTTTCTGAGAAACCGTTATGTCGGCATAATGTCTTTGTTAATACTTTTTCCGGCTGCGGCCTTCCGGCGGCAGCCGGCCCGGAGGAAATTTTTGATGAAATATTTTATACCCGTAATAACAGTGATGGTCATATTTTCAGTTTCACAATCAGCCAATTGTCAACAGAAATCTGCCGAATACAGTAGTCTCCCAGTGTTAAAAGAGAGGTTCCATACCGACCGGGATAAAGGCGACAATGTTGACAGCCCTGCTGTCTGGCACGGCCCTGACGGGCAGAACTGGCTGCTTGCCACAGCTAAAGAAGGAAATACCATTATTGTCTATGATGCCGCCGATGGCTCTTATATTAAGCGGTTTGGCAATCGTGGCAGTAAAGAGGGCCGGTTTGAGCGTCCCAACGGCATTGCCGTCATCGATGATCTGGTACTTGTCGTAGAGCGTGATAACCAGCGCGTTCAAGTGTTTAGACTGCCGGAGTTTGATTCTCTTGGATATTTCGGGAGTGAAGGTCTTGAAGACGGGCTGATTCTGCCCTATGGGATAACAATAGATCGTACGGCCGAAAATACGTACGAACTGTATATCACAGATAATTATAATCCCAATTTGCGGGGGTATCCATCTGAGGGTGAGCTTGATGACCGTATTCATCATTTCCGTATTACCGTAAATGAAAACGCTATTGAAAGTGAGCAGCTCAATATTTTCGGTGAGGTTTATAATCAAGGGGCGTTGCATAAGGTCGAGTCAATCTTTACGGACAGAGCGCATAACAGGCTGTTGATTGCTGATGAAGCCTATCCACAGCGCAATATTAAAGTCTATGATTTAGACGGCGGCTTCACCGGCGATATTATCCCCGCCCAATTTTTTAACCATGAACCCGAGGGCATCGCACTGTACAGATGTGATGACGGTTCCGGATACTGGATCACAACCGATCAGCACGAATCTTCAAACAATAAATTCCAGGTTTTTGATCGTGAAACACTTGAATATATCGGTGGATTTAAAGGCGGGATAACCCGTAATACCGATGGCATCTGCCTCACCCAAAAATCATTCGGCGATTTTGATCAGGGCGCGTTTTACGCTGTGCATGACGACGGCAGCATTACAGCGATTGCATGGTCTGATATTGCAGGGGCGCTGTCGCTGGATAAAACTTGTACGCAGTAAACAATGACAAAGCCAGGGGCCGGTTCAGATGCGTTTTTACCCCGCCGGCAAATTTCATCTTCGTCTTTTCCAAGAATTTGAAAAACTTTTTGATCAGATCTTCCGGGTTTCAGTGAGCAATTGCGTTCCGGTTTTATTAATCTGTCATCTCTCCGTGACCTTTCCGTTTAGAAATCGTCAGCTACATATCATTTAAATGCAATCAAACCGTCACAATTATCCTTCATCATAAGAATAAAAAAATTTAAAACAAACGCTTTACGTAAAGATATTTTTTTGGGTTTTTCACGCTCGCAAGAATTATTGAAGGAGGTCTGGCATTGAAACAGCTAGCGGTTTTCAGTTTAAGTGTATTCATTATTTTAATGGGATTTCCGATTTCAGCGTTTTCCCAGACAGATGCCGATCAAGGCATTTTACAGGGCACCGTTACCGCAGATACCGGTGAGAATGTCAGCGGCGCCGCACTTGTCGCAGAAGGCACCGATATAAGCACCCAAACCGATTCCAATGGGCAATATCGGCTTGAACTGCCTACGGGCCCCCATATCATCTCCATCGAACACCCGGATTATGATTTTGAGACCATTGATGTTGAGATTTCCGCGGGGGAAGCACTCACCCGTGACGTGGAGCTGGCCGGGATGGAGATGTTTAAGATGGATGAGGTCAAGGTCACCGCCACTCATAGGAAAGGCAGTCTTCCCGCCTTTATGAGAGAGGAACGGGCCTCGCCGGACGTGGTGGATGCGCTTTCCGCCGAGCAGATGGCCCGGGCCGGGGATACCTATGTCACAGACGGGTTGAAGCGGGTAACCGGCCTTACCCTGGTTGAAGACAAGTATGTCTATATCCGCGGTCTGGGGGAGCGGTATTCAAGCGTGCTTTTAAACGGCGCCCGGCTATCCAGCACCGATCCCACCCGCCGGGTGATGGAGCTTGATTTTATTCCCGGCGATATTCTTGACGGGATTGTGGTGCAGAAATCATACTCACCGGATCTTCCAGCCGCCTTTGGGGGCGGCACCATCCTGCTTAAGCCCAAATCCTATCCCGAGGAATTTTTCTGCAAATTGTCTGCATCCGCAGGCTACCGAACGGACACGACATTTGAAGACGGCAATACCTATGACGGTGGCGATTGGGATTTTTTAGGGTTTGATGACAATACCCGGGCCCTGCCCCTAACCACTCCGGACAAAGGGGATTGGGGGCAGTATTCACCGGCCGTGATCGAGGCCATGGGCGAGAACTTTCCGCAGATCTATGAGGTCGAAGACGAAAACGTTGCCCCGGATACGGATTTTTCAGTTGCCTCGGGAAACCGGTTCCGGCCCGGGGATGGACAGAACACCTTCGGTTATCTGGCGGCCGTCCGGTATGGTCAGTCCTGGCAGTTAACCGATCAGAAATGGCGGAATTTTGATGCAGATAAAAATGTCGTCCATGAGTATGACATGGACTGGAGTGACCGAAGCATCAATGCGGGGGCTTTTCTGAACCTGGGCGCCAGTCTGGGGGCGCATCACAATCTGAGCGCGACCACTATGCTGCTTCGTGACACCCTGGATTCAACCCGGCTCCGGGAAGGCTATTTTTCTGACTGGGATAAAAATATCCGGGAAACCGAATTGATATGGCTGGAGCGGCAGACCCTTTCCCAGCAGATCAGCGGCGAGCATCAGCTTCCGCTTGTCCATGATCTGGCCCTTGACTGGCAGTACACCTACAGCCAGGGCGACCGGGAGGAGCCGGACCGGCGGGCCTATACCTATGTGGACAACAAGGGCATATGGAAGCTGCCGCTGGAACAGGACGGCAGAAACAGCCGGACCTGGAGCGATATGGAAGATACCACCAATGATTTTTCTTTTGATCTGGAGCTGCCCACGGAGCTTCTGGAACAGACCAAGTTCAAAACCGGATTCAAGCTGGTGGACAAGACCCGGGATTTTGATATGCGGCGCTTTACGTTTCTGCCGCAGAAATTCAACGACCGGTTTGACACCGGGATTCTGACGGACCCATTGGAAGAGATATTGTCTGATACGCACATCAATCCCAATGAATTTGTCCTTTCCGAAATCACCCGGCCCTCTGATGAATATTCGGCGGATCAGACCATCACCGGCTATTATGTCATGGCCGATACCCGGCTCAATGCGCTCTTCGGTTTAACCGGCGGGCTCCGCTATGAATCATCGGATCAGGCGGTTACCTCTTTTGATCAAAACGGCACCCGTTTTGATGCCGATTTGGATGTGGATGACTATTACCCCGCCCTTTCTGCCACCTGGTTTGTCGGCGGGGAAGATGACACCAAAGTGCGTTTTGCCTATAGCACGACAACCAACCGCCCGGATTTTAAAGAGCTTTCCAGGGCGGAATATACGGACCCGGTGACCGGGCTTCTGGTGGTGGGCAACCCGGCGCTCAAGCAGTCGGATCTTGACAGCTATGACGTCCGTTTTGAGCATTTTTTCTCCCCGAATGAAAATTTTGCTTTAAGTGCTTTTTATAAAAAATTTGACCGGCCCATTGAAAGAATCCGAAAAGCCGCGGTTATACAGACCAGCGGGTTTATTAACTCCGAGGAGGCGGATCTTTACGGTGTAGAGCTGGAGGCGCTGAAGTATCTGGATTTTCTTGACGGGTTTGAAAATTTCTATGTGGGCGGCAACGCGGCGTGGATTGATTCCGAGGTCACCATTCCGGCGGCGGAAAAAGAGGTGCTGACCAATGACAAGCGCGAACTTCAGGGGCAGCCCGAATGGGTGCTGAACATCAATTTGGGCTACGAGAACATTCAAAAGGGGGTTGTGGCCACCCTGCTTTATAACATTTCCGGTGAGCAGATTTCCGAGCTGGGCACCTTCGGCCGGGCAGATATCTATCAGCAGCCGGTATCCCGTCTGGATTTCGTATATCGCCAGGAAGTTGGCAAAAACTGGCGGTTCAAGTTGGCAGCAGAAAACCTGCTGGACCCTGACATTGAATGGGAGCAGGGCGGCAAAATCACGCGAAGCTATGAAGAAGGCCGGAAGTTTGCTTTCGGCATCGACTATACCTTCAGATAGGCACAATTAAACGTAGATAAACAGACCATTAATTAAAGGAGGCGAAGATGCGGTTGAAACAATTGGTATTACTTCTAACAGCAGTCTGCCTGATGGCGTTTCCCATTATGGGATGCGATGAATGCGGCGACTGCGATCTTTCCATTAATGAAACAACTGAGGATTCAGGAAGCGGGGGCAGCGGCGATAATGGCGGGGAGCCCGGATCGCCGGTGATCTCAAGTTTAAACATGAATGCCGCGGCAACTGCCGCCGTCGGGTCCAGTACGGAGATCACGGCAATAGTAGAGGACCAGAACGGCAATGCCATGGAAAATGAAAACGTGAACTTTTCTTTAAGCAGCAATAACAGCGGGGCCAGCCTGTCTGCATCAAGTGACGCCACAGATGCCGATGGCCGCGCCCGGGTGACTTACAATGCCGGCAGCACAGGCGATGTTGTGGATACAATCCGGGCATCCGCCGGCTCACTTGATGATACGGTCCAGATCAGCGTGGAGACTGAAAGCCAGGGGCCGTCCTCTCCGCAGGATCTGTTGAGCGGCGGTGCAGATGGAATAGAAGGCGAAGGGTTTTTTGATGCGGTATCATTCGTGGGCGCATTTGATCCGGATGCAGCCTCGACGTGGGCGGACGGGTGGACGATTCCGCACGGCGAGACCAGCGAGACGGCGGGTATCTGGAATGACAGCCGAATTGTGACAAAGCCCTTTAACCAGGCAACGGTGGGCGGTCTGGCCGTCACCGACAATGGCGACGGCAGCGTCACCGTTGAGGGCGGGGTTATGACCGAGGATGCCACCTTTACCAATGACCGGGTATGGAAGCTGGCTGGTTCCGTATTTGTCGGGGACAAGGAAAATCCGCCGGCAGCGGACGAAGGCATCACCCTGACCATTGAGCCCGGCACCAAGATCGTGGGTTTGACCGATCTGGCAAGCGGCATTATTCCGCGGCTGGCCATCTCCCGGGGCAACAAGATCATGGCCGAGGGCACGGCGGATGCCCCGATCCTGATGACCAGCGACAAGGCCCAGGGCACGGGTGAATGGGGCGGTTTGGCCATCAGCGGGTTTGCCCCGATTAACAAGCCCGGCGGAACGGAGCTGGGCGAGGGCGACACCGGCGTTTACGGCGGCAATGACCCGGAAGACGACAGCGGTGTGCTGCGCTACGTGGTAGTGGCGCATGCGGGCTACAAGTTTACGGCCGAAGATGAGCTAAACGGAATATCTTTCCAGGCCGTGGGCAGCGGGACTACCGTGGATCACATCCAGGTGCACCGGAATGCGGATGACGGGGTGGAGTTCTACGGCGGCACGGTCAATGCCAAAAACATCTACCTGACGGAAAATGGGGATGACAGTCTGGACTGGACCTTTGGCTGGCAGGGCCGGGTGCAGTTCGTCTCTATCCATAAGAACGCAAGCTCCGGGGATCAGGGAATAGAGGCGGACAACCTGAAGGATGACAAGAATGCGACCCCGCGTTCGCATCCGGTGCTGGCCAACATGACCATCCGGGGCTATGCGGACAACGGCAAGGGGATCCTGCTGCGCCGGGGTACGGCCGCGAACTTCTACAATATTATTGTTACGGGCTTCGGCGAGGGCCAGATTGATATCGACGACCTGGCGACCTTTGAGAACGCCGGCACGCCGAATGACTTAACCGGGGAGTTAACTATGGAAAATTCCTTGGTCTGGGGAGACAAGCTGTTCGAGGATATGGAAGAGGCCGAGGAGCCCTGGAGCGTCTCTGACTGGTACAACAGCCAGAATAACTTCAACCCCAAAGACCCGGTGCTGAATATGGACGGGTCGCTTAGCTCAGCATCCCCGGCTGATTTAAAGACCAGCGGCACCAGTGATATCGGAGAGGAAACCCCGTTTTTTGTAACCACCGATTATGTGGGCGCATTTGATCCGGATGCAGCCTCGACGTGGGCGGACGGGTGGACGATTCCGCACGGCGAGACCAGCGAGACGGCGGGTATCTGGAATGACAGCCGAATTGTGACAAAGCCCTTTAACCAGGCAACGGTGGGCGGTCTGGCCGTCACCGACAATGGCGACGGCAGCGTCACCGTTGAGGGCGGGGTTATGACCGAGGATGCCACCTTTACCAATGACCGGGTATGGAAGCTGGCTGGTTCCGTATTTGTCGGGGACAAGGAAAATCCGCCGGCAGCGGACGAAGGCATCACCCTGACCATTGAGCCCGGCACCAAGATCGTGGGTTTGACCGATCTGGCAAGCGGCATTATTCCGCGGCTGGCCATCTCCCGGGGCAACAAGATCATGGCCGAGGGCACGGCGGATGCCCCGATCCTGATGACCAGCGACAAGGCCCAGGGCACGGGTGAATGGGGCGGTTTGGCCATCAGCGGGTTTGCCCCGATTAACAAGCCCGGCGGAACGGAGCTGGGCGAGGGCGACACCGGCGTTTACGGCGGCAATGACCCGGAAGACGACAGCGGTGTGCTGCGCTACGTGGTAGTGGCGCATGCGGGCTACAAGTTTACGGCCGAAGATGAGCTAAACGGAATATCTTTCCAGGCCGTGGGCAGCGGGACTACCGTGGATCACATCCAGGTGCACCGGAATGCGGATGACGGGGTGGAGTTCTACGGCGGCACGGTCAATGCCAAAAACATCTACCTGACGGAAAATGGGGATGACAGTCTGGACTGGACCTTTGGCTGGCAGGGCCGGGTGCAGTTCGTCTCTATCCATAAGAACGCAAGCTCCGGGGATCAGGGAATAGAGGCGGACAACCTGAAGGATGACAAGAATGCGACCCCGCGTTCGCATCCGGTGCTGGCCAACATGACCATCCGGGGCTATGCGGACAACGGCAAGGGGATCCTGCTGCGCCGGGGTACGGCCGCGAACTTCTACAATATTATTGTTACGGGCTTCGGCGAGGGCCAGATTGATATCGACGACCTGGCGACCTTTGAGAACGCCGGCACGCCGAATGACTTAACCGGGGAGTTAACTATGGAAAATTCCTTGGTCTGGGGAGACAAGCTGTTCGAGGATATGGAAGAGGCCGAGGAGCCCTGGAGCGTCTCTGACTGGTACAACAGCCAGAATAACTTCAACCCCCAGGACCCGGTGCTGAAGGAAGATGGGACGCTGAGGAAATAATTATAATTAAATCATAACCAATGAACCAAGCAGGAATCGGCGCTGTTTTTACAGGGCCGATTCCTGTTTCACACAACCTTAATCAAAGTATCATTGAGATGTCATCAAACTGTCAAACTTCTTTCGGTATTTTATGCGACTTTAAAATTGAATCTTTTATGGCAACTCAAACTGAATCAAGGAAATGGTCTGGATATGCGTAACAACTTATCAATATTTTTAGTTTTTTTGTCACTGGGGCTTTTCAGCATGATAAGCGTATCAGCCGCCCAGGATGTATCAGATGTATCAAAGGTACAGAAGGAAACCAAACAGGCGATTGAAAAGGAGATCAGCGCCCAGAAGCAGGCTGATGAGTGGAGTCAGGAAAAAGAACAACTGATCAGCGAAATCCGGCAGAACAAAACCCAGCTGGATTGGGCCACTTACCAGAGCAGGCGATATGCCGCCTATATCGAGCGGGAAAAAGAAAAAATCGAGGAACTCGAACGTCGGAAAGCGGAGATGCGAAGCCTTCGGCGGAACCTGGAACCCTATTTGAGCAAACTGATCGCCAGCCTCGAAGATTTCATCGCCCGGGATTTGACTTTTCTTGCCCAGGAACGCCAGGAGCGGATTCAGTATTTAAGGGATTCGGTAAATGACTATCACCTTAGCATGAGCGAGAAGCTCCATCGGGTGATTGAGGCGCTCCAGGTGGAAGCAGAATACGGCCGCTCCATCGAGGCCAATCCCGCCACACTGAACGTCCAGGGCCAGTCGATTGAAGCCGAAGTCCTTCGTGTGGGCCGCATTGCCGTATTCTTCCACTCCATGGACGGTGAAAAAGTGGGGCGCTGGAAACCGGAATCGGAAACCTGGGAATACATTTCCGCTGATTTCAGCCGGACCATCAGCGATACCATTGAAATGGCCAAACAGCAAAAATCCGTCGAACTCGTGGATCTCCCGATAGGAGAGGTAAAAGAATGAAATTGCGTCGTCTGCTTATCATAAGCATTATTCTGTGCCTGCTGCCCGCCGCCCCTGTTTGGGGAGCCCAGGATTGGGAACAAATTGCAGCGGATATTATGCAGGACAATCAGGCAACTGAAAAAGAAGCCAAATACACACTGGAACTGATCAGAAAAAACAAATCCGACTTGCAGCAGGAGCTGTCTGAGACCAATGAAGCGCGTAAATCCCGGGCAGCGGAATTGAAGACGCTGAAAGCCGAATTCAACGGGCTGCTTGATACCAAAAATGGTCTGGAAAAAGAAATCGAAAGTGAGAAGGAAGAGATCAAGGCGGTCTCAGACACTGTCTACAATGCAGCCCAGCGGAACCTGGCCCTGATAGAGAACAGTCCGGTTACGGCTGAGTATCCGGACCGGAAAGAGCATCTGAATCCGTTGCTGAGCAAACAGCGGTTTCCGGGGATGGCAGGCATTCAGTCCCTGGTCGACATGATCTGGGATGAAATGGATGCGTCCGGCGATATCCGCCTGTATGAGGGTGAGTTCATCGGGCCGGACTATCAGCAGCAGACCGGGGACATCCTTCGCGTGGGGTCCCTGACCGCCGCCTACCGCAATCCGGGCGGCCACATCGGCTATTTGGAGCTGGGCGAAAAAAACCGTCTGGTGGCTGTTCCGGGCGATCCGTCCTGGTTTGTGAAAAAGTCCCTGGAAGCCTACATGAAAGGCAAGACCAACCATATGCCCCTGGATGTTTCCGGCGGGTCCGTATTTAAACGGATGGCGGAGTCGCGGGATTTTCAGGACTGGCTGGAAGCCGGCGGGCTTCTTATCTGGCCGATCCTGATTGTCGGCGCCGTGGGATTACTGCTGGCTTTAGAGCGGTTTTTGTTTCTTTTTCGCATCCGATCCAATTCCGACAAGATTATGAACCAGATTATGGGATTTATTCAGAAGGAAAGCTGGAGCGAAGCCAAAACCTATTGCGAGAAGAACAAACGGTTTCCGACCTGCAATGTTCTGGGCACCATGTTCTCCCACCTGGGGGTCACCCGGGAGGCCATGGAAAACGCCATTCAGGAGGCGGTCTTAAGGCAGGTGCCGCGTCTGGAAAGGTTTATCGCCACCTTAAGTATCCTGGCGGCGGTGGCTCCGCTTCTGGGGCTTTTGGGCACGGTGACCGGCATGATCAATACGTTTCAGGTCATCACCCTGTTCGGCACCGGGGACCCCAAGCTTATGTCCGGCGGCATCTCCGAGGCTTTGGTCACCACGCAGCTGGGCCTGGCAGTGGCCATTCCGATTATGCTCCTGCACCATTTTCTGGAACGCCGGGTGGACAAGATTTTGGGCGATATCGAAGAAAAAGGCAATAAAGTCACCGTGGAACTCTTGAAAAAGGGCGCCATTAAAGAAGGAGCCGCTTAACCGTGTTTAACGAGCTTTTGCTGGGAACATATGACTACCTCCAGAGCGGCGGCGGGGTGATTCTGCCGCTGGTGCTGGTGTCCATATGGATGTGGGCGCTGATTTTAAAAAAAGTGCTTCAGTTTTACCGCTGGCGTATGAAGGAGCAGTCTATCCTGGATTGTTATAAAAATTATCGGAATCCGGGCTTTACCGCAGCCCCATGGCAAATGGATATTCTGGAAAAAGTCATGGAATATAAAGACGCCAATCTGACACCGGATAAAAAATCCCTGGCCCGGATCCAGCGGCCGCATCATGAGGAAGTGAACAGGTATATCAATACCATTCTGGTGATGGCGGCGGTGGCGCCGCTTTTGGGTCTCCTGGGCACTGTGGCCGGAATGATCAAAACCTTCGACGTTATCGCCTTTTTGGGCACCGGCAATGCCAAGGCCATGGCCGGGGGGATTTCCGAAGCTTTGATTACCACGCAAACCGGATTGATCGTGGCGGTGCCGGGTTTGATCCTGGGCAATTTTTTAAGCCGACGGGCACAGCGGATCAGGGGCCGTATGGAGCGCTTCAGCATGGGGCTGGTACAAGAAATTTGAGCCATAAAACGGATAAGTAGCTATGGAAGGCATTCGGAATTTACGCAAAGGCCGGTCCGGCGCGCCGGAAATCAACATGGCGCCGCTTCTGGATATGGTGTTTATCCTGCTGATTTTTTTTCTGGTGACCACCAGTTTTGTTAAAGAGGCGGGAGTGGATGTTGAGCGGCCGGTGGCCAAGTCCGCGGAGACCAAGGCGGCCACCAACATGATTATCGGTATCGATAAGGACGGCGGGGTCTACATGCAGGGCAAGCGTATTGACGTGCGCTCGGTTCAGCCGCGCATGAAGCAGTATGTCATGGAAACCCCTAAAGGCTCGGTGGTGATTGCCGCAGACAAGCAGAGCACCACCAACACCCTGATCCAGGTGCTGGACGGCTGCCGCATAGCGGGGGTTAAAAATATCAGCATCGCCGCACGCAAACCGAAATCTTAAAGGAGAAAGGCTTGAGTGCCCTCGCTATGCGCGGAAATTACGGTGACACGGTTATTATTGTGGTGGTGACGGCGCTGATAAACGCGGCTATGTTCATGATGATTCCGCTGCTGGCGGAAACCAAACGCGCCCAGCATGATTACGATGAGCCCATTGCCGCTGTGACCATGCAGAAACCGCAGCATTTTGAACAAGCCGAAGAAGAGCCGGAAAAAGAGGTCAAGGAGCAGGAGCTGACCAAAATGCCGGAAGAGGCTACGATGCCGGATAAAGAAAGTCCGCCGCCCAAGCCGCAGATGGATATTGAAACGCCCGAGTTTGAGCTAAATGCGGATCTTGACGCCGGATCGGGCATGGGCGTGGCCATGCCCGATCCGGTTGAGGATTTGGGCGAGAGGGTATTCAACATGAGCGATCTGGATCAAAAACCACAGCTTGTCAATCGGATTCAGCCGGTCTATCCCCATGAAGCCCGGCGTAAAGAGATCAACGGCAAAGTGATCCTGCGCTTTGTCGTGGACCGGGAGGGTAATGTGCGAAATGTCAGGGTGGTACGGGCGGAGCCGGAAGGGCTTTTCGAGGAAAACGCCAAGGAAGCGGTTCGAAAATGGCGGTTCAAGCCCGGCAATTTCAGCGGCGAACCGGTGAACACGCGGGTGACCGTGCCCATTACATTTGAAATGTAAAAGGTTTTCAGGCGGAACAGGAACCGTTTGATAGGCAGGCCAATAAACACAATTTGAGTGAACAGAGAATTTATACTTTTAAAATGGGGGGAGAAACCATGAAACCGATGAAAAGCCTATTGATTGTTGCGCTGATGACAGCGTTTCTGGCAGGCGGGGCTTTCCTGCCGCATGCCGCAGAGGCAGGGGAAAAGCCGAGGCGGCTGTCGCCTGCGACCCGGTCCGCGCTGGTGAAATCCCAGGAGGCGCTTAACCAGGAGCAGTACAAAAAGGCCCGGGAGATACTCAAATCATATTTAAAAGACCACACTGAAGAGGCGCCTGCGGATGTGTACTGGCTGCTCGGCAACACCTGGTTTCTGGAGGATAAACCGGATCAGGCGTGCGAAGCTTACCGCAAAGGGCTTGCCCGTTTTCCGGAGAACGCGTCGCTGCATCAGAACTATGCGATCGCCAGTTACCTGAATCAGGATTTTCAGGAAGCTGGGGACTATTTTGTCAAGGCTTTTGAACTGGAGACGGAAAAAGCGGATCTCAGCCTGTTGTTTAAAGGCGGGTCCGCCTATTACAATGCGCAGGCCTATGATAAGGCCAAACAGACCCTGAACCGGCTGATGGCTGAGGCAGAAACTGTCAAGCCGGAATGGCGGAAACTGCTTGTCTACACCCACGTCTCCCTTAAAGACTGGGATGCGGCCGAATCCGCCATGACACCCCTGTTAGAAGAAACCCCTGAAAATTCGGATTTCTGGAAACTCTTGGCCAAAATTCACCTCAACCGCAACAATTACAAAGACGCGGCCACGGCGCTGAATGTCGCCTATGAAATCAAGTCCCCGGAGGCTACCTCCTGGGGCGATCTGGCGGACATGTATTTTTATATAAATGCGCCCCTGAAAGCCGGTAAATGTCTTGCTAAAGGGCATGGCGAGGATTTAACCCCCGAACACTATGATCGGCTGGCCCGGGCGTATAGCCGGGCATTGCGGTATGATAAGGCGGTGAGCTGCATCAACAAGGCCATTGATCAGGAGCCCACAGCCGACCGGTATAAACTGCGGGCTATGTTTTACTACAAGGACCGCAGTTTTGGAAACGCCCTTGCATCTTTTGAAAAGGCGATTGACCATGCCCCGAAGGATGACTGGGCGCATTTAATGATGGGGTTCTGCGCCATGGAAATGGACGATTGGGAACTGGCGCAGTCAGCGTTTTCCGACGCGGCAAAATCAAATGAATACGGCACCTGGGCCAAGTCCGCGCTGGCCATGGTAGATGATTTGATGGATGCCAAAAAAGCCGCCGAAGAAAATGGAATCGGCATAAAAATTTCTATGAAATAAGGGCTTAGGTATCCATATACTGATGCTTGATGTTGATGCCTTCGGTGATAAAAGCGACATGTTCGCCGATGTTGGTGGACAGATCGCAGACCCGTTCCAGGCAGCGGGATATAATGATGGTCTGAATGGAGCGCCGGGTGTTTAAGCGTCGGCGTTCGCTTTCCGGCGTGTTTTTCACCATGTATTCCACCAGGGTGTGCAGCACTTCAAGGGTGTATTCATCCGCCCGGTCATCCATTTTCCGGATTTCAAATGCAGCCTGGGTATCTTCATTGACAAAGCAGGATACGGCCTTTTTAAACATGGCCAGGCTCACATCGATTAGCTGGTCCATGGCCGGAATAGTCTCCAGCGGCGGATATTTGCAGAGGAATTGGCTCCGCTCGCTGATATTGACCGCCTGGTCGGCGATGCGTTCGAGCTCATTGCTGATTTTGGCGATTCCCATGATGGTCCGCAGATCTTTGGCCATGGGCTGCTCAAGGGCCACCAGCTTGAGTGTGTATTGATCCACCTTGACTTCGAGCGCATTGATCGCTTTGTCCCCTTTAATGACTTTCCTGGCCAGCTCTTCATCCCTTTCCAGATAGGCGGTGGTGGCGTTCTCCAAGGCGCGCTGGGTCAGCGCGGCCATATTGAGAATGGTCATTTTGAGGTTTTCAAGTTCTTTCAGGAAATGGCGTTCCATAGTATATCCTTCTGGCAATATCAGCCGAAGCGGCCGGTAATATAGTCCTCTGTCTGTTTCAGTTGAGGCCGGGTAAACATGGTTTCCGTCTCTCCGGTCTCAACGAGCCGGCCCATGTAGAAAAATGCCGTAATATCCGAAACCCGGGCAGCCTGCTGCATGTTATGGGTGACAATGATGATGGTAAAATTCTTTTTCAGTTCATGGACCAGATCCTCAATTTTTTGGGTCGCAATCGGGTCCAGGGCAGATGCGGGTTCATCCATTAAAATGACCTCGGGTTCCACTGAAAGCGCCCGGGCAATACAGAGCCGCTGCTGCTGGCCGCCGGACAGCCCCAAGGCGGAGGCGTTCAGCCGGTCTTTGACCTCCTCCCATAGGGCGGCCTGTTTCAGGCTTTTTTCAACGCGTTCGGCAACGGTTTTTTTCTTCTTTATGCCGTTTACCCTAAGCCCGTAGGCCACATTGTCAAAAATGGTTTTGGGAAAGGGATTGGGTTTTTGAAAGACCATGCCCACGCGCCGGCGCAGATGCACCACATCAATATTCTGCCCGTAGATATTTTCGCCGTCAATATGGATTTTGCCTTCTACCGCCGTGCCGGGAATTAAATCGTTCATCCGGTTTAAGCACCTGAGGAACGTGCTTTTGCCGCACCCTGAGGGGCCGATCAGGGCAGAGACCTGGTTTTTTTTGAATCCAACGGTAATATCTTCAAGCGCCTTGAAATCGCCGTAAAAGAAATTTAGCTGCGTGGCGACAATTTTATTCGTTTTGTCCATTTATGCTATCCTTAATGCCGTCCAGTCAGACATGCCCGCTCTGGGCTTTGTTCAGGGTAAAATAGAATACAGAGCCTTTGGAGCGGCCATCCGGCGGACTCTGAACCCAGATATCACCGCCCATGCTTTTGACCGCATGGCGGCATATGGCCAATCCTAAGCCGGTTCCGCCGGAGGCCCGGCTCCGCTCCTTGTCCACCCGGTAAAACCGTTCGAATATCCGTTTCTGATGCCGCTGGGCAATGCCCGGCCCTTCATCCTGAATACCGAAAAGGAAATAATCGGATTTGTCAATGGTAAAAACGGTCACCGTTGTATTTTTATAGCTGTGGCGGATGGCATTGTCCAAAAGGTTTCGAAATACCTGGATCAACGCATTGGCCTCCCCGTATACGGTGAGTGGGGCGGGGAGCAGGTTGACCACTTCAATCTTTTTTTTTTTAGCCATGGGCATGCAGGTTTCCCAGGCATTGGCCAGGCAGTCGGCCGCATCCACCGGCGCCAGTTCCAGCCGCTCCGCCTGCTTTTGCTGCTGTTTGGTCAGCTCCAGCAGGTCATTGACGATGTTGGCCATTTGGTTGGCGTTTTTCAGGATGGTTTGAATAAAAGTTTCCGCATCAGGTGAAGCCCTTAGCTTCTTATCCATCAGGGTTTCCGCATACCCCTTGATAGAGGTAAGCGGTGTGCGGAGTTCATGGGACACATTGGCCACAAAATCCTGCCTTGCTTTTTCGAGCCGGACCAGTTCGCTGATATCGTGAAACACCACCACCGCCCCCCCGTCCGGGATTTTCACCAGGTTGACCTCATAAATAATGTCATGGTCAATGGGCACCCGGAGGCTTGGGGGTTGTTTGCCTGCCAGCACATCGCTGCATGCGGCCTGGATTTCCGGGTTTAAGAAAACCTCCATGGGCCGGTAGCCGATGCAGGAGGGCAGGCATCGGGCGATTTTGGTCAGGGCCCGGTTGGTGGATTTAATGCGGCCGTTTTTATCAAGCAGCATCACCCCCTCCTGCATGCCCTCAAAAACCGCCTCCAGTTCATGTTTCTGGGCGGTAATGGTGTCAATGTTGTGCTGGATTTTATCCGCCATTTGATTGATGCCGGCGGAGAGTTCTTTAAATTCAGGGCTCTGTTCAATTTCCAGCCGGCGGCCCAGGTTTCCTTCTCCGATTTCTTTTGTGGCCTGGATGACTTGGTCAATGGGGTTTTTAAGGCGTCTGGCCAGGATGATGCTGGCGATTAACGTCAGGATGAAAATCGCGCCCAAAGACCACCAGAACCGGCTGGCATAAAAAGAAAGCCGGGATTCGATGCTTGACATGGGAATGGCCACCCGGATGAAAGCATCCGGATGATTCGGCAGGGCCAGGGGCTTGGCCGTGTAAATGAGCCTTCGCTTCAGGGTCGTGCTGTAGCGGATGCTTTGGCCGAGGCCTTTTTTTCGGGCCTCCACGATTTCATCCCGATAGATATGGTTGTCCATGTCCGGTACTTCGGCAAAGGGAACTGCGGAGTCGGCCATCACCCAGCCGCTTTTTCCCACCAGGGTGATACGGTAGCCCAGTTTTTCGCCCAGCTCGGCAATCCATTGATCCAGGCCCTGCGGGTCTTTAAACGGGGCGTTTTGTTTGACCAGCCAGCGGGAGAGCTCCAGCTGGTTAAACGCATTGGATTTGGTCTCAGAGAGGATTTCCGCTTCCAGGGTGTTAAAAATATAGAGGGCCGGAAGGCAGACCGCGGGGATAATGATCAGCCAAAAGGCGAGTAACAGGCGGGTGCGAAAGTGAATGGCTCGCATTTACGCTTCCTTGAACCGGTAGCCGATGCCGCGGACGGTTTCGATAAACTCCGCATAGGGGCCGATTTTCTGGCGCAGCCGGCGGATATGGGTGTCCACGGTGCGTGCATACCCGTCAAACTGGTAGCCCCAGACCCGGTCCAGGAGCTGATCCCGGGTCC
Source organism: Desulfobacterales bacterium (assembly GCA_046543065.1). Lineage (GTDB taxonomy): Bacteria > Desulfobacterota > Desulfobacteria > Desulfobacterales > Desulfosalsimonadaceae > M55B175. The sequence goes on along the minus strand of JBKHAE010000005.1, from coordinate 30,432 downwards.
GGACTCTTCCCTGGTTCTGAATCAGTTCCATCAGGAGGTTTAGCTCCGTGACGGTCAGCTTTAATTCTTCGTCTTTCAGCCATACCCGGTAGCTTTCCAGGTCAATTTGAAGATCCTGGTAGGTGAGCAGGCTTTCCTCAGCGGGTTCTTTTTCCTGTCGTCTTAAAATTGCCCGGAGCCGAAGGATTAATTCCCGCGGACTGAAGGGCTTGACAATATAGTCATCCGCACCGAGCTCAAAGCCCACAATCCGGTCGACCTCTTCGCCTTTTGCGGTAAGCATGACCACTGGAATGTTTTGGGTCTTTGAGCTGCGTTTGAGCGATTTGCAGATTTCAAGGCCGTCCATGCCGGGCAGGATCAGGTCTAAGAGGATGAGATCCGGCGTTTTTTCTTCCGCCATGTCAAGCCCCTTGTTTCCGTCTGCCGCCTTAAACGTGGTATATCCTTCGGATCGTAAATGCCAGTCGATCAATTGCATGATGTCGGTTTCATCTTCGACAATAAGTATGGATTTTGTCATTGGCTCACCTGTCATAAAAAAGTGAAAAAATACGTCATGTTCAATGATTTGTCGAATAATTGAAGTTAAACAAGAATTATCGCAAAATTATGAAGTGATTGTGACAATTGTGTGACAAGCCTCAAAACTTATTGTCATTATTATTTCGTCATTTTGTCACATAAATGTCAAATTTAAAAATTATGTTTTGGACAAATTTTTGATTGGTTTGTTCAAATATTCGCAAAGGGGTTAATTGGGTATTAGGTATTAGGAATTGGTTATTGGTTATCCGTTATCCGTTATTGGTTATTGGTTATTGGTTATTGGGAATAAGAATTATTGGGAATAAGAACCGGTTTGACACAAAACAAAAATTGAAGGAGAAAATGGCATGAAAACAAAGTCAATGATTAAGGGGTTAAAAACAGGGGTTGTTCTGGTATTGGTCTTGTGTTTTGCCGCTGCGGCCTGGGCGGAGAAGCTCTCGATTAAAGGCTCCACGACGGTGCTGCCCATTGCCCAGAAGGCGGCCGAGGAGTTCATGAAAATCCATCCGGATATCAACGTGTCCGTCTCCGGCGGGGGGTCGGGCAATGGCATCAAGGCGATTATCGACGGGGCGACCGATATTGCGGACAGCTCCCGGTTTATCAAGCAGAAAGAAGTGGAGAAGGCCGTTGAAAACGGTACCTATCCGGTTCCTTTTGCCGTGGCCCGGGACTGCATCGTGCCGGTGGTGCATCCGTCCAACAATGTCAGCGACCTGAGCATTGAGAAGCTCAGGAAAATTTATGAGGGCAAAATCAAAAACTGGAAGGAGGCCGGCGGACCGGATCTCAAAATTGCAGTGATTTCCCGGGATACATCCTCCGGCACTTATGAAGTCTGGGAGGATATCGTCATGGAGGGTGCCCGGGTTTTTCCAGGGGCCCAGCTCCAGGCATCAAACGGTGCCGTGGCCCAGGCGGTGTCCAAAAACAAGTATGCGATCGGCTACATCGGGCTGAGTTATATGAACAAGGATTTGAAAGCCTTAAACGTTAACGGCGAAGAAGGCTCTATCGAAAATGCCATTGACTATCCGATCAGCCGGGAGCTGTTTATGTTTACCCGGGGCTGGCCCACGGGCAGCACCCTGAAATTTATCAATTATGTCCTACACCCCAATAAAGGCCAGAAACTTGTTGCAGAAGAGGGCTATATTCCGCTTTATTAGGTATTAGGTGTTAGGTATTGGGTATTGGTGCTGGGTGTTGGGGAATAATATCAGGCGGGTTGGAGCATTATGAAGTCGAGAGTTATCAAAGATACGCTGATTCGCTATGTTTTTTTTCTGCTGGCGTTTATCTCGATTGCGATTCTGGCCATGATTTTGTTTTTCCTGGTCAGGGAGGGGGTACCGGTATTTAATGAGGTCTCTGTTAAGGACTTTTTGTTCGGCCAGTACTGGTATCCCACTGCCGATCCCCCAGATTTCGGGATACTGCCGCTGATTCTGGCGTCTTTGTTGGTGACGGGCTTGTCTGCGGTCATTTCCATTCCCCTGGGGGTGATGACGGCAATTTATCTGGCGGAAATCGCCGCGCCCCGGGTCAAAGAAATCGCCAAACCCATGGTGGAAATGCTGGCATCGCTGCCCTCGGTGGTGATCGGGTTTTTCGGGATGGTGGTGGTGGCCCCGTTTCTCCAGGAGGTGTTTGATCTGCCCACGGGGCTAAACCTTTTTAATGCCTCGCTAATGCTGGCGTTTATGTCCGTTCCCACCATCACAACCATTGCTGAGGATGCCATCACCAGTGTGCCGGCGGAGCTGAAGGAGGCCTCTTTGGCGCTGGGGGCTACGCATTGGGAAAGCATCGTTCGGGTAATTATGCCGGCGTCTTTGTCCGGGGTGAGCACCGGCATCATCCTTGGTATGTCCCGGGCCATCGGCGAGACCATGGTCGTATTGATGGTTGCCGGCGGGGCGGCCATGATTCCGGGCTCGCTTTTTGATCCCGTCCGGCCCATGCCGGCCAGTATTGCCGCGGAAATGGCCGAGGCCCCGTTTCGCAGCGAGCATTACCACGCCCTGTTTGCCATTGGATTGGTGTTATTCATTTTTACCCTGATGTTTAACTTCATCGCAGACTATATTTCGCACAAGCACCGGCAGGTGGGCGCGGCCACGCTATAGAAAGATATTTACGCATATGACGAACCAGGCATCCCATACCAATATGGCGGAAAAGACCTCAGCGCGGCGGAAATTTTCCCAGTCCGGGTTTTTCCTGATGTTCCGCGGGGCGGCGTTGATTAATGCCTTTGCGCTGGTGATCGTGGTTTTCTTTCTGGTCAAAAACGGCTGGCAGGCCATCAACTGGACGTTTTTGACCCAGGTGCCCACCGATTCCATGACAAAGGGCGGGATTTTTCCGTGCATCGTCGGAACTGTTTACCTGAGTGTCGGGGCCATGCTGTTTGCCTTTCCCCTGGGCGTGGCCTCGGCTATCTATTTGAATGAATATGCCCGGCAGGGGGCGCTTATGCGGGCGATCCGTTTTGGCATCAATAATCTGGCCGGTGTGCCCTCCATTGTATTCGGGCTTTTCGGCCTGGCGTTTTTTGTGACCTGGATGAAGCTTGAGGTAAGTATCCTGTCCGGGGCGCTGACACTGGGGATTTTGTCTCTTCCGGTGATTATCGGCACCTCGGAAGAAGCCCTGCGGGCGGTGCCGGATACCTATCGGGAGGCCTCGCTGGGCCTTGGCGCCACCAAGTGGCAGACCATTTCGCGGGTCGTTATGCCCGCGGCGCTGCCATCGATGATCACCGGCGGCATCCTCGCCTTAAGCCGGGCCGCAGGAGAGACAGCGGCGATCATGTTTACGGCAGCCGTCTATTACACCACCCAGATGCCATCCTCCATACTCGATCCGGTAATGGCGCTTTCCTATCATATCTATGTGCTGGCCACGGCCGGTACCAATATCGAACAGACCCGGGGGCTTCAATACGGCACTGCTCTGGTTTTGATTGCACTAGTGCTTGGCATGAACCTGATCGCCATCATCTACCGGGCCAGACTTCGCAGAAAACGGTAGGGGCTTCCAAGGCACTGATCGTACTCAGTCCCGCGTGAGCGGGACGGTTCTCGTACTCGTAATCGTACTCGAAAAAATCAAAAGCCGATTACGAGTACGAGCACGAGTACGAGTACGAATCAGCAGAGATTGAATTTTTAACAAATTTATATCATTAAGGGTCGGCCACCGTGCCGGCCTCACATGCGATAAGCCCCATGGTTATGGGGCTTATCCCCAGAACAGATTCACCGTGGCACGAGTACGCGCCGGCTTGGCATTCCGCCGGGATCGTGTTATATTTTCCTAAACTGAGCGTTCCAAATTTTGATCAGGAAAGGATAAATTATGACACATCACGATCATTCGCACGACCATCATCACAGCCATGAAGAAAGCGCGGAAATGCCGTTTGAAGAGAAGCTGGCAAAAATTCTGGATCATTGGATCAAGCACAACCTCGATCATGCGGAGACTTATAAGGACTGGGCGGAGCGGGCCCGAAAGGCCAATATGGCAGGAGTTGCGGATCTGCTCAAAGAGGCCGCGGATCTTAACATCACCATGAACGAGAAGTTCGAAGCCGCCAAAAAGCAGATTTCATAGGCGCTGGATCAAATAGATGTAGCAGGGCAGCCGGCACAGTTTTTTAAATTCCGTGAATTCGTGCAGCATTTTTTCTTTTGAGCCGATATTTTCCAAAGGCGAGATGTAGATGGTGCCCTTGCTGCGGAAATGATCCAGGTGGTTGCGGGTCAGGTCGATGATTGAGGGCAGGTGGGTCTCCGGAAGGCCCGCGCCATAGACGAAGTTGGCGGTCACCTCGATATTGCTGTAGGTCCGGTTCACGGCCATCATGCGGTTAAACGCCTTTTCTACCTTTTTGGGCGTAAGCGGCTTTTGGATGACTTTGAAGGTTTCCGCATCCGCGGATTCAAGCCCCAGGTTGATATACGTATAAAACGGCAGCCGGTTTAAGGCGTCGAACACGTCTTCATCCGAGCGGAGCATGGAGTCCACGCTGCCGAACAGAAAAAGCCGGGGCTCCTTCATTTTGGACCGGTCCATGGAAAGCCCCTCGTAGGCCTTTCGGGCCGCAAAATCCAGGACCTCTTTTCCGGCAAACAGGGCATCGTGCTGGCCCAGAAAAATGCTGTTGTAGTTGATGAGATCCCGGTCGTAGAATGCGCTAAGTGCCCGGATCTGCGATTCGATATCATCATAGGGGCGCAGGGTGAAGCCTTTGCCGGATTTGACGCGGCAGAATCCGCAGTTGTAGAGACAGCCGTCCGCCACTATGACCGGAATGACGTCATACTCCACATGCCGGGCATCCGGCGGGAGCACTGAGACCTCGCCGCCGATGATCTCATGGAATTTGCGGCCCCGCTCCGCCAGCCGCTCCGGTCCCAGTTCCGCCACCCGGCTGAGGAACCCGCAGAGATTTGGCTCACAGGCGGATAAATCCATCCGCGCGATCCGCTCTCTCAACTGGTGCCAGGCCGCGAAGGCATCCGCCACATCCTCACTGTTAAACCGGTCACTGAACAGCACCGCATTGGTATCATAGGAGAGGCAGGGCACGTAATATTCGCCGGTAAAATCGATGGCCCCGGTATATCCGCCGGCGGAAAAATAGGCCCAGTCGTCTCCCGCCGTGCGTTTGAGCCATTCGGAGGCATCCAGCCACCCCCGGCCCCTGCCCTGGATGGTTTTAATCTCGCCGTTTAAATTGAACTGAAAGGTATAATCCCGGGTTTTGATTTCCGAGAAAATGCCGTATCGGACTGGATAGCTGATTTTGATATACCGGTCCGCCCCCTTTTTCTCAAGGGTGATGGTCATGTCTTCAACTGTGTGGGTTTCCATGATGCATCTAATCTTTAAAAATAAAAATGTTTATCGGGTTTTCCGGATCAACTCGTCCGGCAGAAGCATATCCGGTTTGTCCAGGCGGATGTTGACCCGGCTGCCGGATTGTGCCGTGTCCACAACTGCGCCGTCAAGGGTTCGGATCTCTTGAATGGTATTTATAGCGTTTTTCCCGCGGGTTTTTAGAATGTCTATATGATCGCCGATCCGGATTTTATTTCGCACGGCCAGTTCAATGGCGGTGTCGCTGTAGACCCGCCCGACTTTTCCCACAAAACGGAAAGAATCGTCGGATGCGGCATTTTCGTACACGGGTTGGACGGCTTCCGGATCATTCAGATAAAACCCCGTGCCGCAGCTTCTCGGGCTGATCCGACCGAGTTCCCGGCTCCATTCGGGCAAAACCTGATAATCGGACGGGTTCTGATAATAGGCATCAATGGCCGCGCGATAGGTTTTAACCGCCGTGGCCAGGTAGTTCAATCCCTTTAGCCGGCCTTCGATTTTCAGGGAACAAATGCCGGCCTGGATCATTTTCGGCAGATGCCCGATCATGCAGAGGTCCTTGGAATTGAATACATAGGTTCCGGTTTCATCCTCTGCCGCCGGCATATACTGCCCCGGCCGCAGCTCTTCAACCACCGCGTATTTCCATCGGCAGGGGTGGGCGCATTGGCCGCGGTTGCTGTCCCGCCGGGCCATAAAGCTGCTTAACAGGCAGCGTCCGGAATAGGCGATGCACATGGCGCCGTGCACAAAGGCCTCAACTTCAAGCCCTTCGGTATGGCTGATCGCCTTGATTTCATCCAGGGTGAGTTCCCGGGCCGCATTGACCCGGGCCACGCCGGCGGCCTGCCAGAAACGGGCGCTGTGCGGGTTGGTGGTATTGGCCTGGGTACTAAGATGGATCGGGATGCCGGGGGCTGTTTGGCCGGCCAGGCGGATGACGCCGGGATCTGCGATGATCAGCGCATCCGGGCCAACATGGTAAAGATCTTTCAGGTAGGCTTCAACAGCCGCCATTTCCCCGGGCCGCGGAAACGCATTTACCGCCACATAAACGCGGACGCCGGCATCATGGGCGGTCCGAATCCCTTTTGCCATCTCTTCTGTGGTAAAATTGCCCGCATAGTTTCTCAGGCTGTGCGCCTTTCCCGAGAGATACACCGCATCCGCCCCGTAATGGATGGCGGTTGCTAGCTTCTCCGGATTTCCGGCCGGGGCCAGCAGTTCTATTTTTGCGTTTTGGTTCATTTGGGGTGTCCCTAAAAAATTCAATGCCACGGCCGCCCAAGGGCGGTGGTAAGCGATCCTTATACACCCGAGCAGTGGGTTATGCCAAAGGATTTTTTTAAAGGTGGATTTAATGCAAGATGGGCGGCTGCGGCGGGATATCCGCGCGCCGGCTCTCAGCAGGTCAGGTGAAAGCCGGCGGCGATATTTTTACCGTTTTGGTGGAGTTTATTAAATGTAGCAGCCGCTTTTTGGGTCGGCTGTTCGATCAATTCAATGTTTTTTTCTTTCAGCAGATCAATGAGCTGCTTGCTGGGTTTCATCTGGCCGGGCTCACCCTTGCCGAGGATAATAATATCCGGCTCGGCCGCCAGGATATCCGCAATATCGGCCGGTTCCACCCGGTGCCCGGATTTGCGCCACCAGTCCGGCACAACCGTTTTGCCGATGATTTTGATGTCATCGGTGTAGTGAATACCGTTGATCACGATATTTCCGAACGAATAGCGTTGAATTTCCATAGGCACAGTTTTTTCGCTTATTTTAGATCAACCGCCGAGGCCTTTGAAATTGACCGTCAGGTTTACGTTGATGTTTAGGCCGCCCTGATCGGTGATTTCTTTAACCAGTTCGCCAAGCAGATCTGTCAAAGACTCCCCGGAAATCTCCCGGCTGTGGCTCGCTGCAGCGGTTGATGCGCGTTTGGCGGTACGGACCTCAGGCTGTTTTGAAGTTTTTTTGGCCCGTGTGGGTTTGACATATTTTTTCAGGCTCGGATATTTGCGAATCGCCTCTTCCATGGTAAAGCGGTTTTTGCCGGTTTTTCGGGTCAGGTCGTAAGTCTGCTCAGGGGTAAGATTAAATGCTTCCTTCACCAGGCTGTAGACATAGCCGCGGTCCGTCTTCTCTTTTTTGATCAGATAGCCCAGGTCACACTTGTCGCTGTTGCTGAGTTTGGCAAGGATGCTTGCCACATCCTGAATTTTGATGTCTTTTCCGGAGCTTTCAGCCACCATGGCGGTAATATCCGGTGAGCGGAGCGCCTTGCCGCTTCTTAGTGTGTCGATGATCAGCTCGCTGTTGGTTTTTTTCCCTTTGTTCATTATTATATCTCCTCTCGTTATAATGTAATGCAGTCCGCTTCTTTTTGGAATGCGCTGGTTTATAAACCAAACTATTCAGTAACCTAAATCGATTTAGGTGTATATTAGATTAAACTATATATCTAGTTAATACTTAATACGCCAAATCGTTTTGTCAAGAAATTAATTTATTTTATTTGGTTAGCTTGTTATTCAAGATGCCTCGAACGCCCGACCGATTGATAAATACGCTTCTAATCATTGAACAGGGTTCCGCCGCATCAGCGGATCGGCAAAACCGGGAGGCTGTTAAAAAAACGAGCGTTCGCTCTTTATTCTTGACACCTTTCCGGCGGCTGCGCTATTGTGCTTAAAAACAGCATCCGCTTTAACAATCAAGCTGTCAGGATAGAGACATGGAGCCTCTGGAAAAACTAAGAACCGTGGCGCATGATCCATTTGCCTATGCCCAGGATATCCAGCCCGCCCTTGAAAAGCCAGTCATCGGCTATTTTTGTTCATATACTCCGGAAGAAATCCTGACCGCCGCCGGCGCAATGCCGTTTCGTATCTTCGGCACACGGGGTGATATCTCTCTGGCTGATGCGCATCTACAGTCCTACTGCTGCTCCCTGGTCCGGGGCGGGCTGGAGGATGCGTTGAAAGGCCGGCTGTCATTTTTAAGGGGGGCGGTTTTTCCGCATACCTGCGATTCGATTCAGCGGCTGTCCGATATCTGGCGGTTAAACGCCGGCCTGGATACCCATTTTGACCTGGTGCTGCCGGTCAAGCTCACCACCCAAAGCGCCAGGGCCTATATGATTTCGGTCTTAAATACCTTCCGCGCCGAGCTCGAACAGGGCCTTGATGTATCCATTTCTGATGAGGCGCTGCATCAGGCCATTTACACCCACAACCGTATCCGGGACCGGCTTGGGCGGATTTATCAGTTAAAAAGCCAAAATCCCGGCGTTTTGGCCGCCGCGGATATGTATGCGATCATGAAGGCCGCCATGGTCATGGATCGGGCGGAACTGCTCGAACATCTGGACGCCCTGTGGGCGGATCTCTCGGCCGGGGCACCAGAAGGCGCATCCACCGGCCGCAAACGGATCCTGATGAGCGGGGGGATCTGCAACCATCCGGATATCTATCATTTTATCGAAGAGGCGGGCGGGGATGTGGTATGGGATGACCTTTGTACCGGCACCCGGTATTTTGAGGGCAGCGTCGAAGAAACCGGGGATCCTGTTGAGGCCATTGCCGACAGGTATCTCGACCGGATGGTATGCCCGGCCAAGCATATGGGCGTCACCGCCCGGGGCGAGCATTTAAAACAGCTTGTCCGAACGTACCGGATTGACGGGGTGATTTTTTTGTTCTTAAAATTCTGTGACCCCCATGGGTTCGACTACCCCTATCTAAAAGAATTCATGGATCAGGCCGGGGTTCCCACGCTGCTGCTGGAGGTCGAGGAGCAGCTGCCGGGCGAGGGCCAGTTCAGAACCCGGTTTGAGACGTTTATCGATATGCTATAAGCAGTGTTCCGTGTTCAAAGTTCACGGTTCATAGTTCAGGATTCACAGAATCCTTTACCCAGCTGGAGAGAAAAATGTCAGATTCTTCCAAACGAACGGATCCGGAAAAAGAGAAACGGAAAATCAAATCCGTTCAAAAAATGAAAGAAATCATGACCAACTATTATATCGAGGCCAAGGGCGCGGCGGACACGGGCAAGAAAGTGGCCTGGATCACCAGCGGCGGCCCGGTGGAGCCACTGATCGCCATGGATGTGATTCCCGTTTACCCGGAAAACCACGGGGCCATGATCGGCGCATCTAAAATGGGGATCGAGCTCTGCGAAAAAGCCGAGGAAATGGGCTATCCCCGTGAACTCTGCTCATATGCCCGGGCGGATATCGGATGCTCGGTAACCGACGGCGGTCCTATCGGGGGGCTTCCCCGGCCGGATTTTTTGGTCTGCTGCAACAACATCTGCGGGACCGTCATGAAATGGTATGAAGTGGCGGCCCGTTACTATGACGTGCCCCTCTTTATGCTGGATACCCCCTTTACCCACCGGGAATTTCCACCGGCCGCCAAGCAGTATGTGATCGACCAGATCTATGAGTATATTGCCTTTCTTGAAGAAAATTGCGGCAAAAAGATGGATTATGACCGGATGCAGGAGGTGGGCAGGCTGTCCGTGGAGGGCTTGCGTCTCTGGCAGGCGGTTCTGGATTCAGGCGCCCATAAGCCGGCGCCCATGACCGCATTGATGCGTTTTTTCACTTGGCGCTGATCGTCACCCTGCGCGGCACTCAGGAGGCGGTGGATTACTACCGCCAGCTCCGGGATGAAATGCAGGAACGCATCAATCAGGGTATCGGTATGGTGCCGAACGAGAAATACCGGCTCCTGTGGGACAACCTCCCGGTCTGGTACCGCACCAAATGGCTATCCGAGAAATTCGCCAGCCATGATGCCTGTCTGGTGGCGGATACCTATACCTCCGCCTGGAGCGGGGTGCTGCCCTACATAGACGAGAACAATTTTTTGGAAACCATGGCCGTGGCCTATTCCCAGGTCTATATCAACGTGTCGCTCGATATCATGATCGACACCCTGCGTCGGCTGATTAAAAAATACGATGTGGATGGGCTGGTCATGCATTCCAACCGCAGCTGCAAGCCCTATTCGCTCGGCCAGTATGACCTGCAGAAGATCGTGATGGAAGAGCTAAAAATCCCCACCCTGATTTTGGAAGCGGATATGGTGGATGAACGGAGTTTTTCGGAAAGCCAGATTGAGACCCGGATCGATGCATTCATGGAAACGCTGAAATCGTGAAGAGGTTCATTTAAATGATTACCGCCGGCATAGATATCGGCTCCATTACCGCCAAGGCGGCACTTTTAGATGAAGGCCGTATTCTGGGCTCCCGGGTGATTTTTACCGGGTATAACGCCAAAAAAGCCGGGCGTACGGTTCTGGATGAAACGCTTTCCGCGCTTAACATGGCGGCATCGGATATTCAAACCATCGTGTCCACCGGCTATGGCCGGAACACGGTGGATTTTGCGGATAAGGCGATCACGGAAATTACCTGCCACGGCGCGGGCGCGCATTTTATCGACCCCGAGGTGCGGACGATCATTGATGTGGGCGGTCAGGACAGCAAGGTGGTCCGGATCAACGAAGCCGGAAAAGTCGTTGATTTCGCCATGAATGACAAATGCGCGGCCGGCACGGGGCGCTTCCTTGAGGTTATGGCCCGGGCCATGGAGGTGGATCTGGACAAATTCGGCGATATTTTTTTACAATCCCAAAATCCGGCGAAAATCAGCAGTATCTGCACGGTCTTTGCCGAATCCGAGGTAATTTCCCTGATTGCCAAGGGCGAGACCCGGGACAATATCATCGCCGGTATCCATGAGTCCGTTGCCGCCCGGGTGTCCGCCCTGGCCAAGCGGGTCGGCGTGGTTGAGCCCGTGATGATGACCGGCGGGGTGGCAAAAAATATCGGCGCGGTGCGCGCGCTTGAAAATAAACTGGACACAAAAATCCGGGTGTCCGAATACGCCCAGTTAAACGGCGCCATCGGGGCGGCCATTCTGGCGCGTAATATCTAAATATCATCTCGGAGGAGAATCGTGGAAGCAATCCAATTTGATCCGGAAATCTGCAATAAATGCGAAACCGTAGATTGCCTCATGAAATGCCAGTACATCGAGTTTACAGATGCGGCCGAGGCAAAAGCGGAAAAGCTTAAAATCAATGCCGGCGAACACAGCCGGGTACTGGATGAATGCCTGACCTGCTATGCCTGCCAGGAGTACTGTCCCTATGACAACAATCCATTTTACCTCTTGGTGGAGCGGCAGGAGCAGCTGGGGCTTTTGCCCGCCCCGCGGCCGATTGTGGCTGAGCAGCTTAAAATGATGGGGCCCAAGGGCCGCATCCAGAAGGAGACGGTGTCTCCGCCGGTGGTCAATATGTGCGCCTTTCCCATGTTAACCGGCTGTGTGCGGGGAACGCTCTTCGAGGGCGCGTCGGTGATCGTGGGCACGGATATCTTCTGCAACATCATGTGGCTGCATTTTGCCAAAAATTCGGCCATTAAAGAGCGCGTGCCGCAGATGATTGAAAACATCATGGAATACTACCTCAAGGACGCCGGTGTCGAGGAGATGATCTGTTTCCATGATGAATGCTACGGCACCTACACCAGCGTGGCTCCGGCCTATGGCATTGAGGTGCCGTTTAAGCCGGTCCATCTGTTTGACTACATCAATCATCGCTTGGATGAGCTGGCTGACCGCATTACCCCGCTTAATGTAAAGATCGCCTATCAGCGCCCCTGTTCCAACCGCCTGATCCCCCAGACCGACCTGGTGCTGGATGAAATATTTGAAAAAATCGGCGCCGAGCGGGTCCCCCGGAAATACGACCGGGAGAATACCCTTTGCTGCGGCGGCGTGCCTCGCGCCCAGCAGCGGGACAACCTGGCGGATGAACTGGTGACAAAAAACATCAGGGACATGCAGGCGGTGGGGGCGAGCTACTGCGTGTTTAACTGTCCGTTCTGCATGGCCACCCTGGGCCAGGAGGTGGCGGAAAACGGACTTATGCCCATTCTGGTAAGCGATTTGGTTCAAATGGCATTGGGAGAATAGTGAGCATGACGGAAGTAATAAAGCGATTAAAAGCGATTGTCGGCGACCGGTTTGTTTCGGCGGAGCCTGAGGAGCGGTATCTGTATTCCATGGACCAGGGCACCATGCCGCCGGCAGAGCCGGACATGGTGGTCATGCCGGGAAGCACCGAAGAGGTCTCAGAGATCATGCGGCTGGCAAACGAACATCAGGTGCCTGTGGTGCCCATGGGCGGGGGACTCGTACTGTCCGGACTCACCCGGGCCTTAAAAGGCGGCATGATTCTGGATATGAAGCGGATGAACCGCATCACCGAGGTGAACCCCAAAAGCCGGTACGCGGTGGTCGAGGGCGGGACCTCCCAGGGCATGCTCCAGGCCTATCTCAAAAAACACCATCCGGAGCTCAAGCACTCCATGCCGGATGCCCCGCCCATTGCCACACTTGCCGGCAATGTCTGTATTCACGGCTCAGGCCATTTGTCCGTGCTGGGCGGATTCCATTCGGACATGCTGACCGGCATGGAGGTGGTGCTGCCCACCGGTGAAATTGTGCGCACCGGCTCGTGCAGCGTCTCCGCGGACTGGTTCGGCAAGGCGCCGCTCGCGGATCTGTCGGGTCTGTTCATGGGCTGGTCAGGCACCACCGGTATTGTCACCCGGCTTGGGATCAAGCTCTTTCCCAACTACCGGCACAATGATTTATTGATTTTTGTCACAGAAGACGCCCGGGATATGCCGGATGTGATCGCCAAGTTAACCAGCACCCAGGTGGCCGAAGACATGACCCCCTGGATGACCCCCAAGCCGGAATGGGCCCGGGGCTTTATGCACATCAATATTGCCTACGGCGCCCACAGCAAAGAGGAGCTCACCTTTAAGCGAAACCTTTTGCAGATCTCGGTAAAAGACTATATCGACAACAAAAGCGGCGGGTTTCTCCCTATGCCGCCGCCCCAGAAGGGCCGCTTCATGCAGCTGCCGTCCCCGGATCTGGCCCGCTTCGCCGATGTCCGTAAGGGCGGGGGCTTCGAATACGTCGGGGCGATCATGGCGATTGAGCATTTCCCCGAGGCCTATCAGGCAGGCGTTAGAATCGCTGAAAAGCATGATGTGAGCTACTCCATGGGTGCCCGGATTGTCGGGGCCGGCCATGCCATGATGTTTTTTTACGCCTATGCCTTTAACCGGGCGGATCCCGAGGATATGGCCCGGGCCCAGCATGCGCTGGAGGAAACCAACTCTGCGGCCCTGGACATGGGAGGGATCCCCTGGAAGGCGGAGCTGCCGGCCCAGCAGCAGATCATTGAAAAAATGGCCCCTGAGACCTTTGCCCTCATGAACCGGATCCGCCATACCCTGGATCCAAATCATATTATGAACCCGGGCAACTGGGAGGGGGCCTAATCGTTAAGGAATTAGCGTCATGAAACATGAAGAGATCCTCCACCGATGTTTCCGGTGCGGCTACTGTAAGCTGCCTTCAAATTATACGGATATCAACTGTCCGGCCTATCAGGCGTTCCGGTTTGAAACCTACTCACCCGGCGGTCGGATGTGGCTCTTGCGGGCGTGGCTGAACAATGAGATATCCAACAGCCGCCGGTTTTCGGAAATCATGTTCTCCTGCGCCACCTGCGGCAACTGCGTGGAGCAGTGCGCATTCCCCAACTTCAAGGATCTGCTGCTTGAGGCGTTTGCCGCCGGTAAGGAGGCCTTTCTGGATGCCGGGCAGGTACCCGCACCGGTGCGGGATTATCTCACCAAGGTCCAGCTTCACGGCAATCCCTATGGCAAGCCTGGCAAAAAACGGCCGGAATGGGCGGCGGATCTGGATATCCCGGTCTATTCGGATCAGGACTACCTGTTTTTTGTCGATGATGTGGGTGCATTCGACACCCGGGGACAGGAAATCGCCCGCTCGGTTGCGAAAATGCTTCAGCAGGCTGGTATTTCCTTTGGCATCGGCTCCGGAGAAGAGGCCTCAGACGGAAATGACGTGCATGAAATGGGCGAGACGCCGCTGTTTGAAGAGCTTGCCGGAAAAAATATCAAGACCTTTAATCAGAAGGGCGTGCAAAAAATTATCACGCTTTCACCCCATTCCCTGCATGCGATTAAAAACCATTACCCGGCCCTTGGCGGAAACTATCAGACGGTCCATTATACCCAGATTCTGGCCTTTTCCCTAAACGGTCTGAAGTTTCAGTCGAACGGCAGCAATGAGCGCATCACGTTTCATGATCCCTGCTACCTGGGCCGGCGGAACTGGGATTACCAGTCCCCGCGCATGCTGCTCAAGGCGCTTCCGGATGCGAAAGTAATTGAAATGGACCGGAACCAGAAAAATGCCTTCTGCTGCGGCGGCGGAGGCGGCAACTTTTTTACCGATCTGTTGTCAGCGGCCGAAGACTCGCCCGGCCGGGTCCGGGTAAGAGAGGCAGCCGAGACCGGGGCGGAGATTCTTGCGGTGGCCTGCCCGTTATGTGCAGGGATGCTGGAGGATGCGGTGAAAGTTGAGGGCCTTGAAGGCCGGCTTCAGGTCAGGGAACTAACCGAAATAATGGCAGAATATCTTTAGCGCGTCTTAATCTTGCTCTTAATCTTACTCTTACTCTAAAATTGGTTCCATCAAGCACGTTGAGCGACGAGAGATTAGTGGAAAACAGATATTGGACATCTAAGTAACTTAATCGTACTCAGTCCCGCGTGAGCGGGACGGTTCTCGTACTCGTAATCGTACTCGAAAAAATCAAAAGCCGATTACGAGTACGAGCACGAGTACGAGTACGAATCAGCAGAGATTGAATTTTTAACAAATTTATATCATTAAGTTACTTTTACGCTCGGTCCCGGGCAAACAGCCCGGGGGGATTACTTCCAAGTAACTTCACGTATTAGGTTTTGGGTATCAGGTATTAGGTTAATGAAATCAAGAAGTTATGGTCGGCACGGTGGCCGACCCTACGATGAATCGGGTTTTTTCCCATTCGTAGGGCGGGCCACCGTGCCCGCCTGAAAAATAGATAGAACTTTCAAATGCCGCACCAGCTTTAAAATCGTTTTTTACAAAGCCATTAGGTCTTGCCCTGCTCAATAAGCAGCTCCGCAATCCGTTCACTCAAAAACATGATGGATTCGATATCCAGGTGTTCGGTAATGGTTTCATCAAACAGGAGCTTGGCTTCAGCCGCAAACCCGTCGTCAGGTGAAGCCTCCCAGAACATCAGCAGCACCGGGACCCGGGGAAGCACTTGAAAAAGAAGCGCCACATCCGCATTATCGAAGTTTTGGGTTTGATCCTTGCCGCCTATGGCCTTTCCCGCGGCTAAGAGATCTTTCGACCGGCCGCTGAATGTCTCAATCAAAGGGGCTTCCACATGGCTTTTCATGGACTTGATTTTTGAAACGGTATTCGGAAACTCCACCAGGCTTTTCCACTTGCTGGTGGGATGCACCCGGCCGCCCTGGGCCATGTGGATGTATAGAAATACCTGCTCATAACGGGTTAATGCCTCGCCCTCCGGTGTGGTGATCCCTTCAGGGGTGATCATCACGTGCCCGCTGAAATAGGGAAGTTTGAGAACGGTTTGGCCGTTCTGATCAATTAATTCTCCGCCGATCCGTGCCGGCAGGTCGGATAGGGCCATTGAGGCGGAACGCTCCCTGGCCCATTTCAGGGCATCTTCAGCCATATTCCGCTTGGTCCATTTTTTATCTGCATACTGCTGCTTAAGTTCTTTTTCACACCGGTCAATAACGTCCGGCTCCAGATGCGGGCAGTTGGAAAGCGGCAGCTGCTCGGAGACCACCATGCTGGCAAATGCCAGGCATGTCGGATACCCGCAGTCACCGCAGTTGGTCTGCGGCAGAACATCCCGATACAGGTCGATGGGGGAGAGAGGCATAATTAAAAACTCCTTACCGTCTTAATCTTACTCTTACTCTTAATCTTAATCTTCGATAGAATCGGGTGAATTTATCCGGCTGATGCATAAATGGGTTTAATTTTATCCGGTTTTGTACTAATTGCAATGGCAATGGAAGAAGAGGGCAATGGAGCAATTTTTATTTCATATCATTTCAGCGGTTTTTCGGGTCATCGGCCTGGTGCCGCTTCATCCGGCGGAAAAATTTAGCCGCTGGCTGGGCCGCCTGTGGTTTCTGTTGGATCGCCGGCACCGGCAGGTGGCGATAAATAATTTGACTTATGTGTTTGGATATGAAAAAAGCCCGGGCCAAATCCGGCAGATGGCCCGGCGGATATTTGGCAATCTCATCATGATTTTGTTTGAGGTCGGCTGGTCATATCGCGCCGCGCCTGAAGAAATTGCCCGGCATATTCGCTTTGACGGGGTCAGGCATCTGCACGCGGCCCATCGCAGGGGCCGGGGCGTGCTGGTGCTCACCGGCCACTTGGGCTCCTGGGAGCTCCTTGCCGATGCCGCGGGAATGCTGGGATATCCGATTAACGTGGTCTACCGGCCCTTTGATTTTAAGCCGCTGGATAAGTTTTTTGAGCGTTTTCGGGGCCGCTCCGGGGCGCAGCTTTTTTCCAAGGCGCGCTCCATGCGAAAGATCCTGCGGAGCCTTAAAAAAAATGAGCTGGTCGGCATCCTGCTGGATCAGAATACCCCCCGCCGGGCCGGGGTGTTTGTTGATTTTTTCGGCAAACCCGCATCCACCAATAAGGGACTGGCGCTGATTGCCCAGAAAATGAGGGTTCCGGTGGTGCCGATTTTTCTGGTCCGGGAGGCGGATACCTACCGCATGAGGGTGGGCCCGGAAATCCCGCTGATTGAAACCGGGGACAAACACCGGGATGTGCTGGAAAATACCCGGCAATACAATCGGGTGCTTGAAGCCATGATATACCGCTATCCGGAGCAGTGGTTCTGGGTGCACCGCCGGTGGAAGACCCGGCCTAAGAATGAAGACTAAAGCGGCAGTATAGGAAAACAAGCCATGGAATTAAAGATTCCGGAACACATCTTATCCATAAAGCCTTACAAACCCGGAAAGCCGATTGAGGAACTGGAACGGGAATACGGCATTTCAAATTCCGTTAAACTCGCCTCAAACGAAAATCCCCTGGGGCCTGCGCCCGGGGCTGTGGCGGCCATGCAGGCGGCAATGGACAATCTCCACCGGTATCCGGATGGAAGCGGTTACTATCTGACTCGAAAGCTCGCCGAAAAACTGGGGGTGCGGCCGGAATCCATCGTGTTGGGAAACGGTTCCGATGATGTGATCGGCATGCTGGCCCGGGCGCTTCTTGACCCCGGTGATGAGGCGGTCATGACCGCGCCCTCTTTTTTAATGTATGAGATTCTGGTGCAAAGCGTGGGCGCCAGGCCGGTATTTGTGCCGCTAAAAAATCTGGCAGTGGATCTTTCGGCCATGCTTTCCGCTGTCACGGACAGAACCCGCATCGTTTTTATCAATAACCCCAACAATCCCACAGGCAGTTTTATCCGTCAGGCCGAGTTTCTGGCCTTTCTGGAAAAACTCCCGCCATCCGTGACCGTGGTGCTGGATGAGGCCTATATTGAGTTTGCCCGTGATCCGGAGTGCTTAAACGGGCTCTCGGTTATCGGTGAAACCCCGTCGGTTGCGGTTTTGCGCACATTTTCAAAAATCTACGGCCTGGCCGGGGTTCGGATCGGCTACGGGGTGATGCCGCCGGAACTCGCCGGGCTTCTCCATCGGGTGCGCCAGCCGTTCAACACCAGTTCACTGGCCCAGGCCGCGGCCGTGGGCGCGCTCGATGATGACGCATTTGTGCAGAAAACTATTGACCTGGTGGCCACTGAACTTGAGTTCCTGCAAACCGCACTAAATGAGATGAAGATTCCCGGTTTTCCGACCCAGGCCAATTTTTTTCTGGTTGATGTGAAGCAGGATGCGGATCGCGTGTTTCAGGAAATGCTGAAAGAGGGCGTGATCATTCGGTCCATGGTGTCCTATGGGTATCCGCAGTATATCCGGGTCAATGTCGGCACGCGAAAGGAAAACGAGCGCTTTCTGGCGGCTTTTAAAAAAGTGATGCATCGCCTGGCAGAGGATAAAAATGTATGAAAGATCTGCTTATCACCATTGACGGTCCGGCCGGTTCGGGAAAGACCACCGTCAGCCGGAATCTGGCGGACAGACTGGGTTATGCCTATGTGGACACCGGTTCTCTGTACCGGGGGGTGGCCTATGAGGCCAGAAAACAGGGCATTGCCGCAGACGATGATGCGGCCCTGGAGCGTTTGTGTGCCGGGATTGAGCTGCGGATGGTGAATACCGCGGCCGGTACCCGGCTTTTTTCAGGGGATGAGGATATCACCGACAAGCTGCGGACCCCGGAGATGTCCATGATGGCATCCGCCGTATCCGCCCGCCCGGTTGTGCGCCAGGCGCTTTGGGGGATTCAGCGGCAGCTGGGGGCGCAAAAACGGGCAGTTTTTGAAGGCCGGGACATGGGGACAGTTGTGTTTCCGGATGCGGATTTCAAATTTTTTCTGATGGCGGATTTAAATACCCGCGCCATGCGCCGTTATAAGGAGATTTTGGAGAAATCCGGTCAGTCGTTTGAAGCGGTGGCTGCGGATATGAAAAAACGGGATGAAAATGATGCGGCCCGTGATGCGGCGCCGCTAAAACCGGCGGCGGATGCGGTGGTGATTGATTCGACGGATCTGTCGGTCGAGGCCGTGGTGGCGGAGATGATAAGGCGGGTGGCCGGGCAGACGCATCCGTAAGAACGCTTCAATGTTAGGAAAAATCAAATTAATCATTGAGTTTTAAAATAAGCTCTGTTAAACACACAGATTTATATTAGCCTGAAAAAAAATCAGCAGGCAAGAGACTATGGCAAAGGGGGACTAAACATCAATGGACAACATTATGAGCAATTCTGAAAACCAGCAGTCCGATCAGGCGGACCTCGAGTTCACCGAGCGGGCGGCGCAAACTTCACCCGACGAAATGGCCGCGAATGAATCGGCTGACAATCCGCAGGGCGCTTCTGACGTCGGGATGGACCAGTTAATGGAGATGTATGAGGAGAGCCTGAAGCAGTTTCAGGAGGGCGAACTGGTAAACGGCATCGTCATCTCCATGGACAAGGACTACGTGTTGGTGGATGTCGGCTATAAATCCGAGGGTCAGATTCCCATTCACGAATTCCGGGACGACCATGGCAATCTGGATGTGAATTTAAACGATGAAGTCGAGGTCATGGTGGAATGGTGGGATGAGGAAGAGGAACGCGTCATCCTGTCCAAAGAAAAGGCGGCCAAGGTAAAAGTCTGGGAAGCCATTCGGGAGGTTTACGAATCCGGCGGCACCATTGAGGGCGTTATTACCAATCGGGTGAAAGGCGGTTTTTCCGTTGATGTGGGGGTCCAGGCCTTTTTACCCGGGTCACAGGCCGACCTGCGACCCATCCGGAACCTGGATGAAATGGTCGGGCAGACCTTTTCATTCAAGGTGTTAAAATTCAACCGGAAACGCAACAATATCGTGCTCTCGCGCCGGGCCATTCTTGAAGAAGAGCGGGAGAGCAAGCGGGCGGCCACATTGGCGTCCATTGAAGTCGATAAGGTCATGGAGGGGGTTGTCAAAAATATCACCGAATACGGCATCTTCGTTGATCTCGGCGGTGTGGACGGGCTGCTCCATATTACCGATATTTCCTGGGGCCGGGTCAAGCACCCCTCCGAACTATATGCCATCGGCGATCCGATCAATGTAAAGGTGCTGTCATTTGATTCGGAAAATGAGCGGGTTTCGCTTGGCATGAAGCAGCTGGTGCCGGATCCCTGGTCCTTTGCCGAAGAAACATATCCCGTGGGAACCAAAGTTACCGGCCGGGTGGTGAGCCTGGCCGATTACGGCGCGTTCGTTGAGGTGGAAGAGGGGATCGAGGGCTTGATCCACGTTTCCGAGATGTCATGGACCCGGAAAGTCCGGCATCCCTCCAAGATTGTCAGTGTGGGCGAAGAAGTTGACGCCGTGGTGCTGGACATCAAGCCGGAAAGCCGGCGGATATCGCTCGGCATGAAGCAGACGGTGCCGAATCCCTGGGAGGTGATCAGCGAAAAGTACCCGGTGGGCTCGACCATTGAGGGCAAGATCAAAAATATCACGGACTTCGGGATGTTCATCGGCATTGATGATGATATCGACGGGCTGGTCCATATATCGGATATTTCCTGGACCAAGCGGATCAAGCATCCCTCTGAGCTGTATAAGAAGGGGGATACGGTCCAGGCCAAGGTTTTGGATATTGATAAGTATAATGAACGCTTTTCTTTGGGGATCAAGCAGTTGGCCGAAGATCCCTGGAAAACCGTGGCGGACCGCTATCCCGTGGGCACGGAGATCAGCGGCAACATTACCAATGTCACGGATTTTGGTATTTTTGTGGAGATTGAAGAGGGTATTGAGGGTTTGGTGCATGTCTCCGAAATCAGCAAGGAGAAGATCAAAACCCCGGTGGGCCAATACCATGTCGGTGACAGCCTAAACGCCAAAGTGATCAATATTAATACCGAGGAGCGCCGCATCGGCCTTTCCATTAAGCAGGTAGAAATGGAAGATGATCAATCCATGCTTGAGGACTACGTCAACCAGATGAAGCCGGCGCCGTCAAGCCTGGGTGAAATCCTGAAAGAAAATCTTCAGGAGAAATTTAACAGCGAAAACAGTGCGGCTGCAGAAGCTCAGGAAGTGGCCGCGTCTGCCGCGGACAGCAGTGAAGCGGCTGAAGAGGAAGCGCCGGCAGCGGCGGCCGCTGCTGAAGACGCTTTTGCCGCATCCGCCGCATCCGCTGATGAGACGGATACCCCCCGGGAGCCGTCTGATCCGGAAGCGACTCAGGATATTGATCCGGAAAAAGAGGTTTAATCAAACCGTATCCCGGTTTTCCGGATAAGCAAGCAAGAGCAAATATCGTGCAGACGGCGCGGCAAGCCCCGCGTCGTCTGCCGCTGCCTTCCTCCTAAATTGAGCGTTTCAAATTTTTCAAAAGCACCTCAGTGCCTTCGTATACGCAATAAGCGCTGCTTATCGTTCCGGTTGATTTAAATACGTGTTATAGGGGGTATGGGATCCATGTTTTCCCGCAGGCATCCGTTTCTGTTTTTTATTCTTATTTTCACCGCCATCGTGGCTGCCGCCACAGTGTTGACCTCTCTTATGGGCCTGGTTGACAAGGAGAAAAGAGAGCTCAGATTTGGGGAAAAGGTCGGGGTGATTGAAATTGAGGGCATGACCACCGACGCGCGGGAGATTATCGGCCAGATTAAGTCTTTCCGGGAGCAGACGGGGATAAAAGCCATTGTCTTGCGGATCAATTCCCCGGGCGGCCCCGTGGGCCCGGCACAGGAGATTTATCGGGAGATTGAGAAAACCGTTAAGGAAAAAAAGGTGGTCGCGTCCCTGGGCACCATTGCCGCCTCGGGCGGCTATTATGTGGCCTCTTCAGCCGACCGGATCATGGCCAATCCGGGCACAATCACCGGCAGCCTCGGGGTGATCATGGGCTATACCAATTTTCAGGAGCTGTTTAAAAAAATCGGGTTAAGCCCGGTGATTATCAAAAGCGGCGAATATAAGGACATTGCCTCGCCGGTCCGGGAGATGTCGGATAAGGAGCGGGAGCTGCTCCAGGCATTTACAGACAACATTCACACCCAGTTTATCGCGGATGTGGCCAAAGGCCGGGGCGAGTCTCCGGAGGCCATCCGAAAGATCGCCGATGGCCGCATTTTTTCGGGCGAGACCGCCATGGAATACGGGTTGGTGGACCGGCTCGGCAACCTGGCGGATGCTGTGGAATGGGCTGGCCGCATGGGCGGTATTGAGGGCAGAATAAAAACCGTTTACCCGCCGGAAAAAAAGCTGCCCATCCTGGATTATATGATGGATATGGCGGCTGCCAAGATTAAAGCGGCAGCGGAAGAAATGACTTCGGTGACGCCCGGATACATTTATGAACCTGGGTATTAGGTAACACCTAAAACCTAAGACCTAATTTTTTACCGTTCTGATAAAGGAGCGGTTTTTTTATTCAAAAACGCTGATATCGCCCCGTCCCTCCCGGATGACTTCCGGTTCATCGCCAATCAGGGAGATAATGCTGGATGGCTCAGCCGGTACTGGCCCGCCGTCGATCACCAGGTCCAGGTGCGGGGCGAAGTAATCCTGGATCAGAGACGGGTCGTTGATGATTTCGCCGTCTGGGTGGCTGGCGCTGGTGGAGATAATGGGGTGGTCCAGGCCCTCAACCAGCCGGATGCAGATGGGATGATCCGGTACGCGGATACCGACGGTTTTTCGCTTGGTCAGCATGATTTTGGGCACCATTTTGGAGCCCTCAAGCAGGAAGGTGTAGGGCCCGGGCAAAAGGCGCTTCATGGTTTTATAGGCATAATTGGTGACCTTGGCGTACTGGCTGATGTTTTTGAGGTCCGAGCAGACAAAGCTGAACGGTTCGCGCTTGTCGCGCTGCTTTAACCAGTAGATTTTTTCGATCGCCTTTTTATTCATGATATCGCAGCCGATGCCGTAATAGGTGTCCGTCGGATAAGCAATGATGCCGCCCTGGTTTAATACCTCCACGGCTTTATTAATCAGGCGTTTCTGCGGGGTTTCCGGATTTATATGAATCAGCATGGGTTTTTCAATCACTTAAATGGCTTATATAAATGGCTGCGTAGCCGGCTTTCAGCCGGATATTTGCCATTGTCCGGCATCATCGGCTGTTTTTCCGCAGCCTGTTAATTTTCGGTGGCCGGGAAATTTGTTTTGTATTATGATAATATTTATTGGCCTGTCAAGCGCTCTGTTTGACAAATAGCCCGGCAAAAAGGATTTTTGGAGGCATTATATGAGTAAGATACCACCTGAAGAAGCCTATTCTTTTGATGATGTGCTGCTGCTGCCGAATTATTCGGATGTGCTGCCCAGTGAAGTTAATACAAGTACCCGTTTGACCCGGAACCTGAATTTAAATATCCCGCTGGTCAGTGCGGCCATGGATACGGTGACCGAAGCCCGAACCGCCATCAGTATGGCCCGGGCCGGCGGCATCGGATTTATCCATCGGAACATGAACATTAAGGATCAGTGCAGGGAAGTCGAGCACGTCAAAAAATCAGAGAGCGGAATGATTATCGATCCGGTGACCACCGAGCCGGACGCCCCGATCAGCAGTGTTTTAAAACTGATGGAGCAATACCATATTTCCGGGGTGCCGGTCACCAGGGGCGAGAAGCTTGTGGGCATCGTTACCAACCGGGACCTGCGATTTGAGACCGATCTGGAAAAACCCGTATCCAAAGTGATGACCAGGGAAAATCTGGTGACGGTGATGGAGGGCATTGATCTCGAGGAATCCAAAAAGCTCCTGCACCAGCACCGAATTGAAAAATTGCTGGTTGTGAATAAGGAGGGCCGGTTAACGGGTCTGATTACCATAAAAGACATTGAAAAAATCAGAAAATACCCAGATGCCTGCAAAGACGGACTTGGCCGGCTGCGGGTGGGCGCGGCCATCGGCGTGGGCCAGGACATGGAGGCCCGGGCGGAGGCCCTGATCCAGGCCGGGGCGGATGTGATTGTGATTGACACCTCGCACGGCCATTCCGCCAATGTCATCAATGCCCTTAAAATCCTGAAGGGGAACTTCCCGGATGTTGATCTGGTGGCCGGTAATGTGGGCACCGGCAAGGGGGCGGAGGATCTGATCAATGCCGGCGCGGATGGGATCAAGGTTGGCATCGGGCCGGGCTCGATCTGCACCACCCGTGTGGTGGCCGGCATTGGGGTGCCGCAGCTGACCGCTATTATGAACTGCCGCTCGATTTCCAATAAAACGGGCATTCCCTTGATCGCCGACGGCGGGGTGAAGTATTCCGGGGATCTGACCAAAGCCCTGGGCTCAGGCGCCCATTCGGTAATGATCGGCGGGCTGTTTGCCGGAACCGAGGAAAGTCCGGGGGAAAAGATCATTTTTCAGGGCAGAAGCTATAAAGCCTACCGCGGCATGGGGTCGGTGGAGGCCATGCAGCAGGGCAGCAAGGATCGCTATTACCAGACGGACGAAGAGAGCAACGACAAACTGGTGCCTGAAGGCATCGTGGGCCGGGTGCCGTATCGGGGCACTCTGGCAGAAAATATTTTTCAGATGATCGGCGGATTAAAATCCGGCATGGGGTATGTGGGGTGCCGTACCATTGAGGAATTGCGTGAAAAAGCCCGATTTATCAAGATCAGCCCGGCCGGTCTCAAGGAAAGTCACGCCCATGACGTGATTATCACCAAGGAAGCACCCAACTACAGCATCGACTGATTTTACCGTCTTAATCTTAATCTTAATCTTACTCTTAATTTTAATCTGGGCCAATTTGCTCTGGAATTAAAGCCGGGTTTATAGCGAATGTCAAATTTTACCATAGCCTGTGAGGGCTTGTAATGACTGAGTCAGCGCATAACTTTGTTCATCTCCATGTGCACACCGAGTACAGCCTGCTGGACGGAGCCATCCGTATCAATCAGCTGCTTGAGCGGGCAAAGCAGTATAACATGCCCGCGGTGGGCATTACCGATCACGGCACCATGTTCGGGGTGGTCGATTTTTATGAACAAGCCACCAAGGCCGGTATAAAGCCGATTATCGGCTGCGAGTGCTATGTGGCGCCGAGAACCATGCGGGATAAAACCCCGATGGACCACAAAGGCATGTCCCATTTAGTGCTTCTGGCAAAAAATCAGACCGGCTATCAGAACCTCTGCCAGCTGGCCACCCAGGCAAGTCTTACGGGATTTTATCACAAGCCCCGCATTGACAAGGAGATCTTGCGGGCGCATTCGGATGGATTGATCGGGCTGTCCGCCTGCCTGAAAGGCGAAATTCCGTCTCTGATCCAGGCCGGCCGTATCGATGAGGCGAATGAAGCGGCCCGGTTCTATAATGAGCTGTTCGGCGAAGGCAATTTCTACCTCGAAGTCCAGAACAACGGGATTGATGTACAGGCCAAAGTCAACGAGGGGCTTCTTGATATGAGCCGGCGGCTCTCCATTCCCCTGGTGGCCACCAATGACTGCCATTACCTGGATCAGAAGGATGTGCGGGCCCACGAGGTGCTGCTCTGCATTCAGACCGGAAAGACGGTCAATGAAACCGAGCGGTTGAAGTTCGGTACTGAGGAGCTATATTTTAAGCCGGCCGGGGAGATGATCGAGGCTTTTGGCGAATATCCGGGGGCCATTGAAAATACCGCTGAAATCGCGGAGCGCTGCAATGTGGAGTTTGTTTTTGGCGTCCACCATTTTCCGCACTTTGATCTTAATGCTGATAAGTCCGAGGCGGAAATTTTTGAGGAGAAGACCCGCAGCGGATTTGAAATGCGGCTTGAACGGATTCTCGCCAACAATCCGGATATGGATGTCTCGGCCTATAGAAAGCGGCTGGACTATGAAATTTCAGTCTTTAATAATATGGAATTCCCCGGCTACTTCCTGATTGTGGCCGACTTTATTGAATATGCCAAGAAAAACAATATTCCGGTGGGCCCGGGGCGGGGCTCGGCCGCCGGGAGTCTCGTGGCCTATGCTTTGGGGATTACCGATATTGATCCCCTGTTGCATGGGCTTTTGTTTGAACGGTTTTTAAATCCCGACCGCATCAGCATGCCGGATATTGACGTGGATTTCTGCATGAACGGCCGGGAGGATGTGTTCCACTACGTGGTGGACCGCTATGGCGGCGGGGATTATGTGGCCCAGATCATCACCTATGGAAAGATGAAGGCCCGGGCCGTGATCCGGGATGTGGGCCGGGCACTGGATATCCCGTTAAACGAAGTGGATGCCATTGCCAAGCTCGTACCGGAGGATCCCAAGATCAGCCTGGAGAAGGCCATTGAAAAAGAGCCGCGGCTGGCGGAAAAGGCTAAGGCCAACCCGGACTATGCCGAACTGCTGGAAATTTCCAAATCCCTTGAAGGCTTGAACCGCCACGTTTCCACCCATGCGGCCGGCGTGGTAATCGGTGATAAGCCCCTGGTGGCGTATCTGCCGCTTTATCGCGGGAAAAAGGGTGAGGTCCTGACCCAGTTTGACATGAACATGGTTGAGAAAATCGGGCTGGTCAAATTCGATTTTCTGGGGCTGCGGAACTTAACCATCATGTCAGATACCCTGCGCATCATCGCGGATCAGGGCAAAACCCCGCCGGATCTCATCGATCTTGACACGGCGGATTCCGATACCTACCGGCTTCTCTCATCCGGCGACACTACGGCCGTGTTCCAGCTGGAAAGCACCGGGATGAAGGATCTGATGATCCGATTAAAGCCGGAGAAATTCGCGGATGTAACGGCGCTTGTGGCGCTTTACCGGCCCGGGCCGATTGAGTCCGGGATGGTAAACGACTTTGTGGAGAGAAAGCACGGCCGCAAAGCCGTTGAGTACCTGGTCCCGGAGCTGGAACCGGTACTGGCGGAGACCTACGGGGTCATTCTTTACCAGGAACAGGTCATGAAAATCGCCGGCGAGCTGGCCGACTATTCCATGGCCGAAGCGGACGGCCTGCGCAAGGCCATGGGCAAAAAGATTGCCGACAAGCTGGCCAAGGAGCGGGAGCGTTTTGTGGAGGGGGCGACCAAAAACAATATCCCCAAGGACAAGGCGATACAGCTCTTTGAGCTGATTGAAAAATTTGCCGGTTACGGGTTTAACAAGTCCCACAGCGCCGCTTATGCCATGATCGCCTATCAGACGGCCTACCTGAAGTCCCATTTTCCGGTGGAATATATGGCCGCGGTCCTGACCAGTGAAATGAACAATTCGGATAATGTGGTCAAGTACATCGCCGAATGCCGGAATCAGAACATACCGGTGCTGCCGCCGGATATTAACGAGAGCAACCGCGAGTTTACGGTCACCGGAGAAGCCATCCGCTTCGGCCTGGCAGCGGTCAAAAACGTCGGGGATTCCGCCATTGAATCGATTATTAACACCCGGGCTGACGGCCATTATTCATCTGTGTTCGAATTCTGTCAGCGGGTGGACATCCGGAAAGTCAACAAACGGGTGCTGGAGAGCCTGATTCAATGCGGCGCGTTTGATTCCACCGGGTACAACCGCGCCCAGATGATGGCGGCGGTGGAAGATGCCCTGGATTACGGACAAAAAATTCAAAAGGAGGCGGCAGACCCGCAGCTTCAGTTGTTCGGCAATGGAGCGGCCGCCCAGTCCATCAATCCGCCGGTTATGCCGGAGATCTCTGAGTGGGACAAGCGCAAAAAGCTTGAGCTTGAAAAAGAGGCCATCGGATTCTATATCACAGGCCACCCCCTGGATGAATATCAGGATCTGATCGAAAAATTTGCCTCCACCAATGCCATTGCATTAAAGGAGGACGGCGTGGTAGATGGAAAAATGATCCGGATCGGCGGCATCATCCGGAGCTTAAAGACCATTACCACCAAGCGGGGGGAGAATATG
Source organism: Desulfobacterales bacterium (assembly GCA_046543065.1). Taxonomy (GTDB): domain Bacteria; phylum Desulfobacterota; class Desulfobacteria; order Desulfobacterales; family Desulfosalsimonadaceae; genus M55B175. The sequence goes on along the minus strand of JBKHAE010000005.1, from coordinate 2,523 downwards.
GCCTTTGTGGATCTCGAGGATATGAAGGGCGCGGTCGAGGTTACGGTCTTTCCTTCCGTTTATCAGTCGGTACGCGACATACTGGCCGAAGATGCGCCGGTTTTTGTCCAGGGCCAGGTGCAGAAGAATGAGCAGGCGGTCAAGCTATTGGCTGACACCCTGATCCCGATCGAAAAAGCGGAAGAAACCTGGGCGGCCAGTGTCCATTTGACGGTTGATACCGGCATCTGCGAAAAAAAGATCCTGACCCGACTCTATGAAGTGCTAAACAAATATCCCGGCCAATGCAAAGGCTATCTCCATCTGGTTATTCCGGAAAAAACCGAAACCATCATTGAGCTGCCGGAGCATATGAAGCTCCGGGTCGGGGTGGGGCTTGCCCGCGAGATCAACAATCTGCTCGGCTACCCGGCCATTCAGACCCATTGTGCACCCATTCCGGCCGCGCAGAAGAAAAATGGAAATGGCAAGCCGCGGAAGAAGGCAAAATACCATTGATATAGCGGCCAATCTCCGGATCGGTTGGATATTTTCAAAATTTAAGCTTAAAGAAAAGGAAGGCCTTATGAAAAATCATGTTCTGAAATTCTGTATTATCGGAGTTATTGCCGTGTCTCTCTTGATGGTCTCCGGTTGCGCGGGGTATATGGAGTATCTCAACCGGAGTTCCCGGCCCGGCATCAATGCTACAAGCACAGTCACCCGGTATGAGTCCACGGATTATGACGTTTTGGGCATTGTTTCCGCCAAGGGCGAATCCAGGTGTATTTTAGGCATCATCGTCGAGGGCACCGAGGGCGAAGCGCTGTTGTGGGATGCGGCAAAAAGCCAGTTCGGGGACCGGCTTACCGGTGTTAAAGACATTAACAAGAGCTATGAGTATCAAAGCGTTTTGCCGCCCATATTCTGCGAAATCAAAACTACCTATGTGGGAACAGCCGTTCATGAACGGTAATGCAGGCCAGTGTTTTTGAGAACAACCCCAACCGATTCGGAATTGTAATTTTTTCAAGGCAAAAAGGATAGTGAATGAAGGTTCCCCTGCTTGATCTAAAACGACAATACCAGCAAATTAAGGATGCGTGTCTGCGGGTAACTACGGAGATTTATGATTCCCAGCACTTTATCCTGGGCCCCTATGTAGAAACTTTGGAGCAGGAGATCAGCGCTTACTGTCAAACCGACTATGCCGTTGGCGTCTCCTCAGGCACGGATGCCCTGCTGATTGCGCTGATGGCGGCGGATATAGGCGCCGGCGATCGGGTGCTTACCACGCCCTATACCTTTTTCGCCACTGCCGGCTCCATCCGGCGGCTGGGGGCGATTCCGGTGTTTGCAGACATTGAAGCGGATACCTATAATATTGATCCCCATGCCCTTGAATCAGTGCTGACAAAAATGCCGCCGGAAGAAAAACAGACGGTAAAAGCGATCATGCCGGTTCATCTCTATGGACAGTGCGCGGAGATGACCCCGATTTTGGAGATCGCCGGCTCCCTTGGCCTTTCTGTAATAGAGGATGCGGCCCAGGCCATCGGGTCCGAATATCAGGGCAAGCGGGCGGGCGCGCTGGGCGATTTCGGCTGTTTTTCGTTTTTCCCGTCCAAAAACTTAGGCGGATTCGGAGACGGGGGGATTGTCACCACCCAATCTTCCGATTTATATGATAGGCTAAAGATCCTGCGGGTCCACGGCGGCCACCCCAAGTACTATCATCAGGTGATCGGCGGCAATTTCCGCCTGGATGCCCTGCAGGCGGCCATCGTTTCCATAAAGCTTTCCTATCTGGATCAATGGACGCGCGCCCGTCAGGAAAACGCCGAAAAATACCGGTCGTTGTTCAAAGCCGCGGGGTTGGAGGCGGTCATCGGGCTGCCGGTTAAAAAACAGGATCGGCATATATACAATCAGTTTGTGATCCGGGTGCCGGAAAAACGCGATGCGCTCCGGGCTTGGCTGAATGAATCCGGCGTGGGCAATGAAATCTATTATCCGGTTCCGCTGCATTTGCAGGCCTGTTTTGCGGATCTGGGCTACAGAGAGGGGGATATGCCGGTATCGGAAAAAGCCGCGGCCGAAACCCTGGCCCTGCCCATATTCCCGGAGCTTGCGGATGAAGAGCTTGAATACGTGGTGGATCGGATTCGGGCCTTCTATTCATAATTGATAATGTCGGAGATTTTCATCCTGTGGGTCCGTATGAAGGCTTATAAAAATGAAAATTCCTGGCATGTTACATGCCGTGGAAAATTAAATTAAATTTTTATGAAATTTCATGTTGACAAAGTTTTGTATCACAGGTAGAAACGCAAAATCCGGTTACGGAAAGAACCAACCATGTCTCGGTCGTCGATAAATTCAGGCTTTAAAAATTTAAACAAAACTTAAATTTTTTATTGACAGGCAATCGGATAAAGTTTATAAATAAAAATTGTCCTTGGCGAGAGTAGGGCAATTTTTTTTGATCCAAAATTAGCCTTTGATCTTTGAAAACTAAATAGTGGTTAAGAAAAGAGCCGGGTC
>JBKHAE010000090.1:0-14442 GCA_046543065.1 Desulfobacterales bacterium | reverse complement strand
CGAGTACGATTATGAGCACGAGTACCGTCCCGCTTGCGCGGGACTGAGTACGATCAGTTTCTTGGAAGCCGATTGTGGGACGGCAAAGAAAAAAGTTCAGGATCCCGGCGCGCAAATCCCAAGGAATCCAGAGTACTTACTCCTAAGTGAAATTCCGGGGAATGCAGCGCAACAAAGATATTGGACTTTTTGCGAAGCCGTCAAATAAATTGAACATTCCGTCAAGGATCATTGGCCCAATGAATCACTTCATCGGTTTCTGCATCAGACGGCCCTTTACCGTTTTCTCTATCCTTGCCGCCCTCACCCTCCTGCTTGCCCCCGGCCTGCTTCGACTGGAAATCGACAATTCAGTTGAAACGATCATGCCGCAAAATGACCCCAAATATAAGTACTACAACCAGATCAAAGATATATACGGGGATAACGGCCAGTTTATTGTCATGGCCGTCTCTGCCGATAATCTTTTCAGCCATGCCACTCTGGAAACCTTCGATTGCCTGATCACAGACATCGAGGCCTTTCAGGAGTTTAACCCGGATAAAGAAAAAGCGCGCTTGGTCAGCTTCATGGGCATGCTTGACCGGGAATCCATCCGCACCAGTGCGCTTTTTTCCCACTTTGCCGATGATCCGGCATTCCAACGCACACTCCGCCGTAAGGTAAACGATTTATTCGGCTCGAAAGAGACCCTCTCTAAAAAAAATTTAAACCGCCTTAAAAAAGAACTTCGGAAGGTCTATGAAATAAAACGGCAGGAACTGGTTGATGAGATCATGTCTCCACTGACCGCCCAGGACATCCGGGGCGAGATGGATGTCCTGGAGGTATATGATCTCATTGAGACCGACCGGGAAGGCAGACGTATCATCCCGGAAACACCGGGGCAGATACGCCGGTTCAAACAGCGCCTGATGCGGAACCCCGCATTTGCTGAAATGTTGTATGCGCGGGATTCGGCGACCGGCGAAATAACGGATTACGGGGTTCTCATAAAATTCAAAAGCCGTGATCCTCACCGGGATGCCGCTACCCGGGAGCTTATGTCGATTTTTGATAGCTACTCGGATCTGGCACTCACTTACACCGGCATGCCGGTGATCCATGTCTGGTCGTTTAATTTCATCCGCATGGATTTTGCCACACTGGTGCCAATGGTCATGCTGGTGGTCATGGCCGTTTTTTATTTTAACTTCCGCTCGATCCGCGGGGTCTGCCTGCCCATGCTCTCTCTTGCCATGGCAGAGATCTGGGTGCTCGGTCTGATGGGATATCTGGGGTTTAAAATAACGGTCATGGCCTCGTCACTTCCGACGCTGATGATTGCCGTGGGCAGTTCCTATGCCATTCATATCCTGAACCAGTATTACAACGATTTTGATTTCATCAGCCAAAAAGGGAAACAAAAAGGGCTTTTCATCGCCATGACCCATATTTCCCTGACGGTTCTGCTGACCGGCATTACCACATTCATCGCATTTGCCACGCTGAGTACCAGCCAGCTTTCGGCTGTCCGTGAATGGGGCATATTTTCGGGTATAGGCGCCATGTTCGCCGTATTTTCGGCAAGCGCCCTGATTCCGGCAAGCCTCTCAGTCATGCCGCATCAGCGGCCGCATTCTATGAAAAAAAAATATTCCGCAATCAAACGCTACAAAACCCTGGTGGATCGATTCATCCTATTGATGATCCGCGGCGCCAACCATCATTACCGGCTGATCGTGGTTATCGCTGCGATTGTTCTGATCATCTGCATCAGCGGGTTCGTGCACCTTAAGGTGGATACCGCGTATGTCAGCTATTTTAAGAAAGGCTCCGAAGTTCGTAAAAGCGTTGATGAAATCGGGGAGAAATTCGGCGGCGGCTGGGGATTTGACATTATCATCGACTCGGGCGAACCCAACGGAGTAAAATCGCCGGAATTTCTTAAATTTATCGAAGAGTTCCGGCAGTGGCTGGAAAGCGGGGAAAATGCGGATCTGCATATCGGCCGCACCGACTCATTCACTGATATTATCAAAACCATGCACATGGCCATGAACAACGATGATCCGGAGGCTTACAAAATCCCGGAAAACAAACTGGACATCTATGACTATATTGAAATCTATGCCGGCGAGGACAGTGATTCAGACGGCCGCTATGATGCGTTTGAGCCGTTTGTGGATTTTCACTACCAGCAAGTAGATGTGCTGGCCCTTATCCCCATGGGTGTGGCCGTATTGATCAATTTCGGTATTATGGGGTGGGCAGGCATCGCGCTGGACATGACCACTTCCGTAATCGCCGCGGTGGCCATCGGCATCGGTATCGATGATACCATCCATTTTATGAACAAATTCCGGCATAACCGCAGCCGCGGCTACTCAGCAGCGGAATCCATCACATGGACACTGCAGGTGGCCGGAAAAGCGATTATTTTCACCTCGCTCGCCCTGATTTTCGGTTTCCTGGTGTTTCTGCGATCCCAATTCATCCCCATCAACCTGCTGGGCATCCTTCTGGCTATCACCATGATCGCCGCGACTTTCGGTGCCCTGCTGGTTCTGCCGGCCTTTATCCAGGCCACAAAACCCAACCTGAGCCCCCCGGACCAGACCAACTGGTTTACCAGAAACCTCAACCTGAGCCGCTGGTTCGGACTGGATGAAGTGGAGTAAACTATTCCCTAAAAATAGACCTGAAATCGGGTCTGAAAAACATCCGCATCCCCGTCAGCGATTCCGGCCGTCTCGTAGCTGTCCGCCGCATCGATCCGCACGTAGTTAAAACTCCAGCGTACATTGGTATAGGGATACCAGTTCAGGGCCAGAGAGATATCATCCATTTCTCCGCCTTTAATCCCGTTGTCATTTAGATCCAGGTCCGCATACCGGGCGGCCACCTGCCAGGCCCCCCAGCCGCCATTTTTCGGATCAAACGGGGATTTGATATCCACCATGGAAAATTCCGCGCCGTCATTGCCGGTGACCTTATATGTACGGTGCTCGCCGGTTAAAAAATAGCTTGCGATCACATAGTAGCCGCTGAATGCCGGATCATCATAGGCTTCGGAGTCAAGCTTCGTATACCAGTATTCGCCCTGAAGACAGAAGGGACCCAGCATGAGGGCGGCCTCGGGGCCGATCATATCCGCCCCGTCCGTCGGGATATTCCCGGTATCAGCGGGCCTTAGATCCGAAATATGGAGTTCCGGCCGTTTTCTGAAGCGCAGCCAGGTGTCGTCGTCATCCTCGTCAGTAAACTTATGACTGTAGCCAAGCCCCAGGTGCAGCACTTTTCTGCCCTCATCCGTATACCAGGGGGTGGCGGTAATGCGGCCGGTGATGTTGTAACCGTCGTTTTCCGTAAAACCATCCCCGCTGCCGTCGGTTTCCTTAAAAAATCCCACGCTCCAGCTCATGCGCGGCTGATCCAGAAAATTTAAAAACCGGACACCCGTATTCCGGCCGGGGACAATACCGTTTGGCAGCGCCCGCTCCATAAACGGCATATACATCCGGCTGTTCAGCCGCTCCAGAGAAAAGGGCTCCTTGGTATGTCCGGCGCGCACTTTACCGACATAGGGCAGGTCCCGGAGTTCAATCCAGTTTTCCTTAAAACCCACATCCCCGCCGGCAAATTCAAACTCATTTTTAAATGCCACGTGATCGTAGAGCAGGCCCATCATATGAAGCCTTGCCTGCCGGAACTCAACCCCGCTGCCTTCAAATGTATTGCCCGAGGCATTCGCTGCGGTCTCAAAATCCTCATCTGCATCAATGGCTGCGGCATCCAGAAGGATCCGGCCGCCGATGCGGAATTTAAAGCGATCATCCGGGGAATCAAAATGCAGCCGCTTGTCAAAATAGGTTTTATACCCCTGATCCTCTTCTTTGGCTTTTTTCTTCAGCTCCTCATATTCCTGATCCGTCAGATCGCCCTTTTCATGTAAAATATCAAGGATAGCCCCGGTGGTATCCCCGGCTTTAGCCTGGGGCAGACCGGCGGCCAGCAGAACCATTCCAAATAAGAGCATTACGCCAATCATCGCCAGTTTTTTAGCCATAAATGTTTGCTCCTTCTCTTTTGTTTTTAATCCCACTGAAGAATATCCGTATCGTATATCTCTTCGATTTTCCGCTTGTGGCGGAGCTCTTCCCCGGCCAGAAATTCAAATACCCTGGCCGTCTTCTCATTGCTGCACCGGTCCTGCCAGGCCACGTAAAAGGCGTGGGCCTTTTCCTCTTTTTTCATGGCCATGGCCAGGGCCTCCTGGTAGTTGATATCCGGAGTAAATTTTACATCCACCATAAAATCGCTCAGCCGGAGGTCTTCGACCGCTGAAGATGTAAATTCACCCTCCCCGCTTAAATCCTGCTCCACCAAAAGGCTGCGGTGGCGCTCTTCTTCATCCGCCATTTCCTGAAAAAATTCCTTGATCCCTTTTTTTTGCGCTTTTTCCGCGCACTGACGGTAAAAATCCCGGGCCTTTTCCTCGCGGTCGATGGCAAAGGCCACCACGTCCTGCATTGAACGGCAGGCGATCTCGGTCATGCGAACCTCCCCGTATACGAGTTATAGTCGTTTGATTTTTCCGGAACTTTTGATCCGGTCGGACATCAGTTTGGCACATGTCGGACAGTACTGATGCGGCTCCTTGACATGCGGATGATCCTCTGTCGCCTCCGCCACCCGGGACAGAAACTTCCGGGTGGCAAACATGCGGCCGCAGGCCTCGCACTTAACCAGATCGCTTTGCCCGATGACCGTATCCCGGATATAGATGGTCCGCTTGTCGTCCTTATCCTCCATGCGGATCGCCCCTGTGGGGCAGAGATTGACACAGGTACCGCATCCAATGCAGTTATCACCGGCCACGGGCACGACATCATCGAGTTCATCCATGGTCAGGGCCCCAACGCCCACGATCTCATTGCAGGCCCGAATACATAGATGGCAGCGAATACAGTCATCCGGCACTTCGCCCAAATCAACATTAAACTTCTCCGCCAGTTGATGGAGCTTTTTGGATTCCGGCGCATACCGGGCCAGTTTTCTGAATGCCCGGGTCCGGGATTTCTGAACCCGTTCGGTCTCGGTTTGCACCTCCATGCCATCTTTGGGCTTAAGAATACAAGAAGACATGAGCCGCGGCTTTTTCTCCGGCATGATCACTTCAACCACGCACAGCTTGCAGGCGCCTGCCGGACTCAACGCAGGATGGTAGCAAAGCGCCGGGACTTCCATCCCGAGCGATCGGATAGCTTCCAAAACATTCGTGTCCGCCGGAGCCTCGACAGGCGTCCCGTTAATCGTGATATTTGGCATAGATCTGTTTTCCTGTGAAGTTAATTAGAAGGCCAAACTATCCGGTTTTATCGATGACCCGCAGACAATCCTGCGGAAACCGGTGCGTCCCTTTTTCATCCAGGCTGACCTCGATCAGCGCATCCGGATCATTTTTGCTGGTATCCGGATCCGTAATAATGCCGTGCATGCCGATAAACTCGTCCATATAGGCTTCCCAGCTCTCATCATCGGAACGCTGATAGATCTCCACTTTCTGTCCCTGGCGAAACACCATAGATCAATCCTTTCATTTTCAAACTGAGTTAGCGCCGCTCCCTGGGCGGCACAATCTCCGCATGCACCTGGCCGCTGTCCCGCCGGGCGCACTCCAGACAGATCCGTCTGCCCACCAGTGAGGGGCTGATCTCCTTGACCCGGCGCATAATATAGTCATGATACCGGGCCGGGCCCAGCACCGCCCCGCATATCTCGCAGTATTCCAGCTTCAGCCGGTTCAAAACCGTGCCGCAAAGCGAAAGCACCCTTTCACTATTTTCGTCCGTCATCTGCATGGCGCCGGTCGGGCAGTTGGTGGCGCATGCGCCGCAGGCAATACAGCGCTCGGCCGCAATTTTCAAATCCGTGGGCCCGGGATTGTCAAAATCCATATATCCAAGCTGCAAGGCTTCAACCCCCATCTTATCCCGGCATATTTCAACGCATCGGCCGCAGCGGATGCACACATCGCAGCGCAGACACCGCTTGGCCTCATTATGGGCCTGAACATCAGCCATGCCGAGACGCACCTGCTGGAAGGTAATGCGCCGGCGTTCATTTCCGAGCAAGGCCATCTCCGGCCGCTTTAAATCCATTTTAAGGGAGGCGGGTACGGTGAAATACTCGCTCCGGCCCCTGCGTACCGGTACAGGCGGCAGTTCCGGCTGCGGCATGCCTTCAAAATATCGGTGAATGGCATAAGCCGCCTTCTTTCCGCCGGCAATCGCCTCCACCACTGTAGCCGGGCCGGTCACTGCATCGCCCACAGCAAAAACCCCGGGCTGATGGGTCTGCATACTCACGGTATTGACCTGCAGGGTATTTCTGCGGGTCCAATCCACTTCATTGAAATCGTCGAGACCAAGGCTGTCCACCTCCTGACCAATGGCCGGGATCACCACATCCACCGGCAGCTCATGCTCGCTTCCCTCAACCGGCACCGGCCGCTGACGGCCGGATTCATCCGGTTCGCTAAGCTCCGCCCTTACGCATTGGATGCCGGTGACATGGCCGTTTTCGCCGAGAACCGCCTTGGGAATGGTCAAATAGGAAAATTGGATGCCCTCTTCCTCGGCTTCGATCACCTCTTCGCTATGGGCCGGCATTTGGTCATGGGTTCGGCGGTAAAGGATGGTCACTTCCTCGCATCCAAGCCGAAGCGAGGTCCGGGCCGCATCAAGGGCTACATTGCCGCCGCCGACCACTGCCACCCGCTTGCCCGGCCGCCGATGGTCACCCAGGCTGACGCGGCGCAAAAAATCCACTGCAGATATGACTTCCGGATAATCCTCTTCTCCTGGAATCATCAACTTATAGGACCCGTGCGCGCCTACAGCAATCAAATAGGCTTCAAACCCTTCAGCTTCCAGATCCTCACGTGTAACATCCTTTCCCAGCCGGGTATTGAGCCGAATTTCTACGCCCAGTTCCTCGATCATATTGACCTCCCGGTCAATAACCTCCCGGGGAAGGCGATACCGGGGAATGCCTACCATCATCATCCCGCCGACCACCGGCAGGGACTCAAGCACTGTGACCTGGTAGCCTTCGAGGCCGAGATAATAAGCGGCTGTCAAACCACCGGGGCCGGCGCCGATGATGCATACCTTATGCCCGTTATCGGGCATTTTCGACGGATTGGTATATTCCCTGGCAGACATGGCTTTTTCCGCCGTAAACCCCTTTAAATCCATAATCGCAATCGGGCTGTCCATACGGCCCCGCACACACATGAATTCGCAGGGATGCGTGCAAACAAGTCCGCAAACCCAGGGGAACGGGTTATCCCTCCGGATCACCTCGATGGCCTCCGCATACCGGCCCTGGCCGATCAGCATAATGTAGGTTGGAATATCAATGCCGGCCGGACAGGCCATCTGACAGGGCGCCGGTGTCAGCATGGGGCAGTCGCCGGTGGGACAGGTGTGGGTCTGGATATGGCTTTCAAACACCTCTCGGTTCGTCTGAATCCGGCTGCGTATCTCCTCTCCCAATCGCCGGCATGCCAGGGGCATACTTTCAGATATCATATGATCGATTAGCTCAAAGATGCTGGCAAGATGGGCGTCACCGGCCCGGCCCTGGGAGATGTCATAAATCAGATCAAAAACTTCCGAGGCGATTTGCTGGCAGCGGGGATGGGCCAATTCTCTGGATTGGAGCTTCTCCTTCAGCCAATCATGGATGGTTCTAACTTTACAACTCTTCTCACGCATTAATATGCCTCATAACAAAATTTTCTAGTTCTCCTGGGCCCTGGCCTTGGCATAGCGCTCCCGCCGAACCTCCGGAATTTCATCCGGAGTGCCGAAATAAAGACACTGGGTTGGGCATACGGTGACACAGGCAGGCTTGAGCCCTGCTTCTATGCGATCATAGCACAAATCGCATTTAACGGCTTTTCCGGTTTCCGGATTCCACTGGGGCGCCCCCCATGGGCAGGCAGAGATACAGGTTTTACAGCCTACGCATAAATCCGGATCCACGGTGACGATTCCATCTTCGCTCCGCTGGTGCATCGCACCAGTCGGACAGGCGGCCACACACCAGGGATTTTCGCAATGAAAGCAGGGCATAAAGGTAAAAGCGGTCCGCGGCTGTTCACCCACCCATTGCGGTCCAACGGTCACCACCAAGCATGGATGGGGGCCGCGGGGTAGCGCCTGTCGGCTCTTGCAGGCCACCACACAGGCCATGCAGCCAATACACTTTTTTTGATCCTGAAACAGAAAATATTTACTCATTGTCTTTCACTCCATCATCGGCTTCCCAAAAAAACTTCAGGTCTAAGATATAAGGTACAAGGTTTAAGGCTTTTCTCCGGCGTTTCGCACCGTAACAATGGTTTCGTGAAGCGCCGGGCTGCCGCCAACCATATCGGTGATGTTTCGCATTAGAAGACTGTCAGACACCCCCTTTTGATATGACCGCTTCGCCTTGGGTACCTCGTGGCCGAAACCGTGGAGCATGAACACGCAATCCGGATGAATCATCTCGGTTACCCTGGCCTGAATCCGGCCGCTGGCGTTCTCGGATGCGACCTCCACCATATCGTTATCCTTGATTCCCAGCTCCTCTGACTTGGCTGCATTGATCCAAAGCAAATTATGCGGCACCAGTTCATTCAGATACAGATTATTCTGGGTGGAAATATGGGTATGCTGGGCGCAGCGCCCTACCACCAATCGGAATTTCCCCCCATTCTCCGGACGGCTCATGGGCTGGTAGGCAGGAAATGACGAATAGCCGGCCTCTTCGAGCAGACTGGACACCAGTTCAATCTTTCCGGACGGCGTCTTGAATTTGATGCCCGTTTCCCGGTCCCATAAAAGCTTTTGATCCGTATACGCCACAAACCCTTTTTCCTTAAAATCCGACCTTTCAAAACCGGTCGGGGCAAGCTGCCAGTCCACCAGCTCCTCCATAGTGGTATATGGAAAATACTCTCCGAGCCCCATGCGTTCAGCAAGCTGCTGGAGAATCACCGGTCCGGGACGGGTGTCATAACGCGGACTCACCGCCTGCTGCCGCAGAAAAATCTGGGGCTTCGGTCCATTGGCCTGCTGCGGACTGTCCATTCGCTCCAGGTAGGTGGATTCCGGCAGAATCACATCCGAATACCAGGCGATTTCACTGTAATTGATCTCAATGCTGACGATGAGATCAAGCGCATCCAGCGCCTGCCGGGTATAGTTGGTGTCCGGGATGGAGCCCAACGGATCAAACCGATAGGCAAACAGCGCCTTTAACGGATACGGGTCTTCGTTCAAAATCGCCTGGGGCATCATTTGCGCCACCCCGTGATTGGGGTCCGGGGTGGGAAAATCCGGGGTGCCCACCTTATCAAACCGGATATCCGACGGCTTCGGCAGATCCTGGTCCCATAATTTGCGCACCGGCTTGCCCCCGGCTTCTGCCGGCCCCTTCTTAAAGAACATCCCGCCCGGGGTTTCAATGCTGCCCATCAGGGCATTCAGGATAAAAATGGAGCGGCGGAAGTAAATCTCATTTTCATGGCTGGCGCAGCGATAGCCGCAGTGGAAAATGACATGGGGTTTCTGGCTGGCAAGCTCCCGGGCGAAATCCACAATCGCCGCCGCCGGAATACCGGTCTCGGCCGCCGCCCATTCCGGCGTATAGGGCTTGACAAAATCGCACAGGGCATCAAAACCGCTCACCCATTTTTTTACGTAATCCTCGTCATATAGGGATTCATTGATAATCACATGCATGAGCGCATAATTTAACGCCAGATCCGTACCCGGCCGGATCATCCAGTACCGGTGCGCCTTGGTTGCGGTCACAGTCACCCGGGGATCGATATAGGTGAGCCGGGCGCCTTTTTCCATCGCTTCGCTGAACTGCCGGACCGGCTTTACCTGGATGGATTCAAAAATATTCCGGCCATAGAGCACCAAATGCTTGGTGTTGGCATAATCCATGCCGATCTGGCCGTCGGTATACCCCAGAAGCGACCGGCAGGCGGTATTAAGCGAGCCCTTGCACAGGGCGTCATGGGTAAAGTGGTTGGGCGAACCGATCGCCCGCAGAAAGGTTTTGCTGACATGGCTGCTCAACTGGGTGCGCTCGCCGAGCAAAACGCTTCGGCCGCCATACGCATCCGTAATCTCCTTGAGCTTGTCGGCAATATAATCATAGGCTTCATGCCACGAGACCTGACGCCATTGGCCGGATCCCCGGGGCCCGCTGCGGATCATGGGCGACTGGACCCGCTGGGTATCATTGACAAGCGAAATGCCGGCAGCCCCCCGCGGACAGATGCTGTCGCCAATCCCCGGAACATGATTATTTCCCTGAATAAACTGAACCTGTCCATTATCCACTGTCACCTTGATGGGACAGCGGACCGAACACATGAAACATAAGCTGTAAACCTGCTCCTGCATGGTGTCTTTCTCCTGCATCCTATGACCAAAGCGGACCGGCAGCGGCCAGACCTTGCCTTGGCATCATTATAAATTACTTACCGGCATGCGGCAATTTTTCATATCGGTAACGTAAACCGCCGCCGAGCGCCGCGCCCCCAAGCCCCAGAATCCCGAGGCCAAGCAGCAAAACAACTGAGGGCCGGGTGTTGAAATAGCGGCCGTCCACACTGATCTGGACCAATACGGCCGCAAGCGCGGTCAACAAACCGGCCATCAGGCAAAAAACTTTATTTATCGTGGGATTTTCCGATTTTCGCTTCTCCCAGAATTTATACCCGGCGCTTACCCCACAGAAAAACACAATCCCAAGCATCCATTCCGCCAAGGCGGCCGGTGCGAAAAGGGTTACCATCAGGCCAATCGCCAATACCCCCAGAATGCCGTTAAATGCGCCGGAGATAACGGCAAACCAGTCCGGAACCGCGGCATCGAGCCATTGAATCAGCATCTCGCCTGAAAACATACGCATATTACCCGAGATTAGGCCTCACAGCCGGCCAGCGAATTCCGGCCTTTGCGGTCCGGCCGATACCTGCGATAAATCCGCCCGATGACAAAGAACGCGAGATAGGCGGCAAAAACACAGAAAACAAACCAAAACACCGCGCCGATGGCATATGTTTGCCCGTTTATCCAATACAGAATAAACAGCTGGCTTTTACCGAAAAGGGCTTTCAGCGCCGCCGGCTGATAGGTGTAATTGACAAAGGCCAGCATGGAAAAAATCGGGATGTACATGGTCAGTAGGTTGTTTAACAGCCCTTCGAAAAAGTAATTGTAATATACTTCATTAAGCTTGCCTTTATCGATATTAACGCCCAGCTGCTTGGCCTTCTCCGGCTCTGCTTCCCTTAGTTTCAAAGCCTCCTGCTTGATATCGAACCAGTATTTGAATTCCTGCTCAAGCTCCCGGTATCGTCTGGTTTTAAACCGTCTTGTAAAAAACCGGGCAAACAGAACCGTGACAACCGCCAGCACGGCAATGGTAAATGCCGGCCCCAAAACGTGTAAGGGGCTGATCAATTGATACAGTCCGGCCTGTAGTTGATTGATGCCGCTTACGATAACTGCCCAGAGAGCATCCATTTTTGAAATTTCCTATCCTCCAATGAGTTGGCCGGGCCAGGGCCGAGTTCCCGGCCCGGCCGTTTCAGGGTAGGAGGGTTAAGGGTTAAATCCAGATTTCGATCTTGAAAAACCGGAAAAACAGGAAGAACAAGACCACTGCCAGGATAATTTTAAGCTGAACTTCGGTAAACAGTTTCTGCATTCGGCTGCCGATGTAGCCGCCCACAAAACCGCCGATAATAATGGCCAGCGCAATCCAGAGATCGGGCAGATAGCCGTTTAAAAGGTAGCCGATGAATGATCCGATACTGGAGAAACAGGTGCCCACCAGCGAAACCGGCACCGCCACATACATGGGCAGCGCGCCGATCATGGTCATAAGCGGAGTTAGCAGAAAGCCGCCGCCAATGCCGAAGCATCGGGAGACGATCCCCACACCCAGACCAATAATGCCGAAGAGCAGCGGATTGATCCTGAATTCTTCGCCCCAGAACTTGAACCGGTAATTGGTCAGCTTGCTGGCGCCAGTGGATATGGGCTCGATCCGGCCCATATTGGCGGCCCGGCCCTCTTCCTTGGCCCGCTGCACCTCTTCATTAAATTTCTGGGTCATGGCCTTGATGTTCTTGCGTTTTTCCATAACCCGCGGGGTCAGCTCGTAAACCGTGCGGGCGCCCATGAGCACCACAAGAATGGCCAGCCACTCCTTATACGATTCCATCGGCAGAAACTGCGTCACGTATTTACCCAGCCAAATTGAGCCGATCAGAATACCAACGCCGAATGAAATGCCGACCGGCCAGGCCACCCGGTGCTCCTTGACCGCATAGCGATAAAAGGAACCCAAAGGCGAAAACAGGGTCAAAGCCACGTTAGAGGGCCTTAACACATTTGCGGCATTCAAGCCCACCGGCCCCATGGTATTTACAACAATCACCTGGTAGGCAGCCATCAGCATGCCGCCGGCAGCGCCGATCAGCGAGAAAAAGGCGCCAACCAGAATCGCCCCTATGATAATCCAAATGGGGTTCATGTATCGACCGCCCAGGGACAGCCAGAACCCATCGCCTTCCAGCTTATAGGTGCCGATAGCGGCTCCGTTCACCGATACATTAAAGTCCGTATCCGGAGGGGTATGCCGGAAGGATTTAAAGGAAACGGTAAACTCGCCGGTTGTCTTGTCCAGATTGATGTTTGTGCCCTCGTTCCAGTAGTTGCCGCTCTGCTCATAATCGGAGAGAATGCTCCGGGCAAAAATCGTGACCTTGCCCACCTGAGTGCGTTCCTTGGTAACCGTGTTGATGCCATAGGCCGTTTCATGGTTGTATTTGAAAAAATCCCACTCCGCTTTACTATCCAGCGGTGCCAAATAATTTTTAATCTGAGGGTCTAGAGCCTCCCATTCCGCCAGTTTAAACATGGTGGTGCTGTAGATCCCACTGGCAAAGGAAGGTCCGCCGAAACGCTTTTTTACCACCTCACCGAACTGATCGGGCTGATTGGTGATCATGTAGTAAAAAACCGGTACGGAAGTATCCATATCAAAACTGTTTTTTTCAACAGCGGATTTAAATGTTTTTAATTCATTAACCCCCCCGGCCTGCTCAGGGGCGAACTCGCGTTCCGAGGCAATTGAAAGATAGAGGTCTTCGCCGGCCGGAATTTTTCCGGTAATAACGATTTGATCCCCGGTTTTATAAGCCTGCTGACTGATTCTTGCATCCACATCCTGCGCTGAGAGCACCGGCACATGCCACAAGAATAAAAACAAAAAAACTGCCAGAAAAAGCTTTATCCGATTAATCCGTTTCATACTCCCTCCTGTAAAGAATTAATGATTCTCTATGGCAAACATTGGATATAACAATTAACTTAATCGCATTTTCAAGCGGCGCAAAAAAAAGCTTGCGCATCCCACGCATTTGACCCGCTGTATATTGCGTGACAATTCTTTGCAACAATTGTTCCAGAATTAGGGGGCACTGCTATAAAAATCAGGTAAAACGAAAACCAGTTGATATTTTGTTAAATATTTTTGGCGCTAAAAAAAAACACCCGACCTGAAACCGGGAACCTGTAATTCTATAACCAAAAATCGAAATAAAATTATTGCGCCGCCATAATTTTTATGCAACTTTTCAATCCATTAATTTAATTAGAATTTGAGCAAAAATTAATAAAGCGCATTATTTTTATAGCAGATATAGTTGCCATAAAGGGGGATATAGGTTTCAGGTTTCAGGTTTCAAGTTTCAGGAAAAATGCTAACCGCCTGCTGACCCCTGAACAAAGAAATCTTAAGTTTTACAACTAATACCCAATACCCAATACCTGATACCCAATACCTAGGACCATGAACTTGATTGAAACTGGCACATCTATTGCAGCTTAAAAAAATAACTTTTATCCCATACTGGCATAGTCCAATATATATGAAACAAACACGCATTATTTTCCTTACATCGACATCCATCGGGCTGCTCTTCTGCCTGGCCCGCCCGGCCACGGCCACACAGGCGCACGGCGCGCCTGAAGGATTATTCGTACACCAGCTCTCCCACCTGTTTTTTATTTTTGCCATGGCCATTCTGATCTATTGGCTGAGATCCCGGAAACTGGTGCGCGAAACCGGATGGCGCAATATCCAGTATGCCGCCCTGTTTTTTATTTTATGGTCCCTGGATGCATTTCTCGTACATCTTCTTGACGAACAGTTTCTCCTGGTTCAGGTCACACGGATTGGGCCCTGGCAGATAAAGCTGGACACGCCGGCTGGCATGGGCTGGCTGGGCGGCCTCTACTATTTGCTGAAGCTGGATCATCTGCTGTGCGTGCCCGGATTAATCTTTCTTTATATGGGGCTTCGCCGGCTAAGCCC
>JBKHAE010000089.1:0-14720 GCA_046543065.1 Desulfobacterales bacterium | reverse complement strand
CCACCGTGATCCTCGGGCCGGAATCCAAATACATGTTCCCATGTCTTTTCATCTTCCATGCAGAAGTAGACGCATAGGTCCGGGGCCCGGGCTTTGATATCATCGATGAATTTTTTGTAAAGGGCATGCCGCAGGGGTTTAAAATATCGCATTTTATCGTCCAGGCCTTTAATAAATTCGCCGTAAATAATCTTGGAATCCGGAAACCGACGGGCAACAATCGGTTTTAAATCCGGCATAAAGCGAAAGCTGCCAACGCTGATCCAGACGATGCAATCCGGATTGATCCAGGTAAAAAGCCTATCCAACACATCCGCATACTCCTGTTCGCATCCGGGATAAAGAATAAGGGGGTCAAAATGAAAGGCCAGGGGATAACCGGCCTGCTGGCACTGGTAAGCCGCCATAAGCCTGGCCTCTAAACCGGCTGTTCGTCGTTCCTCTCTTTTTATGACCGTTTCGGTGTTTAAAGACCAGGCCATAATGGTTTTCCGGTTGTGCGCCAAATCCAGCAAATGATCGATGCACGTGGTTTTGGTCTTTATTTCCAATACCATCTGGGATTGTGTGGAAAATTTTTTAATCAGTTTTTCCGAAATCGGATCAATGGATTCCCAGATCAGGCTGTCCGTAAATTCGCCGGTACCAATGCGCCGAAACCGCTTTTGGGCGAAAGCCTGATCAAGGGCGGCCATCATGGCCGCCTGGTTGACATAATACTGCAGCATCGGGGGGTGGAAATAGGACTGAAGGATACAATAGGCGCAATCCATCAAACAAAAGGTGCCGATATGAAGAATCATGTAGCGGCAGCAGGTATAGCAGCGGGTGCCCGGGCAGGGCCGGATAAAGGCGCCCTTATTCTGGGTGATAAACAGCCGCTGTTTGCCGGCACTTACCGGATCGGGCAGACCGGCAATTTCGTGGAATACGGATTCCGCTGAATCGACGA
The DNA here is from genome assembly GCA_046543065.1 of Desulfobacterales bacterium. Lineage (GTDB taxonomy): Bacteria > Desulfobacterota > Desulfobacteria > Desulfobacterales > Desulfosalsimonadaceae > M55B175. Next base: position 13,768 of record JBKHAE010000089.1, on the reverse strand, counting down.
CTTCTGCGGGGATGTTGAGCCGAAATTGAATTTGCCGGGCGAGCGGAAAATCCGCCACATCTTTGTCAATATAGAGGTGCTTGATCGTCAATTTGCTTATTTACAATCGCAGTAAAGCAGGGATTATCGGCCATGTTCGAAAGGGTTTCAATTCGCTCCTTGAATTCAAACGGCGAGCGAAATGTTATGGTCATTGAAAACCGGTCGTCTTCCAAGCCGGCCGGGGCAGACAGTTTGATCTCGGCCGGCAGATTAAGGGCCTTGCGGTTTTTTTCCATCACAGCCTCAAACCGGCAGATCGCAGGATACCGCCGCCGTTTCAAAGCTTCCCGAACTTTTTTTGATTTTTGCGGCCGATCGAGATCATGGTCCGCAAGTATCCCCGGTATCGGGGCGGTTTTAAGAACGTCGGGGATGGATTGATCCCAAGCCCCGGCGATTTCCTTGATCCACTCCAGCATCTCCTTTTGCTGATTCAAAGTCGGCCGCAGCCCATCAAAAAAATCAGCCAAAGCCTCGGCTGCCGGACGTTCCAGTTTTTCCAAGGCAAGGGCGATGGTCAGGGGAATGGCCCCGGATAGAATCTGCGCCTGGACCGAATCCGAAAGTCGGCGCATCCGCTTAAGGCGGGAGATGAGCCTCTGGTTTAAAGACAATCCAAGATTTTTGCCAAAATTGATTAGCTCTGCTGTGTCCGTAAAAAATGACGCCAGTTTTTCAACCGCCCGGGCCTGTTCAATGAGATTGAGTTCCCGATGCTGAGCGTTATCCGCAATTGCGATTCCCGCGATATTGTATGTTTCGATATCCGGCGGCATGATACGCGCCGGAATGCGGGACCAGCCCAGGTGCTCAGCTGCCGCAAGGCGACGGAACCCGCTGACAATTATATAACCGGGAGAGTTAACCGAATACAGAACCGGCGGATTGAGGCATCCGAGAGCCTTCATCGAGGCCACAAGCTGCGAATCGGGTGGACGCGTTGAAATCCGGTAGGCATCATCCGCCTGATCGATCAAAGACAGCCGGACTGAAGCGGTGTTAAAATTCATGCGTGCGGCCGACCAGGGAGTTCAGGGCATCCATGTATTTCTGTCGGGTATTGGCGATGACCTCCTCCGGAAGCGTCGGGGCGGGCGGTGTTTTATCCCAGTCAAGGGAGAGCAGATAATCCCTTAAATACTGTTTGTCGTAGCTCGGCTGGGGACCGCCGGCCTGATAGGTGGCCTTTGGCCAGAATCTTGACGAATCGGGGGTTAGCACCTCATCGATCAGGATCAATTGATCCCCATCATAGCCGAATTCGAATTTGGTATCAGCAATGATAATCCCTTTTTCTTCGGCGATGGCCGCGCCTTTTTGATAAATGGAGAGGCTCAAGTCCCGGATATGCTCTGCGGTCTGGCGGCCAATCAGATCCACCACCGCCTCGAATGTAATGTTGACGTCATGCTCACCAAACTCGGCTTTTGTGGAGGGGGTAAAAATCGGCTCAGGCAACGGATCCGATTCTTTGAGGCCGGCGGGCAGTTTGATACCGCAAACCTCTCTGTTCTGCTGATAGGATTTCCATCCAGACCCGGAAATATAGCCCCTTACAACGCATTCCACGGGCAATGGTTTGGTTTTTTTGACCAGCATGCTTCGATCTTTTAGAATATGCTTGTAAGACTGACAGGCAGCCGGGTATGCCTCCACATCGCTGGCTATGACGTGATTGGCGACAATGTCCGCCATGATATCAAACCAGAAAAGGGAGATGTGATTCAGTATTTTGCCTTTATCCGGCACTGGATTGGGCATAACCACATCGAATGCGGAGATGCGATCCGTGGCTACCATTAACAGCTGATCGCTCAATTCATAAATATCCCTTACTTTTCCCTGTCGCGTCAGCTCAAGATCCGAAAAATCCGTCTGAAATATTGCCTGTCCCATAAAAAATCCGTTATCCACCCTTTAATCTAGAATTTTTAAACACCTAAAAATGTGCCGGCTATTTGGTATATTGCTTGTTAAATTCACTGATATAGCGTTTCAGGATGGTATATGCCTCCGGCGGCACTTCAAGAAATTCAATTCCTGACTCAAACTTGTTTTCTTTGCCGCGATTGCAGTATACCACTTTGCCCCGGATATCGACGAGATCATCTTCAATGCCGATGGAAAGCAGAACCACATATTTGCTCTCAATTGGTTCATGTGTTTCCAGCCGGAGACCGGTTTCGCTGATATCCAAGGTCCGGCCCATCCCTTGTGTCCATTCCTTGCCGTCTGAATCCAGGCATACATAGGAAATGAGATTCAGGGAATCATAACGCTCATGTCGTCTTTTATTCTCTCCCATTGGAAAACCCCTCACCTTTTTAGTCTTATGGTAGTTACCCCTATGCCACATTAAAATTTAAGCATTAAAAACTAAATTTTACTTTGCTGATATACTGTTACTGATCCGTCTGTCCCACATTCATGGTGTTGAAAAACCGCCGGGTGGTGACAGATATGGAAGCGGCGGTGTGCTGAATTAAATTTTTAAATGTCTGACTCAGTTGGTTGAACTCTTTTCTCACCGGGTTGAGATCCAGGGGCGCACATTCAAAATCCGGAGACACATACAGCGCGGCTGAATGCGGTTCATGGGCGGTGTTTAAAAAAGGAATGTGCCCGATAATATCGCTGGAACCGAGTCGGCACAATTCGATAAAGCCATTATTGAGACTGCGAACCACAATGGCCTCTCCGTTTTGTATCTGATATACCGCCTCTTCATTTTTCTGGTGGTTAAATGTCTGAAAGCCATCCATCCGTTTCTGGGCCTCTACCATGTTTAGCAGGGCCCGGGCGCAGTTCGTGGTAACTTGCCGCAGGCGGTTATCCAGAGAGGCCAGGATCAACTGGAAAACCGGGGACAACTCGGAAAACTCTTTAAATAACAGATCATAATCCATCACCCCCAATTGCACATCTGTAACCGCTACCACGGTGGCGCTTCGCTGGACACTGCCTTTGCGCATAAATGAGCCGATACTGCCGATAAACGCCCCGTCGGAAAGTTCGTTAATCGGGACACGGCCCTCCGGAAGCATTCGAATCACTTCCACTTTACCCTGCAGTACGACCCAGAACCAGTTGCCATATTTTTCCTGATAGACAATCTCTTTGCCGGCAGGAAATTCCTCTTCATCCACGACATAGATATAATCAACGAGCGGCCCCTTGATAACCGGCAAATCAGAGGCCTCCTCCGAGCCAGACCCGCTTTTCGCATCATCCACATCGCCGCCGAAGGTTTCGATTTCTCCATCATCAAGCATTCGCAGAGCATCCAGGATAATTTCCATGCGGCTTTTTTTGATAACCCGTTCACAGCGGACAGGTTCATTGATGAACTCATAGTCCGCATCGAGCCAGCCGAAGAGCCGATTTAACGCATCAAGGCCTTTATATTCGTCAGCCTCCGCATTAACTGGATTGCCGTCGACAATATAGATGCGCCCGGGATGGGCTGCATTATTGGATTTCAGTTTCAAAATGCCGGTGCTGGCATTACCGCCCAGCAATTGGAGCAGCTCCCCCAATCCGATAAATTTAAGGTTGCCTTTTAATACAATATTGGATTCCATAATTATTTATCTTGTGCCCATTGAAATTCTTTTTGCAGATGCTGCAGCGTTAACTTCATAATCCGGGACAGCGTGTGGCCCACGCCTTCCCCGGTCAATGCGCTGGCGTTAAATCCCGGAACTTTCAATTGTCGGTTCAGTTCATGATCCATCTTTTCAACCGGCATCAATGGGAATCCCTGTCTTTCAAGGTCCCGTTTATTATACTGAAAGACCAGTGGAATTCTTCTGATATCAATCCCCAGTTTTTTAAGGTTTTCATGGAGGTCTTTTAATGAGAGCATATTCTTTTCTCTTCGCACTTTTAAAGAATCCGCCACAAAAACAATCCCATCAACCCCTTTTAAGACCAATTCCCGCGTAGAGCGATATTGCACCTGTCCGGGAACTGTATATAGCTGGGCTTTGATCTCACATCCTCTGATTTTGCCGAGTCCAAGCGGCAGAAAATCAAAAAACAGCGTACGGTCGCCATGGGTATCAATAGAAATCATTTTGCCGGCGACCTGCTTGGTATAATTTTTATGGATAAATTCCAGGTTGGTGGTCTTGCCGCTGCGTCCCGGCCCGTAATAAACGATCTTGCATTGAATTTCCCGACTTTTTAGATTGAGGACCGCCATAAGTAAAATGATCTCCGGTCAATTGTGTGTATACACGCTATAATTGGCATCGCATCCAGTGAATTTTAGGTTTGAATGCTGAGGATCTTTATTTCCAGGCTGTAGTCCCCTTTTTTCGGTCCGGCATTAATGGTCACTTTGGAAGAAATATAACCGATCCCGGAAAAAATTGCCATGGGTGAATAAAATATCATCCCGTTCAATTGATCCCCGACATTTAAGCTTTCGATAAGTTTTTGATCCTTTCTGGGCACCAGCATTTTCAGGTATTTACCCGCCTGAAAGCTGACTTCCAACTCGACCGCCTCGCCTTTTCGCGCGCCTCTGGGCAGAGTGAAACGGGTGGCATTGATATCCAGGATTTCTTCATCATCAACCTGGGATTCTGGTTCGAGATCCTTATGGATCTTGTCTGATGAAATCCGGGTGTCCAGTCCGGCGTTTTGAACGAGTTCCTCAAAATAAGCGCGCACGCTGTTGACCTCATCCAGGGTTAATACGTTGCCTGACATCCATTGTTTCACGCGCCCCAGCGCCTTATCCACTTCGTTTTGCTGCACCCAGCACCAGATAATATTCCTGGCCGCCTCAAGCCTCAGTGAATCATAGGAAAGAAGGCGGGTCAATTCCTCAGTGGCCTGATCATACTGCCCGAATTTCGCTAAGGCAAGCGCGCCGGCCAGGGATGAAGACCCTTTGGCTTCGGGGTCATCCTCTGTTATCATTTCTTTGATTACCGATCGGGCGTCCTCAGAGACCTTTGGCGGTTCGGGCGTAGCGAACTCGGTCTCCATTTGGGTATAGAGGCCATCGATTTTGTTGGCGATTTTTTTCAGCAGGCTGTCTTTGTTTTTAATATTCTGGGTGGATTCGATCAATGTCTGAACATTTTTGTAGGTGTCCAGGGCTTCATTTAAAAGCCCTTGGGACTTGTATAATTCCGCTTCTTTAATCAAAGATTTGACTTTTTCCCCAAAATTCATCTTCGCCCTATGCCACAATTCGTTCCCCAGAAAAATGAACCCGCCATCGGCATGACATATCCGTTTAATTCACCGTCAGATGAAATAAAGCCAATAATATCTGCTTGATAATTCGCATCCATATTATCCTTATTTAAACGGTTTCTCAAGAAAATTCTTTATCTATCAGTATTTCCAATTAAAAGCGAGCCCAAAATATGTTATTCCTCTGGTTAAAAAAATCACAAAATCATCGGATATGGGTTTTATTGTTACTCAGTCAAACATAAAAAGCAATAAAATTAGCGGGATATGCAAATACGTGACACTTAGATTTTTATTGACAGAGATTCCCATTATTCATAGCTTAGTAAAATTAATTTAGTTAAAAAAAATTTGTTTACATCTTAAAGCGAGGAGTCGGCTATGGATAAAAAAGTAACGGTGATCGGTGCGGGCAATGTGGGGGCAACAACTGCCCAGCGGCTTGCGGAAAAGGAGCTGTGTGATGTGGTTTTGATCGATGTGGCCGAAGGTCTGCCGCAGGGAAAAGGCCTCGATCTTCAGGAAGCCGCCCCCATAGAAAAACATGATGCGGCAATTATCGGCAGCAATGGATATGAGGCTTCCGAGGGTTCCGATATTGTGATCATTACCGCGGGCATCCCGCGAAAGCCCGGAATGAGCCGGGATGATCTGTTAAAAACCAATACCAACATCATGAAATCGGTTGCGGCTGAGGCGGCCAAGCATTCGCCGGAGAGCATCCTGATCATCGTCAGCAATCCCCTGGATGCCATGTGCCAGGTGGCCATGGAAACCAGCGGGTTTCCCAGACAACGGGTTATGGGCATGGCGGGCGTGCTGGATTCCGCGCGGTTTAGAACTTTCATCGCCATGGAACTCAATGTTTCGGTGGAAAACACCCATGCTTTTGTTCTGGGCGGCCACGGCGACACCATGGTCCCCCTGCCCCGGTTTTCAACAGTTGCCGGCATTCCAATTACAGAGCTTCTCTCCGAAGAGCGGATCGAGACTTTGGTGGATCGGACGCGCAAAGGGGGCGGGGAAATCGTAAGTCTCTTAAAAACCGGCAGCGCCTTTTACGCACCCGCATCAGCGGCGGCGGAAATGGCCGAGGCGATCATAAAGGACAAAAAGAAGATTCTTCCCTGTGCCGCCTATCTGGAGGGTGAATACGGGATTTCGGATATTTTCATGGGCGTGCCGGTAAAGCTCGGCAGCCGGGGGATTGAGGATATCATTGAAATCCAGCTGACCGAAGAAGAAAAAACCGATCTAAACGGTTCAGCCGAAGCGGTCCACAGTCTCATGGCGGAAATCCGGCAGCTGACCTGACACTCTGTGCTTGCGCTTCAGCTCAATCGGCATTCAGCGCTTTTTGAATATTTTCGGCTGCCCGGCGGTTCATTCCGGGCAGCCCGGCCAGTTCCTCAACAGAGGCGGCCCTGATCTTGCGGATGCTCTTGAAATGCTTCAGCAGCAAAGCCTTACGCTTCTCGCCGATGCCCTGAATCCCGTCCAACCGTGAACGCATCGCCCTCTTACGCCGCTTCTGCCGGTGATAGGTAATGGCATAGCGATGCGCCTCATCGCGTATTCGCTGAATAAAATACAATACATCCTTGCGGGCGGTTAAATTGAGCGGGTTCCGCCGGCCGGGAACATAAATTTTGTCACTGGTCTCCCCCCGGTCCGAATCCGCCTTGGCAATGCCGATGACCGGAAATTTATCCCCAAGCCCCAGTCCGTCCAGCACGGATACCGCGATATTTAACTGGCCCTTGCCGCCGTCAACAACCAGCAGATCCGGCAATTCTTCAGTGGCGGTATGGTTTGGATCAAACCGCCGTCCCAACACTTCGGCCATGCAGGCATAATCATCCGCCTGGTCCACATTTCGGATGATATAGCGTCTGTATTCGGATTTATCCGGCACCCCGTCCGCGTAGACCACCATGCCGGCGACCAGTTCCTGCCCGGAAATTCCGGAATTGTCCACACATTCAATGCGCCTGGGCGGCCCGTCCAGCCGGAGCTGCTGCCGAAGCCCCTCCAGCAGAGTCTGATTGGCCATTTCTGCCTCGATCCGCTGGGAAAGCCGGGTTTTCGCGTTTTCTTCAGACATTCGGATCAGCCGGGCTTTATTCCCGCGCTTCGGGTGATGAATCCGGACTTTTTTGCCCTTTTTCTGGGAAAGCCATTCCGCATACAAAAATTTATCTTCATGCTCACAAGGGATCAAAATTTCTTCGGGAATATCCGGTGCGGTTTCATAGTGCTGTTTTAAGAACGCCCCGATAATTTCAGCATCTGTTGCCGTGTCCTCATCCACCCGAAAATCCTTTGCCCCCTGCATAAAGCCGTTCCTTACGAACATGACCCAAAGCAGGGCGTATGGCGGATCACTGGCTAGGCCGATCACATCGCGATCCACGAAATCCGGGGTCACCGCCACCTGCTTTTCAACGGTTCTTTCAATGGCAAACAGCTTGTCTCTTAGCTGGGCGGCTTTTTCAAATTCCTGGCGCTCGGCCGCAGCCCCCATTTCCGATTTGATCTTGGCGGTTAATTCAGCGGTGCGGCCGTTTAGAAACATTCGCACCTCATTGACGATTTCATGGTATACCGCGGGGCTCACCGGCTTGCAGCAGGGGGCCAGGCAAAGATCCATCTGATGGTAGAGGCAGGGCCGGCTGCGGGGCTTGATTCGGGAGGCCGTGCATTTTCTCAGCCGGAATGTTTTGTTTATAAGTTTAAGCGTCTGGCGGACCGCGCCGGCGGAGGCGAACGGGCCGAAATAGGCCGCCCCGTCGTTTCTTATTTTGCGGACCACCTGAAGGCAGGGGTAGTCGCTTTTCATGTCTATCCGCAGCGACGGATACCGCTTATCATCCTTTAAGATCACATTGTAGCGGGGCCGGTGTTTTTTGATCAGGTTGGACTCTAATATCAGAGCCTCTTTTTCCGAACCTGTCTGGATGATATCAAAGGCGGCGATTTGCCGGACCAACACACCGGTCTTTACATCCATATGCGGACTGGCGCTGAAATATGAGTACAACCGGTTTTTGAGATTGGCGGCCTTGCCGACATAAATAATCCGCTGCCGGGAATTTTTCATAATATAGACCCCCGGTCCGGAAGGCGCGGCCGCTGCTTTTTCTTTAAGGGAGGCAGTCATGGCAGATCTATATTTTCACAGGTTAAGGACTTGCCGCAAAATCAAAAACCATCAGTTTTTTGAGATCATTGATCCGATCCCTGAGTCTGGCCGCTTTTTCAAACTCCAGATCCTTGGCCGCCTCATGCATTTCTTTTTCCAGGCGCCTGATCTTGCTATCCAGATTGTCAAGGGAGGTATAATCCGCGATCGGTTCCGCCACCTGCCCGTTCTCCTGGCCGCCTGGCTGCTGATAGATATGTTCAAATCCGGAGGCAATTTTTTTGTCAATGGTGGCGGGCGTAATGGTGTGCTTTTTATTGTATTCGGCCTGAATCTCCCGGCGGCGGTTGGTTTCATCCGCCGCCTTTTGCATGGATTCTGTGATCACATCCCCATACATCAATACCGTGCCGTTCACATTGCGGGCCGCCCGGCCGCAGGTCTGGATGAGCGACCGGGTGGATCTCAGAAACCCCTCTTTGTCGGCATCCAGAATAGCCACCAGGGAAACCTCGGGAATATCAAGCCCCTCCCGCAGCAGGTTGATCCCTACCAGCACATCAAATTCCCCCATGCGCAGATCCTGAATAATATCAATGCGCTCCAGAGTTTTGATATCCGAATGCAGGTATTTAACCCGAATCCCCAGGTCCGCATAGTATTCGGTCAGGTCCTCGGCCATGCGCTTGGTCAGGGTGGTCACCAGCACCCGTTCATTTCGCTCAATCCGGGTGCGGATTTCATCCAGCAGGTCATCCACCTGGTTGGCGGCCGGTTTGAATTCAATGGCCGGATCCACCAGGCCGGTGGGCCGAACGATCTGCTCGACAACTGCATTGCCGCTGTTTTCCATCTCATAATGGGCCGGGGTGGCGGACACATAAATCGCCTGGGAGACGCGGGCCTCGAATTCATCAAAGCGCAGCGGCCGGTTGTCCAGGGCAGAGGGCAGGCGGAAGCCGTATTCCACCAGCGTCTGCTTCCGCGACCGGTCGCCGTTATACATGCCGCCGATCTGCGGAATTGTTATATGGCTTTCGTCAATAAATACCAAGAAGTCATCCGGAAAATAATCCAGCAGGGTGGGCGGCGGCTCTCCTGCTAAACGGCCTGTCAGATGGCGGGAATAGTTTTCAATGCCGTTGCAGTAGCCCAGCTCATGGATCATTTCGATGTCAAAGTTGGTGCGCTCTTCGATGCGCTGAACTTCGATGTATTTCCTGTTATCTGAAAAATGTTTGATCCGCTCCTTAAGCTCCGCCTTTATGGCATCGATTACCCGTTTTCGGGTGCGCTGCCGGGTCACATAATGGCTGGCCGGAAAAATGGTCACCCGGTCCAGGGAAAGCAAAGTGTTGCCCGTCAACGGATCGATCTCCGCCATGGCATCGATTTCATCGCCGAAAAATTCGATCCGGATGGCCACCTCATCCTCATGGGCCGGAAAAATTTCCACCCGGTCGCCGCGCACCCGGAACACGCCCCGGTAAAAATCCGTATCATTTCGTTCATACTGGATGGCGACCAGATCCTTTAGCAGTCGATCCCTTGAAACCTCTGCGCCCGCCTCCAGATCCAGGCGCATGGCCAGGTAATCTTCCGGTGCGCCCAGTCCGTATATACAGGAGACGCTGGCCACCACAATGACATCGCGCCTCGATAATACTGATCGTGTGGCGGAATGGCGCATCTTGTCAATCATTTCATTGATGGAGGAATCCTTCTGGATATAAGTGTCACTCACCGGAATATAGGCTTCCGGCTGGTAATAGTCATAATAGCTGACAAAATATTCCACCGCGTTTTCCGGGAAAAACGCCCGGAACTCATTATAAAGCTGGGCGGCCAGGGTTTTGTTGGGGGCGATCACCAGCGTGGGCCTGCCCATACGCTCAATCACATTGGCCATACTAAAGGTTTTTCCCGATCCGGTCACCCCCAGCATCACCTGATGGGCCCTGCCCTGCGCCAGACCTTTGGACAGCGTGTCAATCGCCTTTGGCTGATCGCCTTTGGGAACCATTTCGGTTTGAAGATTAAAATGTGTCATATGAATGAAATATAAATCAGGATATTGAAATGCAAACCTGGTGAAAGGCATAAACCGTTAAAAACAGGATTTCGGTGGCTGGGGCCTATTTGGCATACCGCCAGATGGTGCCGTCCGGGCGGTCCTCCAGTTGGATATGCATTTCCTTGAGCTGGTCGCGGATGCGGTCGGCGGCTTGAAAATCCCTGGCCTTTCGGGCGGCTTCCCGCTCTTTGACCAGGTTTTCGATGGTTTCAACATCCACGGATGTCTTTTCCAATACCGCTTCCCGCTGTTTTTCAAAATACCGGGCCGGGGTTTCCGCAAGCAATCCCAGCACATTGCCAATATTGAGAATATCCCGGTATATGGCGCGGATTTTTTCCTGTGCGGCGGGATCTTCAGGGGCCTCATCAAGCAGGCGGTTGGCCTGCCGCACCGCATCAAAAAGCACCCCCATGCCCTGGGCGGTGTTAAAATCATCATCCATGGCCTCGCAGAAGGACTGCCAGAAATCCGTACCATTAAATGCGGTCTCCTCCCCGGGGTCGGCGGCTGCCGGCAGTCCGGCAAAGGCTGATTCGAACCGCTCCAGCAGGGTATAGATTTTGTCCAGCGCGCTCGAAGCCTCCTTTATGGCCTGGTCCGTGAAATCCACCGGGGAACGGTAGTGGCTGGAAAGCAGAAACAGCCGGATCGCCTCAGGATGGTAAGATTTTAGAATATCCTTGATCATCAGGAAGTTTCCCAATGACTTGGACATCTTCTCATGGTTGATATTCACAAACCCATTATGGATCCAGTATTTTACAAACGACTGCCCATATGCGGCCTCTGATTGGGCGATCTCGTTTTCGTGATGGGGAAAGATCAAATCTTTCCCGCCCCCGTGAATATCAAAGCTCTCGCCCAGGTAATCCGCGCTCATGGCCGAGCATTCAATATGCCAGCCCGGCCGGCCTTTTCCCCAAGGGCTGTCCCATGCCGGCTCATCTGGCTTGGAGGCCTTCCAGAGAACAAAATCCATGGGATTGCGTTTCTGCTTGTCGATCTCCACCCGGGCGCCGGCTTCCATCTCGGATAGTTTTCGGCCGGAGAGTTTGCCGTAGGCGGAAAACTTTTCAACTGCAAAAAAGACGTTACCGCCGGCTTCATAGGCGTATTCCTTTTTGATCAGGCGCTCTACCACCGCAATGATCTGATCAATGTGCTCGGTGGCTTTGGGCTCATAATCCGGCCGTTTGACATTTAACGCGTCCATATCCGCATGGAATTCATCAATATATTTTTCAGCCAGCTCGACGGTGGACATTCCCAGTTCATTGGCCCGGTTGATAATTTTATCATCCACGTCCGTAAAATTTCTGGCATAGAGAACTTCATAGCCCCGCAGCATGAGGTAGCGGTAAATCACATCAAAGACCACGATGGAGCGGGCATGGCCGATGTGGCAAGAGTCGTAAACCGTGGGGCCGCAGACATACATGCGAACGCGGCCTGGCGTCATGGGTTCAAAAGGCTCTTTTTGCCGGGTCAGGGTATTGTAAACGCGGATTGACATTAAAACTTTTTACTCCTTGGGATCATGCAAAATTATGAATTCATGCGAATCTATTCTCATATCGATGATGTAGGGCTTTTGTCAATCAATCAACACAATGCACATGGCGGCAAGCCCCTCTCCTTTGCCGATAAAACCCAGTCTTTCAGTGGTTGTGGCCTTGATGTTGATACGGTCCGCGGGCAAGGCCAGCACCTCGGCAACCTTTTCGCGCATGGCCGTTTTATAGGGACTCAGCTTGGGCGCCTGGGCAAAGATGGTGGCGTCCATATTGATGATTGTCTGATGATGGGGATGGATGCGCCGCCAGGTTTCTTTAAGCAGATACAGGCTGTTGACATCTTTATAACGGGAATCGCTGTCCGGAAAATGTTCGCCGATATCCCCCATTCCGGCCGCGCCCAGCAGTGCGTCACATACGGCATGCACCAGCACGTCGGCATCCGAATGACCGGCCAGGCCCTTATCATAGGGGATCTTAATACCCCCGACGATCAGGGGCCGGCCCACGGCAAAGGCATGGACATCATAGCCCAACCCGATTTTCATCTGCCCACCCTTTCCTCATATCCTGAACACTGAAACCTGAACCCTCATAATACGGCGACTATATTAAATAAAATCTGGGGTCGTTGCGCCGGGCCGCAGGAATGGTCTGCCCGCGTTTTAAATGGACAATATAGTCGATAATTACCGCGACCGCATGCGCACAAGGATTGATGATCGGATTGCATCCGCACTGCGCAAACAAATCCCCTTCTTCCAATTCAACCAGCACGGCAAACGATTCTTCTTCTGTTACCCAGGCCAGGAGGCCCCTGCCCTGGCTGGTTTTTGAAAGCTCACTGACCGCCCCCTTCTGCTGGAGCTTCCGCCCGTTTAGGACGGCGGACTTATTGGACCAGGCCGTAAGCTGGCCCCACGTCAGTTCTCTGCAGACATCGGCAAGTGAATTCATCCGTTCCGGACCATTAATCAGGCCGGCTACTGGGACATACCGTTGATCAATGCGGTCACATTCTGTCCCAGGACCGAATGGTTGTAGCCTCCTTCGAGCAGGGCAAAGCAGCCGCCGTTATTCTGTTTTGCCCGATCCCTGGCCAGCCGGCCAATGGTGAAGTAGTCTTCTGTGGCCAGCAGGCCGCCCCAGTCATCTATGTGATTGTCAAAACCCGCGGAGATACCGATGATATCCGCATCCACCGCCGCCAATGCATTTTCAACCTCGGCAATGTAGGCCGTGCGGGAGTTTTTGGCCGGGTTTAAAATGCTTACCCAGTCCGCATCGCCGAGAATGTTGACGGTGCCGTCGCCGTAATGCAGATCAATGTCCAATACGAAGGCGGACTGGATTTGCTGTTCAGTTTTGAGTGTGAGCAGGGCGACGGCCATGTTATTGAAAAAGCAGAATCCCCAGGCAGCATCGGCTGAGGCATGGTGGCCGGGCGGCCGAATCAGCCCGAAGGCCGGCTCGGAGAGGCTGAGGCGGGCGGCGCTGATAGCACCACCTGCAGCGAGTGAGGCTATATTATAAAGCTCCTGTTCCCGGATGATCCGGATGTGTTCAGCCGTGTGAGCCAGATGGATCTCTTCGTATGTTGCCGGTTTGGGCTCAACAAAGTTGATATCAGTGGGCAATGCCTTGACAATGGCTTGAATACGGCCGGGTTCGGCTGCCGGATCGGATGTATAAACCGTATAAAATGCCTGGTCAAAAACAACCTTCATATGGGCCTCCTTCTAAGTAACTTAATCGTACTCAGTCCCGCGCGAGCGGGACGGT
>JBKHAE010000088.1:0-14732 GCA_046543065.1 Desulfobacterales bacterium | reverse complement strand
TCCGTTAACAGGACCGTGGTTATGGGTTTTGCGGTTAGAACAAATTAGCCGTGGGTTTACATTTGACCTTATCCACAGCCATCTGGTATTTATAGAATGAGTTCAAGGAGTGCTGTTTCCAGTTTTTCTTGCTCCCCCCGCTGATCCAAAAAAACTTCGGCTTCTTCCAATCAGTGGGGGTTTTTTTATCCGAATTTGGCGAGCGGATCAACCGTTTCTTGGCGCACAGGATGAAAGGTGCAGGGTATAATAAGGTGCAGGGTTCAAGGTTTCAGGCGGCATCCGAATTGTAAAATGTGGCACAGGCGTCATCTGACTCCCAGACGCTAACCCGGGAGACCCGGATCGTGGGATGGTCCGTTAAACGGGACTGAAGCGTCTGCGCAATATAGCGGGCGATATTTTCCGAGGAGGGATTGGCGTTTTTAAAAAATTCCAGTTCATTTAAAAACTTATGATCCAATGAGTCGATAATTTCGGCCAGATACATTTTAATTACGCCGAAATCGATCAGTACGCCGGATTGCTGCAATTCCGGGCCGGCCACAAAAACCTCGATCCGCCAGTTATGACCATGCAGATTCTCGCATTTCTCGGTAACCATTTTTAACTGGTGCGCCGCGGCAAACCGGGTCACCACTTTCAGTTCATACATGGGTCCATTCCTTACTTGGCAGCCTTGGCATTGCCGCTCTTAAACAGCTTTTTAATCCGGGTGGTGAACTTTTCAGACTCGATCCTGGAGAATTCCCGAAGCAGCTCTTCCTGCCGCTTGTTCAGATGCTTGGGGGTTCTAAGCTCCACCTGCACAATTTGATCCCCCCGGATATTGGTGCGCAGGGAGGGAATGCCCTGACCGGCCAATCGAAAGGTATCCCCGTACTGGGTGCCATGGGGGATGGTGACGGTTTCTTCGCCTTCCAATGTGGGCACGGTTACCTTATCGCCCAGCGCGGCCTGCACAAAGGAGAGCTCCACCTTGCAGATTATGTCATTGTTTCGGCGCTCAAAATATTCGTGCGGTTTGACCCGGAGAAACACATACAGATCCCCGGGCGGTCCGCCGTTTGCGCCGGGCTCGCCCTCTCCGGCCAGCCGCAGCTTGGACCCGTTGTCCACACCAGCCGGGATTTTAAGCGCCACCCGTTTGGTATCCACCACCTGCTGGCGGCCACGGCACTCGGAACACGGCTCGGAAATGATCTTTCCCTGGCCGCGGCAGTTGGGACAGGTGCTTTTAACCGAGAAAAATCCCTGCTGGCGGACATACTGCCCGGTACCCCGGCACTGACGGCAAATTTCCGGCTCTGTTCCCGGTTTGGCACCGGATCCGTTACAGGTCGGACACTTCACCATCTTTTCCACATCGATTTCCGTATCCATCCCAAAGGCCGCGTCCATGAAGTCAACAGAAAGATCATATCGCAGGTCTGCGCCCCGCATGGCGCTGCTCTGGCCTCGCCGGCCGCTGCGGAAACCGAAGAACTCCTCGAAGATATCGCCGAAACTGGAAAAAATGTCTTCAAATCCCGCGGCACCAGCGCCGCCGCCGTTCATGCCGTTTAGCCCTTCATGGCCGAACTGGTCATAAATCCGCCGCTGTTCCGGATCGGATAAGACTTTATAGGCTTGAGACGCCTCTTTGAAGCGCTCTTCAGCCTCTTTATCGCCGGGGTTTCGATCCGGATGGTTTTGCATGGCGATTTTTCGATACTTGGATTTGAGTTCCTGTGCGTCTGCATCCCGATTGACACCGAGAATTTCGTAATAATCGCGTTTCGGACTCATGAATCTCCTTGTTGATTAAAGCATATAAATGTTCAAACCGTTTGACGGCCAATTTTCGATGTTTACCAGAAATCTGGCAGTTATGCCATCCAAAATAAATTTTTAAAGCGGACCGCCATGTGATATGAGGACAGGAATCGTTGTTTCTTTTAGCGATACACTAATGCATAAATACGGAATGTCAACATGGAACTCGGTTTTATCAAAGATATGTTTAACCACATTGCTCCCCGCTACGATTTTTTAAACCGGCTGCTTAGCCTGCGGCGCGATGTGTACTGGCGGCGGGAGATGGTACAGGCGCTGTCCATACCGGACGGGGGATATATTCTGGATGCCGCCTGCGGCACAGGGGACGTATTGATTGAACTCGCCCGGCAATCAAAGTCCGGCCGCCGAATGGTGGGTATTGACTTTGCCCCGCAAATGCTGGCGGTGGCCCGCCGCAAAATACAGCCCCTGCCTGAAAACGCACAGACCAGCCTGGTCGCCGGCAACAGTCTGGCCTTGCCGTTTTTGCCCGCGTCCTTTGACGCAGTGACCATCGCCTTTGGCATCCGCAATATCATGGACCGAAAAGCCGCACTCAGGCAGTTTCACAAGCATTTAAAACCCGGCGGACAACTGGCGGTCCTGGAACTGGCCACCCCCCGACAGCAGCTTTTGAAAACCATCTATGCCACCTATTTTGAACGTATCCTGCCCGCTGTGGGCGGTTTTTTTACAAACAATCGCATGGCCTACCGGTATCTTCCGGCCTCGGTCCTTCGGTTTCCGGAACCGGAAATATTTGCGGGCCTCATGCGGTCCGCCGGATTTCAGGACATCCGGTGGCGCCGATTGACAATGGGGCTTGCCACCTTGCATATCGGGATAAAACCGGCTAACTTAAGTGGGTAACGAATTTGCCGAAAATATTTTAAACACTGGAGGCTATCTGAATGAGACTTAAAATCCTTGTGATCCTGTGCTTTATCCTGTCCATACTGCCGCTGCCCCTGCTTGCCCAGACCGAATCCCCCTGGAACGGCGAGGGCGAACTCGGATTTTTAATGACCAGCGGCAACTCGGAGACCGAGTCCTTGAACGCCAAATTCGACTTAACCTATGAAACCGACCGCTGGCGGCATAACGGCCGTTTTGAAGCCTTATACAGTGCTAAGGAAATCGAGACCGACGCCGGTGAATCCGAGATGGAAACGTCTGCGGAAAAATACCTGGTTTCCGGCAAAAGCGGGTACAAGTTCACGGAAAACAATTACGCCTTTTTAACCGGCACCTATGAAGACGACCGGTTTTCCGGCTATGACTACCAGACCTCGGTTTCAGCCGGCTACGGCCGCCGGGTATTTAAAACCGAGCGCATGCTTCTGGAAATGGAGATCGGCCCTGGGTATCGCTACAATAAGCTGGATAGCGGCGGGGATGAAGAGGAAGCCATACTCAGGGGCTATGCCCTGTTTACCAGCAAACTCACCCAGAATTCGAGCTTCAAGCAGGAGCTTGGCGTGGAGACCGGGGCGGATCAGACCGTCACCAAATCCGTATCTTCGGTGAAAGCCCAGGTTATCGGCGCCCTTTCCATGAAAGCGGCGTTTACACTGGAACACACCTCAAGCGTACCGGCGGACACAGAGAAAACAGACACGGAAACCGCGCTGACAATGGTCTACAGCTTCTGATGGGACGGCGTATCAAATTATCCGGGACGGCGTATGAGTGTTAATGTACCTGAACCCAATATGCTGGACAGGCTCCTAAGGCGCCTGGGCAAATCCCGGGCGGTCATTATCCCGAAGGATACCTGTCACTACCATGGCAAGGAGACCCAGATCCTCTGCAAAAAGGAGAGCCTATGGGTAAGCCTCATCCGTCCCAGAAAGCAGCAGCTCCCGGAAGACCGGGCCGATATCTTCCGGCTGCAAAAAATTTACTGTAAAACCCGTTCAAAAAAAAGGCATCAGCACTTGAAGGGATAGAAATGAAAATAGCAGTATCCCGCGGGATCGCCGTACATGACTTCGGTTTCGGCCATGCACTGCCCGATCACCTGCTGGGCCACCGCCTCATAGTCCGGACGGCGCTCCTCCTCGTTTTTGCAGGGCATGCAGATGGGCTGATGATCATATACGGAAAGTATCCGTTTGGCTCCGGATTCCAGGGTTGCACCGCATCGCTTACATTCCAGAGCGCAGCTTAATGCTTCCTTCCACTCATCAGACATTGATAGCTCCCTCCGTATTTATCCAGAACAATGGCACCGAAATTGCCGAACAGCCAATTTCAGCATGTCAGGTCGGCACGGTGGCCGACCCTACAAAATATCGGCTTTGCCGCGTAGGCGTTGCCGCCGTGCCCACGCATTGAATACCCTGCGTAGGGCGGTGCCACCGGGCCCGCCTGAAAAATAGATAAAACAAATTAGCCGCCGCATCCATTGCGGCAAATTTGACGTTCTCGTAACTTAGGCAGCAGTCGCCCTGAGCATTTCATTTCGATGCCTTATCGCCTCCCGCCGCTTCCAGTTCGAAAACCACTTCATCGGGAACATAGCTGATATCCAGGGCGGGCGGGGTGTCCTTAAAAACCTTAACTGAGGTCTCATGACCCGGCAGCTTCGCCACCACCGAATAATCCTCGGTTTTTGTTATCGGCCAGGGATACCAGTTGTCCCTGAACCGGTAATAAAGCGGCGTCTTACCGACATGCTCATCATTAATTTCAATATTCGCAAATGCCGGGGAAGAATCAATGCGGACCAGTTTGGAGGTGCAGCCAGCCATCAGCCAGCCGACGGAAATAAGGAAAATGATAAGCCCCAACGGTTTATTCATGATAAGCGTCCTTTCTCTGCATATCTGAAATATCATTTGTCAAATAATCTATCATTTATTCCAGATCCGGGCAATATAGAATATCACGCATCCGAGGCCTTACCTTTCAACTGATAAAATGAGGATTTACTGTGTGGACGGCCGGAAGCCTCATTTGACAGGCCAGATTCTGCATATATATTAACTCCTAGATTAACCACCCAACAGACCGCAACGGAAAGGAGCCAGTTATGGACGCAAAATCTTACTGTGACACAATTAATCAGCAGTTAACCGGCTGGAAGGCAAACATTTATGATGCCATTCTGGCCACCGAAAAACTTAAAGAAACAGACAAAGGAAAAGTTCAGCCGTTGCTTGACAGCCTAAACGGCATTGTGGCGGAGCTGAATAAAAACCTGGAACAGCTTCGCAACGAATGCCCGGCGGACTGGTCGCCGCAGAAGAAAACCATTGATAGCAAGCTGGGTGAGTTACAAAAGGAATTTGATCAGCTATCCGAAAAAATGGATGCGGTGATGCCGGACACCACCGCCTGGGTTTAGTCAAACCCTTATAATTTAAACGGCTCTGGGCATTCGCAGCCCCTTTCCCCTATCATCCGGTTTTCTTGCAATGGGGATAGGAATCTGTCCGGGCGGGCGTGGCAAGGCTTTCCGCCACCACGCCGCCGGGCGAGGAATCGGTTTCCACCCATATATAGCCTGTTTCCAGCAGCGGGGAAACCCGGCCGTAAACCGTGTAGCTTCGGCCCGGCGCAGTTTCAAAGGTAAGGGTTTCGCAGAAATGGAAAAAACCATGCAAATAGGGATAATCCAGGGTAACCTGGACAAAAATCGTATTCTCCCCGGGCATGACCGTTGCTCCGGAATCAAACCGATTTACCGGGTAATCGTTAATTCTTAAAATTCTCACATGGGTGAAGGCTTTTTCCGTATCCGGCCGGATGACGGAAATTTCTTCAGGCGCCAGCACCGCCCCGTCATAGGCTTTCATCGGCCCGCAGGCGGATAGGAAAGCAGCCAAAAACACCGTCACGCCCGCCAAATAAAGTACTCCCCGCCTCTGCCGGCACCGGAAAAAATTGCCACCTGTCATCGCCATAACCCACCCCGCACGCCCGGAGATTAAAATGCGCATTGACACGGATGTTAATTATGTCTCTAACCAATAAATATAATAACATGCCGGGATTGGTCAACAAATTCATCATTCTCAGGTAAATTGGGAATCGGGGAGCAGCTCAATGATCAGATATCGCCCATTTCACGGTTTACATCTTCTAAAATTTCATCCAGACATTTCACCTCCCGGCGGTTGCTCATTGCCCGGATCTTATCCGGATCCAGAAGATCGGTCTGCCCGTAATAGGACTTCATCATCTTGACAATATCCAGCCGGTCTGCCAGCCCTTTTTCAGATCCCGGGTTCTTGGCATAGCGGTTTAGCTTCAGGGCGATCACCAGCTCCGGTTTGGCAATCAAAAGCCGGTGCTCATCCATGGAGAGAAGATTGGTGGCCGCATCCGGGTTTTCAAGAATATGCCGGACGAGCTTTTTTCGTACCGGCTCGCTCTGAACCGAGAGAAAATCCACATAAATATGGGTTTTCTTGTGTTTAATGCTGTGGCTGACCGAATCCGAGGTTTCAAAATAGCTGTTCAGGATTTGATTTTTCTCCTCAGGAATTTCATCGTTTAAAAAATCTTCAAAATCCTGCTCCTTTAGAATCACGTCGATATCAAAGGTGACCCGCGGCTCAATCGGCGGCTGCACGTATTTGGAAACCGCCATCGCTCCCACCAGAACCGCATCGGGATAGAGCCGGGCCAGATCCAGCAGCGCCCGGTCAAAGGTGGTCACCCCCGCCTCATCACTGAAATACTCGAAAAAGTGCTCCGCTACCATGAAGCACTGGATCTCATCACAGGAAACAATGGTCTGCTGTATCATTCGGCCCGCTCGTCCTTAAATATAGCTGTTTATCATATATGGCTTTCGGCAATCATCTGCCATCTCTCCTTATAACACCGCCGTCGTTTATGCAAACCAGAATCCTGCGTTTCAAGCTTGATCCCCGCCCGCCCGGGCTGCTATAAAAAAGAAAAAAACAAGCGTAACCTATCTGAAAGGGATTTATATGGACAAAAAAAGGGTTTTGGTCATTGATGATGATCCGGATTTTAATATGGTGGTCCAGAGATATCTGAAAAAAAGCGGCTTTGATGTCGAAGCCGCCTATAACGGGGTGGAGGGGATGGAAAAAATCCGGCAGCATCCGCCGGATGCCATTGTGCTGGATGTGATGATGCCGGAAAAAAACGGCCATGAAGTTTGCCAAGAGCTCAAACAGGACCCCGAACTTTCCGATATCCCGGTGATACTGCTGACCTGTGTGGGCAGCCGGGTCACTTCCGCAGATGTCGATGTCCCGCCCACCAATTATTCCCATTATGACAGCATGTGCACCGAGGCGGACGACTACCTGGAAAAGCCGGCATCCGGACAGCAGATCGCCGAGGCCATAACCCGCCTGATGGACTGATAAGCCCCGCATGCGCTTTCAGGCTTTCCCCTAAGCTTCCGCCGCCGCTTCCTCGATCGGCAGATACACCGTAAACACGCTGCCCTTCTCGGGCTCGCTGCTGACCTCAATATGTCCGCCAATGGAGGTCAGCATCTCCTTGGCAATGGCAAGCCCCAGGCCGGTGCCCGGAATCATCCGGGTTTTTTCGGTCTGCACCCGATAGAAGCGTTCAAAAATCTTATCCAGATATTGCGGCGCAATCCCCAGGCCGTTATCCGCGATGGCGACACAGATAAATTCCCCGGCAAATCCGGCCCGTACTTCAATGCGGCCCTCCTGCGGGGTATAATTGATGGCATTGGTGATCAAATTGGAAAAAATGCTCTGCAGGGCGATGGGATCGGCCTTCACCGGCGGGAACGCTTTTTCCGGCAGATCAAGGGTCATCGTATGCCCCTTGTCCCTGGCCTTTGACTGATAAAAATCCACGGTTTCGGTCAAGACCCGGGCAAGATTCGGGGTATGGCCCTCCCCGGAGATCAGGCCGGTCTCAATCCGGGAGATATCCAGCAGATCGCTGATCATGGAGATCAGGCTGTTGGTCCGCTCCCTGGCCCGGAACAGGATCTGCTGGTTGTCACTCTGCTGCTCGGCGGTAAGCTCCTCCAGTACAATGCTCAACTGCTCATGAATGGTGGAGAGCGGGGATTTCAGTTCATGGGAGACTTTGGCCACAAATTCGGATTTGAGGCGGTCGAGGAGCTTGATGGCCGTAATATCCACAAGGATCACCACCGCCCCCAGATTTTCCTCCTGCTCGCCGCTGACCGGCCGGCCCTTGGCCAGAAAATATTTATCCTGGGAGCGGCCGAATTCACAGGTGGGCGCTTCATCCGGATCAATCGCCGCCTGCTCCGGAATGCTCCGCACAAACCGGCAGAAATTCCGGTTATCCACATATTCCTCAATCGGTTTACCCGCCGGCGTATCCGGATTCAGTTCCAGATGTTTCTTAAAGGCCGGATTCATCAGCACCACCTGGCCTTTTTCATCCACCACCAGGGCGCCCGAGGGAAAAGCATCGATAATGGCCCGCTCCCGGCTTTGCGAAGCCCTGATCTCCGCCTGAAGAAGCTGCACCTGGGTTTTCTCCAGTTCATCGCGGATTCTTAGCTCCTCCCGCAGATCATGAAAAAACCCGATGGTTGCCACCTCCTGCTGATCCTCGTAGATGATGGCCGCATTAAGGAGAATCGGTATAATTTCGCCGTCTTTGCGCTTGACATCGACTTTGCAGGATTTGAGCTTGCCGACCCCGCCGTAATCCTCGGAGCGGAGCTTTTTCATCACCTCCCGCGCCCCGTCGCCCGGATAGACATCCCGGATATTAATCTCCGTGAACACTTCCCTGCCGGTATATCCGCTGATCTCAGAGGCCGCATCATTAAAAATTATGATGCTTCCCTTCATGTTCGCAGCAATCACGCCATCCACCGCGCTCTGGATCAATTTCTGCAGAAACGCATCCGAGCGCCTCAGGGTCTGCTTTTGTTCGGAATCCGAATTGTTCATCGGTTTAAAAGGCTACCTCCCAAAATTTTCCCGGTAAATTAGCAAAACCCGAACCGCAAAACAAGACAATGCCATTTTTCATATGCTCAATTCAGGTCTTAATAAACTGCTTGGCACACCAGATAACCTCGCCGATAATGCGGATTTCTTTGCTGTCCGCCTCATAGGGGGCGTATTCCTGGCGGTTGTCGCTGATAATGCGGATTCTGCCGTCTACCAGGTATTCCAGACGCTTGATAATAATGGTGTCTTCAATGCCAATGGCAAAAATACTGCCGGACTTGATACGGGTGCGGCCCATATCGATCATGACCGTGTCCCCGTCTGAAATGGTGGGCGTCATACTCTCGCCCTCGACCATCATCAACACGATGCTGTGCGAAGCCGTCGCCACCTGCCTGAGCCAGTCCTTTCTAAAGGCATAGAGTTCGCCGTACTGCTCTGATATCACCACATGGCCGCCCCCGGCATTCAGCTTGGCCTCGGCCATGGGCACAAAATCAAAATCCCCCTGTTGGTTGAAGGGTTTTGGCGGCCCCTCCCGCCCGGACCGAGCGAAAGTGGGCTGGTGCGGCGCGGATTCCGGAGGCGTATCCGACAAAAAAATACTCTCGCCCAGCCTCAGCATGTCCTCATAGCTCGTACCCAGCGCACCGGCAATCAAATGCAGGGTTTTAACGCTGCCGATCCGGGAACCCGTCTTGATCTGATTGAGATAGGACTGCGAGATGCCCGCCTCAATGGCGACTTCGGTTTGCGAACCCCGCCCTTTTCGCTCAAGCAAATAATTTAGCGCTTTTTGAAAAAATATTTCTTTGTCCGGGCGAATTTTATAACTCTCCTTTTTTTATTGATAATACATAAAAATCAGCCACATTCAAAACCTTAAATTATTTCAAAAAGCAATAATTGCTTTGATTCTTCTTGACTTTGATAGCATAATGCAATAAATTTTGCAAAAAATATCGCTTAAGGCAAAAATTTAAAGCATTTGCTTCAGGAGGGAAAAAATCAAATGAAAGAGCGCATCCTTATTCCCGTTACCGGCATTCTGCTCATTTCCGGCATTATCCTCACCGGATCGGACAGCCCCGCATTCCCCTGGCCCAATGCCCTGGGGCTTTTTTCAACGGCAGCAGCGGCCTTTACCGCGCATAAATTGAATTTAGACGATGAAAAGGCGCCGGGTCTGGCTGACGGGGAGCATTAAAAAGCCGCTCATTGGGTTGAAATCCTGTTTTGATGATCATCGATATCCTTTAGGGCGCTTATCAGAATAGCCATAAAGCTGCCCAAAGCCTCCATTTTTTCCGCCTCTGGCGGAAGTTTCGGGGAAAAGTTAAATTTGCCGGCCCGGTTTTGACAAATTTTTGCGATTACATGCCTTCCGGTTTCCCGGCCATATTCGGCCTGAATGATTTCCCCCTGATTGAAAAAGACCCTGGCGTTAACGCCTCCCATCCAGAAATTGAGCACACCGGTTTTCTGATTAATATGCATCGTCTGCATCACATCTTCTGGCGGCATCTCGCTTAAATCACCCGCCATGACAGCTGACAGATCCCTTGCCCGTTCAGTGTTGCTTTGGCTTAGCCGCTGGGTGAGCAATCGGGCAAAATAGGTTTGCAGGGCCGGAAATTTCGGCAGTATGCGGGTAAAATCCCTGCTTGACAGGCGAATCACCGTTGTTGGGGCGGCAGCGCGAACCGTTGCGCTGATCGGGTTTCCGCTGATCAGACTCATTTCCCCGAACACTTCGCCGTTGGCGAGAAATGCGATGGAGTTGCCCTCTTCATCAATAACTTCCGCCCGGCCGGCAATAATGATATAGAGATTTCTGCCCGGTTCGCCCTTTTTAATAAAAATATCCCCGATGCGATAGGACTTAAACCCCAGGTCATAGATATGCTCCACTTGAAAGTATGACAAAAAGCGGGTTATGCTGTATTTGTCAAAAGACCGAAACATGGGTAAATTCAGAAGCAGACGGGATATGGCTTCAATATTTTTACCCGGCATGGCCCCGGCGAAAATTTTTGTTTCAATATCCGACTTCTCAATAAGATAGGTTAAACCGCAGGACTTGCCGATGCTGTCGCCGCTGCAGTTAAATTCAAAAGCCAGCGCACTGACATTGGCAGTTTCCGGCAAAACGGATGACAAGTTTTCCACAAACCCGAGACACAAATGGGTCTCCATTGGCAGCACCAACGAATGAGCGGAAAAATTCAAAATCTCATCGGCTTTAAAAGCCGGGCAGTTAGCCGCATTGGTAATTCTTATCCGATACCCTGTGAGATCCATGCCCACACCTTTTAAAATAAAAATCCAAAATATTTCAAATTCACCGGCCTGAAAACAGTTTCGTATTTATACAAAATTTTGAAAAACTTCAAAACGGAATAATCAGAATATGCGCGAAAAATCAGGAAGGCAAGGGGCAAATAATCCCGAGACTTTCCACTTTGACCAAGCCTGCAATATCAGTCAGGATTTTTCAAACAAAACGCTTTAAAGGAGAAAATATGGGCCCACAGGGAAAAAAGACCTTTGCCATGGTGGACTTTGAAAGTTGCGATCCCCGGCAATGTGACCCGGAAAACGGAATTTGTGCGCCGGTGGCCGTCTGCCCCCATAAAGTGATCAAGCAGATGGACGGCCCTTTTGAGCCGCCCATGATATTTCATGACCTGTGCCAGGGCTGCTGGGAATGCATTGAGGCCTGTCCCCTGGGGGCGATATACATAAAGGAAATCGGCAGTTAATAAACGAGGACCGGGGGCGGCAGGACGCCAGACGGTTTCCAGTTTCACGGTTAACATTATTGCGGATGATAATAAAAAGGCTAACGATAACAATGAAACCAGCGGTTAAACCGGACGTGGAAATGGCTGGCGGCAAATGGGGGAACCCAATGAACCCTTACCAATGCGTATGTTGACGGCAATTTAGTAACAGCCGCGGCATGGCCCGCGCATCCGGAATGGATAAAAAAGTTTTTAGAGCTTTTGGGCTCAAAGGTTGCGGTATAGAAAAAATGCCGGGTAGATCCAAGATCTTGTACTGCTTATTTTGAAAGAGTCGATACGCACTGTCCTTACTTTCGGTTGTGAAATTTGGGGGCAATAATTGGAAAGTGGAAGCTTTTTGGATTATATAATTGCTTGAGCTTAAGAAAGATTTTGCTCCTGGCAGATAACAAAAATCAGTCATAACCTGTTTTTTATTAAAATTTCTTGTTCGCAATAATATGTGGCGCTACGTATAGAACATCACCGACCGGGACTTTCAAAAATAAAAGCCCCGGTTTCTTTAATCCCATCGCCAAGATGCTCCCTGGTTCTATCTCTCACATGGTTATCCTGGCAGCCACGCCGGCCCCTGATACACTATGCTATGTCAAACTGGCCGCTGAAAGTTTCTTGATTGAACCCTAGCAGTTCAATTCCTTCTGGGTCACTGTCAAAAAGTGTGGCAAAATTATCCGTCGAGAATAACTCGAAGGAATCCTCCCAAACGGGACCGAAACTTATTCCACCAGAAAATAACTCTGAGCTGACACCGGCGCTCCCTGAGAGAGCTTCCATATCCAAGCTCAAGTCAAAGCCTAATGAGGTCAAATTATTAAATATGGCTTCCATATCGATTGCAACATCATAGTCCAGCAGGCCATCGCCATCGCCATCCTTGTCCACATCAAATTCCTCAAATATCGGTGCATTTAATGCAACCTCATCCCCCACCGTAAATCCCTCCACTATCGATTCATCCTCTAATGTCATTTTTAAAGGCAGATCTTCGATGTTTAGGGAAAAATCCTGAACAGCTTTTAGATCGCCGACCATTTCTATATCAAAAATATTATAATTTGCATAAGCAGTGGCGATATCAAAACCTGCGACTGATAGACCCTCCTCAAAAGAGCCTTCAAGCGGTATTGGTACCCCTGACGAATAGAACAGAGCCTCTGAGAGTATCCCATCCACATCTAAAGCGAGCTCCATTATACTATCCTCTCCTTCACTGAGTAGGGTTGTATCAGGGTTGTCCGGGTCAGGCGTGCCTTCCGTATTAATTTCAGGGAGCCCAACACTAATTTTTCCCAGTTCCGCTTCAGACTTTCCAATAAATTCATTCGTATAACTCACGTCTTCAGCGGAAAAATCAAACATTTCGATTGTTTCATCTATATCAAAATCACCGAAATTATATTTGTCACTACCGACATCAAATGACAGGCCAGCTTCAAGTTCAAAGATCAAGTCAAGTGCCAGGGAAACATTAGGACTGGCTGTATTAAAGGTTGCGCCGCTATCAAGCGAATAATCGGTTTCAATCGTGAAGCTCTCCCCCTGCTCTACCTGTTTGGGCATTGTGAAACCGATTTCCATGGGCAATCGACTATCAACATCGCCACTGGTCATTGAGAAGTAGGGTTGCAGACCAACTTTACCCTTGGTCCAGCCGCTTAGACCTATCTCTGGGATGTCAAGAGAGGGGATGCCTAACCAATCAATACCCTCAATAATCGTCATGCTTTCAATGATTGTAAATGTTCCCCATTCATCCCATTCAAGGCCTAAGAACGGCAAATCAGGCTCCATAACAAAGGCATCACCGCTTGCCCACATGCTTTGATCCTGAGTCTCAAAAACCACATCATTGATTAAGGAAACGGGTGCATCATAGGCGCCCTCAACGGTAACGGTCACAGATTTTGGGTCGCTTGTTGCATTTTCAGCTCCACTGTCGTCAATGGCAACATAATCGAAAGTAACGTCACGGGTCTCTCCTTCTTCCAGAAATTGGAAGTTGTCTAAAGGGCTGAAGGTAAAGGTGCCATCCCCATTATTAACAGCTGCACCGTACTGATTGCCAAAATTATCCTCGGGTTGACCTAGTATCTCAAAGGAAAGCACATCGGTGGCGTCAACATCTGTGGCAACGAAAGCGCCTTGAAAAGACGAATCATCCTCCCCGATATTCGCTGTAATGTTTTCGGCGACCGGTTGGTCATTTCTTCCTTCAACCAGAATCTCCACGGTTGCCGTGTCAAAGCCTTGGTTGTTTGGATCGCTGAGTTCGTCAGTAATTCTGTAGGTGAAAGTATCTGAGCGGGTTTCACCCACAGCCAGGTCTTCATATTGACCGTCTGGATCAAAGTCAAACATTCCATCGCCATTGACCTTCAGAATGCCGCCAGTCGTAAGGGTAAAATGGCTTCCGACCAGCGCCTCGTCGCCATTCACATCAACAATGGTCAATCTATCCCCATCTTTATCCGTATCATTTGCAAGAAGGTTACTGTTTGGTGAATCCTGATTTACAGCAATATCTTCGTCAGCCGCTATGATATCATTAACCGCATCTGGTGCTGATGGAGCAATTGCTGATAGCTTCTGTCCGGTACTGGTTGTACGTACAGCAAATTCAACCTGTGAAATAAGGTCAAGCGTCAGATTACTTCCGTTTGTGCTTGACATTATGAAGGTTGTCTGATCAATCAAGTCTCTCCCTCGACCTGGAGTGCCAAAATCTATACCAACATCATAACTTTCAAGTCCGTTAGCAACTCCCTTAATGTTATTCCCATCCTTGAAATTTCCTGCATTGTCAAAGTCTACCCCTGTCACATCCGCCCCGCTGATACCGAGGCTATCAATAATTGAGTTGTCGGTAAGGTTAAAAAATAGGCCTTGGATATCGCCCTTTTTGTCGCCAACTGTCAGCAAATCAAAAAGTATGCTTCCATCCTCCCTTTCAGAAGCAGCGATTCTGAGGGACGGTGAGCCTTTAATTTCGAAAGTAATGCTTCGCATCAGTTTTCCCCTTTTCAATTTGAAAGTTTGAGAAAATAACAGGTATGTTTCAATTTTTTTCTTCGGCCAAATTACGAGCCAACAACCACTCTATTCAGGCTTTTGCATGTAAAGGGCATTTTTCATGATTTGTGCTATACTGAAGTTGGACAGTTCCATCACTTGATGGAGACGTAACTGCTTGAAAATATTA
>JBKHAE010000087.1:0-14767 GCA_046543065.1 Desulfobacterales bacterium | reverse complement strand
CGATCCCGATTCCGATAGCGATTTCGATTTGGATACAGAACAAATTAGCCCTGAGTATTTAATAGTCGTGGTAGCAAAAAGCGCCATATTGTGTTATGTTTTAAATTTAATGCGATTCATAACACAGGATCAGGGGAAATCAAATATGGATTCCATGCGGAAACGGACCTTCAACTCGGTATACAGTGGCAGGGACTGCTACTACGGCCTGGACGTGAGGCCGGAATTCTCTGAGTATTTTCAAAACAAGGACCTATCCGGACAGACAGCCATCGATCTGGGCTGCGGCGAGGGGCGTTACGCTCTTTACCTGGCAAAAAGGGGATGCCGCGTGCTGGGCGTGGACCGATCCGCTGCCGGTATTGAAAAGCTTGAAAAAATGGCGGCAGCGGAAAACCTGCCGATAACCGCGCAAAGGGCGGATATCGCCGAGATTGATCCGGCCCCGGCCTCGACGGATATTATTGTGGCCGCCACCATTCTGGACCACCTGGAGGGCGATCTGCGGCGGCAAGCCATAAACAGCATCAAATCAGCGCTTAAACCGGGCGGTATCCTGTATGCCAATGTGTTTACCGTGTCCGATCCCGGCTACAAGCTAAAAAAACGCGGCGGGGATGATCAGGTCTTCTTTGATGTAAGCGATACGGCCGCCGGCATTGCCCATTACTTTGCCAAAGAAGAACTGAAAGCCGTTTTTAAAGATTTTTCAGTAATCACCTACCATGAGACAGTGGAGCCGGATCATTCCCACGGCCGGCCCCATTTTCACGGCTGGGCCTGCCTGCTGGCCCAGAAGCCGGGGGCATGAACTTTAAAATTTCATGCCGCACTCTTTGAGGCCGGCGATGCCGGGGGCGACACTCACCGTATCATCGATACCCTCGGATGCCAGATCGAGCTGGGCTTCATAGGATCGCACACCGGTATTGCAGACCAGGATCAGCTTCTTGTCCTTAGGGACCTCATCCATCCGCCGGCGCAGTTCATCATGGGGAATGCTCTTCCAGACATCCGGGTATTTCTCCTCAAACGGTTCAGCATCGGCCTTGGCCCGGCAGTCCAGAAACATGCAGCCGTTTTTGTTGCCATCCAGCCAGCATTCCGTGAATTCATCCGGGTTAAGCGGCTTGAACCGGCCCTCAATAAAATTTTCCGCCGCATTGCCCACCGCATTGACAATATCCATGGCCGAGGCGAACGGCGGGGAGTAGGCCAATTCCAGATTGCTGATATCATCCACCGTGGGGTTGTATTGAAGGATGGTCGCCACGGCATTGACCCGGGCGAACATGCCGCTTTCCACGCTGCCGTATCCCTGGATGCCTAAAACGCGCCGGGTCTGTTTATCAAACACCAGCTCCAAATAGATAATTTCCTTTTCCGGATAAAAATGCGCGCGATCAAACTGGGCCACCTGGACGCTGCCCGCGTCAAAGCCTTCTTTAAGTGCGGTTTCAATGGTAATTCCGGCTCCGGCCAGGGCGCCGTCAAAAATCTTAACCACGAAACTGCCGACACCCCCCGGAAAGCGCTTGTCACCGCCTGCCATGTTGGTTCCGATGACCCGTCCTTCGCGGTTAGCCATGGAACCCAGCGGGAAAAACCCGGGGGTTCCGGTAATTAAATGCGGAATCTGCACGCAGTCGCCGCCCGCGTAAATATCCGGGTCCGAGGTTTGGAGCCGGTCATTGACCACCAGAAATCCCTGGGGCGACACTTCAAGCCCGGCATCTTTGGCCAGATCGGTATTGGGCTCAATGCCAACGGCCATAATCACCAGATCCGCCTCAAGCGTCCGCTCGTTGGTCTTAACCGCTTCAACCTTTTCCTCTCCTTCGATGGCTTCTACGGATTCAGACAGATAAAAGGTGACCCCGTTTTCTTCCATCCGGTTCTGGGCCATTTTGGCCATGTTGCCGCTGACAAACCCCGGCATGATCTGATCACAGTATTCCACCACCGAGGTTTCAATCTCCCACATATCTGAAAGGGCTTCCGCCATTTCCAGACCGATAAAGCCGCCGCCGATCACCACCGCCTTTTCCGCCTGACCGGAGACGATCATCTCCTTTATCTGCATGGCGTCATGGAGATTGCCGACCCGGTATATGTTCTTTAAGCCCTGGCCGGGAAGATTCAGATTTTTCGGCCGGGTGCCGGTGCCTAAAACAAGTTTGTCGTAGGGCATGTCCGATTCGGTTCCGTCCTTTTTGCGGATCCGGACCGTCTTGTTCTCCCGGTCAATTTTAAGTGCCCGGGTGCCGGGCATGGCATCAACGCCTTTATCTTCTTTAAAGAATTTTTCATCCCGTACCATGTGGAAGCTGGTGGAACGCAGCTGATTTTCATCGCTCACATCCCCGGAAATATAATACGGAATACCGCAGCCCCCGTAGGAAATATATTCATCCGCATCAATCAGGGTGACATTGGCATCCGGTTTTAATCGCTTAAATCGGCAGGCCGCCTTGGAGCCGACTGCAACCGCACCGATAATCAGTGCATTCATTGACATGAGTTGTTTCCTCCTTTTAAACACACCACTTGACGGACTCCTGAAAATCCTGTTGGGCCGCCAAAGGTCGATCTTTTATAAAAAACATGGAATTAATGATATAAGCATAAGCTCAAAATATTAAATATAGGATCTTCATTATAATTTGGCAAGATCAATTTTGGTGGCTTTGGTAAAAAAAGGCACTGAGGCACTGAGGTTTCAGGTTTCAGGTTTCAGGTTTCAGGTTTCAGGAAATATTATGCGAGTGAGCCAAAATTCTTGTAAGCCTGAACACTGAATTCGAAACATTTGGCGGATGCGCTGTCGCTTATCCGCCATAGTGATTCATACTATTTTTCAGGCGGGCCCGGTGGCCCGCCCTACGAATGGGGAAAAACCCGATTCATCGTAGGGTCGGCCACCGGGCCGACCATAAATTCTTGATTTCATTAACCTAATACCTAATACCCAAAACCTAAAATCCGTGAAGTTACTTAAAAGGCTGGATGCGCCCGCCTTTAAGCCGGGTTGACCGAATCGCCGATCCATTCAAGGAATTCCGGATTGCCGTTGCTGACCGGCAGACAGACCACGCAGGGGCAGTCGTAGCTGTGCTTGTTCTGAACCATTTCAATCAGTTCCGGAGTGCGGGCGGCAGTGGTTTTGGCGATCAGCACGACTTCTGTATCATGCTTGACTTCGCCCTCCCATTCAAAAATTGACTGCATGTTGTCGATGACATTTACGCAGGCCGCCAGTTTATTGGCCACCAGTTCCTTGCCCAGGGCAAAGGCTTCATCCTTGCTGCCGGCGGTCATATAAACCATGTTTATCGCTTCCATTACGCCCTCCTTTTTTACTCGCCTTTTTGCCATGATACGACCATCTCAACCTGCGGCCGGCTTTCCGGGGACGGCAGGTCGATAAAATCGATCTGGTTTCTTAATTCCGCAATACGATTAATCGCATCATACCCGGCGGCATAACCATGCCGGGCCAGATAACAGCCCACCACCGTCCCCGTTCTGCCGATGCCGCCCATACAGTGCACATAAACCGGGAGGCCGTTTTCGACAGACTCATCAATAAGATCAAGGATCCGGACCATGCCGTTTCGCATGGGTATGGACCGATCGATGATGGGCTTTCGGGAATACCGAATCTCTAAATTTAATACCTCGGATATTTCGGTGAGCTTGGATGAATAATCCGCCAATACGCTCATGCCCGGAATCCACTCTTCGGATTCGGTCAGATCAATAAAATGGCGGATCCCGGAATCAACGATTCGGGACAGAAGCTCTGTGCAATCATCTGCGGCATAGAAGCAGGGGTGGCAGCCGGCCAGAAACGAATCGGGAATTACCCAGTAAGCGCCGCTGAATGGCACATTTAAAGTTTTTTGATTACCATGGGCAGACATCAGTGGCAGAGTTCATCCTGATAGGTTTTTTCCTCATGTTTTTCCCTAAGCCGGGTTTTGCGGCGGGCCTGGGCCTCACGGTTTCTGCGCTTTTCCGCTTCGGTTTCGGTTGTCAGCGGCGGTGCGGGCGTTGGCTCCAAATTTTCATCCAGCGCCACATAAGTCAGATAGGCAGAGGCGATATGATAGCGCTCACCGGTCAGCAGCCGCTCCGTCTCCACCCGGGCGCCGATCTCCATGGACGTTCGGCCCACCATGTTCATGCTGGATTTAATGACCAGCAGATCGCCGATATATGCCGGATTGTGAAAATCAATACGGTCAACCGATGCGGTTACTGAATTGCCACGGCAATGACGAACCGCCACGGCGCCGGCCGCTGTATCTACTAATTTCATAATGGTACCACCATGGACATTGCCGGCCGGATTGGCATCCGACGGCTGCATTACCTGGGACATGACGACCCGTGTTTCGCGAACTCTTTTACCTTCCATACCGCCTCCTTGCCGGCATTGTAAAATCTATTCACCCTCCCTCGCCTAAAGACAAGTATTAAAGGAAACAGCGAACTAGTTTGAGACTGGCGGCACCCT
The DNA here is from genome assembly GCA_046543065.1 of Desulfobacterales bacterium. Classification (GTDB taxonomy): domain Bacteria; phylum Desulfobacterota; class Desulfobacteria; order Desulfobacterales; family Desulfosalsimonadaceae; genus M55B175. Next base: position 10,248 of record JBKHAE010000087.1, on the reverse strand, counting down.
AACTTCATCAGAATCAAAAAAAACCCGAATCATCGAGAGGATGACCTCCGGTTTTTCCATAGGGATTAAATGGCCCGCGTCTTCCACCAGCTGGTAGGTGCCGTTTGCAAACATGGCCGCCGCCTTTTGAAAATCGATTATACCCTTGTTTTCCGTATGCTCGCCCTCCAGCACCAGCACCGGGCAGATGACGTGCGGCATCACCGGCCAGGGATTGTGGCTCATGCCGCCCATGAAAAGCGCCGCCTCCCGTCGCGGGTGGCAGGCCAGCTCAAGACCGCCCCTATCCGAGTCTGTCATGCCATACCGGACATAGAGATCCAGCATTTCATCGGTCCAGTTCTGAAAAAGCGGCTTGGATCGCAGGTATTGCCTTGCCTCTCCGGTATCCTCCCATCCGTTTCTGCGCTTGATGGACTTACCGGCCAGAGGATGCTCATCCACCCGGATCTCAATATTGTAGAACTCCCGGGGCAGAAAGATCGGTTCAATCAAAATTATGCGGCGGGCGTTGATACCCAATTTGCCGCAGCCCAGCGCAATCACCGCCCCGCCCATGGAATGGCCCACGAGGTAAGGGGAATCCAGGCTCAGCGCATTTAAAAATTTCGCCAGATCCTCGGCCAGCAGCAGCCAGCTGAATCCGCCCTGCTCCGGGTCTGTCTCCCGATGATCGCAGAAATACGGGCAGTAAATTTGATATTTATCACTCAACGCCCGGGCAATGGGATGCCAGAGCCAGGGATTAAAGCCCGTGGCATGCAGCATGACCAGGGGCTCGCCCTCGCCCGGGTAGTAAAGATAACCGATCTCGCTGTCACCGATATCAATGCTTGCCTGCAGCGGCATTACATCTTCCACGGTGGCCGACCTTTAAAACTCGAACTTTTCCGGCGGACGCCGCTCCGGCACATATTCATGCGGAATTTTATCCTCGTTCCACTCCCTGGATACATACAAACCGCAGTAGCAGGAGCCGTATTCCTTGACATCCGGTTCACGGTAGACGCAGGGGCACATGATGTCCTTGTCCTTTTCCTTATCCCCGGCGGCCAGCCGGCATGGGCAGACCATGTATCCGTATCTCTCCTTGTTGACCAGAAGCGAGTTCAGCAGATCCATGACAAGGTCTGTGTCCTTGTTAAAATAATAGCCCTTGGGCTCCTGGACTTTTCTCAACTGTTCGTATAGCTGTTCTGCATTCATGATAAACCGAGCGCCTCCTTGATTTGTTTTTCCTTGAACCCGACGACAACCTGATCGCCGATTTTTATGGTCGGAAACGAGCACTTGGGATTTAACTTTTTGACATCCTCAAGAATCGCCTTTCTTTCCTCGCTGTCCAGCAGATCCACATCCACAAAGTCATATTCCACATTGCATTCATTAAGAAATTTCTTTGTCGATTTGCAGTGGCTGCACGTGCTTAACGTGTAAATATAAACATCCGGTGTCGTCATTGTGCGCTACTCCTTGTCGTTTAACAGTTTATTCGAATGAAACCACAATTTCATCATAGGATTTCCGCCATTTCGGCGGTATCAGGGTCTTGTCCGACCGGAAATATCCCACCGCCATCAACAGCGGAATCCAATAATTTTCCGGTATATTGAATTCCTGGTGGACCTTGTCCATATCAAAACCATCCATGGGGTGGGTGTCAAGCCCCAAACTTTTGGCGGCCAACATCAGGGCCATGGCAAAAAATCCGGTATTCTTGCACGCATAGGCCACCTGCCGGGCATCTGAGGCGCCGTAAATCGATTCACAGACCCCGTCAAACCATCCGCGCTGTTCTTCGCCCATCAAGCCGGCCTTTACCAGCTCGCTGAAATTTTTTTCAACAAACGGATGCCCCGGCTTCCAACCGGCGGTATCAGCCAGGACGATCAAAGTCACCGGAGCCTCACTGACCTTGGGCTGGTTCCATGCATGCTGCTGAAGCCGCAGCTTTTCATCTTTATCCCGGAGCACCATCAAGCTCCACGGCTGCAGATTAAAGCCCGAGGGCGCCTGAGCAGCCAATTCAACCATTTCCCGCAAAAGCTCCGCCGGCACATCCTTGTCCGGATCAAAAAAATTCACGGCCCGCCGACCGTAGACAACATCCCGAAACTCCATTCAAAACGCTCCTTTCTCCGAGTTGCCGGCAATTCAGCGAAATTTATGGCCGGCTCCCTTGTATTGGAATTAACTTGTCGTAATGTTAAGAATTAATCTACTACTATATAATAAAAGGCCCTTGGCAGAAAAGCAAATCTATATGCAAACTCCGAAAGAATGCGTCATTGTCCTTGCCAAAGCCCCGGTGGAAGGGCAGGTCAAGACCCGGCTTGCGGCGGATATCGGTTCCAAAACGGCAGCCGGCCTGTACCGGGCGTTTGTTTCTGACCTTCTGCAGATGCTTGGCAAAACCGATTATTCAATTCATGTGCATTTTACGCCTTCTGATGCAGAACTTCAAATGAAACAATGGCTGGGCAGCGCCTATGAGTTTGTCCCCCAGGCGGAGGGGGGCTTGGGCGCACGGATGGCGGCTGCTTTCAAGCATGCGTTTTCAAATCATTTCAGCCGGGTCGTGCTTATAGGCGCGGATTTTCCGGACCTGCCGGCCGCTTTTATCCACGAGGCATTTAATGCGCTTTTAATCAATGAAGCCGTCCTCGGCCCAAGCCATGACGGCGGCTATTACCTGCTTGGCTTCAACCGGGAAGGATTTGTCCCCGGCGTGTTCACGGATATTGCGTGGGGCACTGAGCATGTATTTTCCGACACTGCGCAAATATTTGAAGTCAATAATACCTCTGCTCATTATTTGGCCCGGTGGTGGGATATTGACACGTATGCGGATCTAATGGATTTTATCCAGCGGCAAAAAAATGCCAGCAGCCATGCAGCAGCCGAAACCACCCGGTTCATAAATGAACTGGGGTTATCGCATGTCAATGCCAGAGCCCCGCTATGAAAACGCCCGACATATCCATTATCATCCCGGTGTTTCAAGAAGAAAAGACTATTTGTGAGACGCTTGATACGCTAAGAAAGCTAAATGATGATGCCGCGGCGGAAATCATTGTGGTGGACGGTGATCCGCAAAAAACAACCATCCGGGGAATAAGCGGACACCCCGCGATAAAAACCCTTGCCGCTCCTAAAGGCCGCGGCCGCCAGATGAATGCCGGCGCAAATATTGCACAAGGAGAAATCCTTTTATTCCTCCATGCAGACACACGACTGCCCGAAGGTGCCCTTGCGCGGATTCGCCAGGCAGTCAAAGATCGAAATATCGCCGCCGGTGCGTTCGAACTGGGAATTGATGCCCCGGGCCCCGCGTTTCGGATAATTGAACGGATGGCATCCTGGCGTTCGCACCTGACCCGGATACCCTATGGGGACCAGGCGATTTTTATCAAGCACCCGCTGTTCCGGAAACTGGGGGGATACCAGTCTCTTGCGATCATGGAAGATATTAATCTGATGCAGCGGATCAAGGAATCCGGCAGCAAAATCAAAATTATTCGGCAAAAAGTTCATACATCCGCCAGGCGCTGGGAAAAAGAGGGGGTACTTGCCTGCACCCTGAGAAACTGGCTGCTGTCAAGCGCCTACTACCTGGGAGTGCCCCCGGAAAAACTCAAAAGATATTATTCCTGAATTCCAAAAAAAAACGGCCCGAAGGCCGTTTTTTTGAAAGCTCTTTACTCTATTAATCCATTCGCCAACCCATTAACCGGGTACGGAATACGGGGCTGCCTGGCCGATATAATCGAGCGTATCGCTGTATTTGCTCCGCATATCCACATGCGCATCCTCGATTTCTTTCTTCTGCGGGCTCCATTCAGACGGACACTCATGTTTTAACTCAGCAACTTTATCTTCCAAATCCTGAATGATCATTTTCATGTCATTGAAATTGGCCCAAACCTTTTCTTTTTCCCCCGTGCCTAACTGATCAGCCCGGGATACCACGTCGAACAGCTTGGCTTTCCATGCCGTCAGCTCTGCTTCCATACCATTGCAAAAATCCCTTACGTCCATAATTTCCCCCTTCTTCTTCATTTTTCTGTTTCGGTTAACAAACGCGTCGGTATCTGTTTAACGTAATGCAAAACAGATGCCACTCTGATGTGCTCTCACGATCCCTTCATCTTACATTCCTGATCCCACTCCGGGCAGGCATCCTTCATTTCCGCCGTATATTTTTTCATGCATTCAGTGCATTCCATCTCGACATTCGGCACATCGCCGAATCGTTCCAACATCTCTTCGCGGCTCAGATGGGAAACCGCGCTGCAGCCGCATTGGGGACATGTAGTTTGGACTTTGTACCGATCTTTTTTTGACATGCCTCAAATCCTCCTTTTAATTATGATAATATGTTTAAACGCTGTTTCAAACGCTCAACGCAATTTTTCAGGTAAAAATAGCAGAAACAGAACTGTTTCATGGATTATATGAATTATCGGACATGTATACCATAACCGCCACCAGCAGATAGGGCGCCATTTTCGGGAAACGGCTGATTTCCCCACCGGCATGCCGGAAAATATTTTCAACTGCTGTCTCAAATATTCGGCTTCCGGTCATCCGAGACAATCTTAACAGTCCAAGGGCGGCCGCTGATGCGGCCGACGGGGTCACATTGTCGATGATATCCTTCACCTGAAAGGCGAGATGCGGATCATAGGATTGGGGGGTTAAGTAGACCAACCCGGTAGAGGTGTCCACGAAGTCGGATAAAAACCGATGCATGAGCCCTGTTGCCCATTCCAAAATCCAGGGCTGGGCGCCGGCTTCATAAAAATCAATCAGCCCATTGATTAAAAATGCATAGTCATCAGCCAGCGCCTTGATTCCGGCCTCCCCTTCCCGCCAGCGGCGGTAAAGCTGCCCGGAGGCCGGGGCATACATATTCTTATAGATGAAATTAACGGATTTTTCTGCGGCTGCCAGATATTCCGGCGAATCAAAAACCGTTGCCGCCCGCGCCAGGGCGGAGATCATAAGCCCGTTCCAGGCGGTGAGTATCTTGTCATCCAGATGCGGCCGCGGCCGGTTTAAGCGATCCTGAAACAGCCGCTGCCTGGCCTCAGCCATCACCTGCCGGGCCTCAGCCTCGCTTATTCCCATATGTTCCGCTCCCTCTTTTATGGAACGGATTTGATGAAGGACGTTTCTGCCCTTGAATTCACCGAACGGATCCTGGTTCACATTGCCGTCTTCCCGAATATCAAACAGATGGCAGAAAAGAGCTGCCGCCTGTCTATTCATGCTGTTTTCCAGAATCTTTCGGATCTCTTGATACGGCCAAACATAAAAGGCGCCCTCGCGCTTGGCCGGATTTACGCCGTCTGCATCCGGCGGCACACTGTCCGCATCCTCGGCAGAATAAAAGCCGCCGTCCGGATGGGACATTTCCCGCAGCACATAATCGATGCTCTGCCTTGCAACATCAGCATAAAGCGCGTCACCGGTTATCTGATAGGCGCTGGTATAAACGGATATCAGCTGGGCATTATCATAGAGCATCTTTTCGAAATGCGGCACATGCCATTGGGCATCTGTAGCATATCGATGAAAGCCGCCGCCCAGGTGATCATAAATGCCGCCGTAGGCCATGGCATCCAGGCTTGATTTGACCATGGCAAGGGACTTTTCATTAAGCTTCTCATTCTGGGTATTCTCTCTGAATAAACTATTAAAGGTGAGCAAAAACTCTAAAATCGGCGGCATGGGAAATTTCGGGGCATTGCCGAATCCCCCGTTTTTCGGATCATAATCTTCAGCAAACGCCTTTGCCGCATCCTTTACCATATCCAGGGAGATATCGGCCTCGCTGCCTTTAGCGGGCGGATCCGACAAATGATGCTTCAAACGCCGGGCAATGGCATCCGCCGAGTCTTCCATTTTTTTCCGCTGCTCCGGATCCGTCCAGGCCTTATAAACCTGGGATAAAATATCCGGCCAGCCCGGCATATACCGCCTGGACTGCGGCGGAAAATAGGTGCCGCCGTAGAAGGGCTTTGCCTCAGGGGTTAAAAACACATTCAGGGGCCACCCCGCCGATCCGGTCAATGATGAAACCGCTGTGATAAATAGGGCGTCGATATCCGGACGCTCCTCACGATCCACCTTGATACACACGAAATACCGGTTCATAAGTTCCGCAATTTCCGGGTCATCAAAGGACTCTTCAGCCATTACATGGCACCAGTGGCAGGTTGAATATCCAATGGAGACCAGCAAGGGCTTATCCTCATTATGGGCCCGTGCAAAGGCCTCTTCGCCCCATGCATACCAGTTTACCGGCTGATGCGCATGCTGGATCAGGTAGGGGCTTTTTTGATTAATCAGGCGATTATATGCCGTATATGTCTTCTCTTCGGTCATAATCTAAATCCTGCTGAAATATTTGCCGAAGCTGTTTTTAATTTTCGTACAGCTCTTCCTGCAGCCATTGCTTAACGCGGCCGTCTATCGCATATACGCCTTTGTTGTGGCCGATAGAGTCCAGAAACCACTCTTTTACATCCGCCGGCATCCCAATCTCGGCAAGCTCTTCAGCCCCTTCTGAGTTTCGCCGGATCAGATATATAACCGGTTCCGCATCCCATGCATATACGACGAAATAATTGGAAAAATCATCCTTTGATCGGATGACGTAGCCGTGAGCCCAGTTATTGCCCCATTCCAGGTACAAAGTAACTGCTTCCTCCGGAGTCATATCCCAATCTATTGAATAGATCAGGTTTTTCTGCTGTTTAAGCTCATCAATTTGCATCATCATAAGTCCCTCCCCTTTCCCCTTAGACTAATATTGATATCTGTTTACGCAAACATCTGTATTCCGAAATGATGCACAGCTCATGCCAAATCATGAAAAAAGCTCTCCGCGGCCGCGGGGTATTTATGCGCTAAGTATTTCCCCGGCCCCGTTTGCCCGGGACCCAGGCTTTTTAATATGCCGGTTTGCCAAACAGGCTGCATGGGATTAGGTTTATTATGCTTATCCGGCTGCCCGATGTATGATTTTTTTCGGCACCTCTTTGCAGCTTTGGATGAGTTATTGAAACATTTAAACTATATTTGATACATAAATGTTTCAAATATATGATTCAATATTATGCCGACATGATCAAAGAGGTTTGCAGGCAAACAACCCATTTATTCAAAAAATAAACAATGACGCGATTTTTGAAGATTTCGGCTTGAATTTTTGGTGGTGAGTCTTATACTACATTGTGGCATGAAGTTTGATTAATGTATCATTAAAATAAACCTCATCCGGACTTCACTATGGAGCGGATGATTCAAGCCAACCATAACAGCAAATAACAGGAGGATATATGCCAGAGAAATCCAGGGATGCAGGCAAGGAAAAAAAGGAAAAAAAGGTTTTGGATTTAAAAGACGTCACCATTTGTGATGCGACTGCCCAAATGCTGGACAAAGCCAGAAAAGATGGCGTGGAAACGGCCTTTGATCGCGCCGCCAGCATGAAAGCGTGCCCGATCGGTGCGGATTCCGCATGCTGCAAGCACTGCTCCATGGGGCCATGCCGCCTTAACGCAAAAGATCCATACAGCAAGGTGGGGGTCTGCGGGGCAACCATTGATACGATCATGGCCCGAAATTTTGCGCGCATGGTGGCTTCCGGCGCGGCCGCGCACACGGACCACGGGATGTCCATGCTGGATGTTTTCAGGGAGGTGATAAGCGGCAATATTCCAGATTACAAGGTCAAGGACCACATCAAGCTGGAGGCTGTCGCCCGCAGCGTAGGGATTGAAGTGGAGGGCAAAGAACCCGAGGAAATCGCACGGGAACTCTATGAAGAACTAGAGCGCACCTACACGCAGGTAGATGGCGAAATCCCGTTCATGAAGCGGGTGCCGGAAAAGACCCTGGAAACATGGCGCAAGATAGGCATCGTTCCCCGGGGCGCCATGCGGGAAATCATGGAACTTATGCACCGCACCCATATGGGCGTTGACCAGCACTATGAAAACATTACGTGCCAGTGCAGCCGCACAGCCCTTTCGGACGGATGGGGCGGCTCCATGGTGGCCACCGAAATTTCCGATATCCTCTTCGGTACCCCGGTGCCCGTGGCAGCGGATGTAAACATGGGTGTTTTGAAGGAGAACATGGTTAACATTATTGTCCACGGCCATGAGCCCAATCTGTTTGAATCCATGCTGGAATCGGTTAATGCGCCGTCCCTGATCGAGGAGGCCAAGGCAGCCGGTGCAGACGGTATCAACCTGGTCGGCATGTGCTGCTCCGGGGCTGAAATGCTCTCTCGGCATGGGGTGCCGCATGCAGGCAACTTTATGTCTACAGAGGCTATACTCGTCACCGGGGCGGTGGACTCAATGGCGGTGGATGTCCAGTGCATCAAGCAGGGACTGGCCAAGGTGGCCGAATGCTACGGCACCCATCTGTTTACCACTAATCCGCGGTGCCACATCGAGGGGGCCGAACACATTGAGTTTCATGAGCATACACCCAAGGAGACTACTGATGAAATCGTCATTAAATCGATTTCGCGGTTTAAAAACCGGAAAATGCCGGTTCAGATCCCCAAAATCACCAATACCGGGATTCACGGGTTTTCCTATGAGTACATCAATTATATGCTGGGCGGCTCCTTCCGGGGCAGCTATACCCCGTTAAACGACAACATTATAAACGGTCGCATTCGCGGGGTGGCCGGCGTGGTCGGCTGCACCAACCCGCGGGTAAAGCATGACTATGTGCATGTGGAGCTTGTCAAGGAACTCATCAAAAACGACGTGCTGGTGCTTCAGACCGGATGTTCGCAGATATCCCTGGCCAAAGCCGGGCTGCTCACGCCTGAGGCCGCTTACCTGGCCGGTCCAGGCCTGCGGGAGGTCTGCGAAGCAGTAGGTATGCCCCCGGTACTCGGTATGGGTTCCTGCGTGGATAACAGCCGGATCCTGATTGCGGCCGCTGAAATGGTGAATGTCGGCGGGCTCGGCGAAAGCATGGCGGACCTGCCGGTTGCCGGCGCCGCACCGGAATGGATGAGTGAAAAAGCCATCTCCATCGGCCACTATTTTGTCGCCTCCGGTGTTTACACCGTATTTGGTGTGACTTTCCCCATTGTAGAGAAAACCAAGTTCCATGACCTGCTGTTTAATGGCCTGGAACAGCAGGGCCTCGGCAAATGGGGATATCATCCGGATCCAAAGGAAATGGCAAACATGATGATCGCCCATATCGACAAGAAGCGCAAAGACCTGGGCATTGACAAGGCCCGGGAGCGCGTGCTGGTGGATATGTCCGACCGCCGCGAAATGGCATAATTAATAAAAAAACCTGAAACCGCAACATAGGTGAAAACGTAAAGGGGGGATTGATATCCCCCCTTATTTATTTTATAACCAAGATGGTTTTTGCTTGTCTTAATCTTAATCTTGCTCTTAATCATAATCTAATAGAGCAAGAGTAAGAGTAAGACGGAATGGAATATAATTTGAACATCGGATGTTCTGATTGGAATGAGCGAATACATCACCCACGCGCAGTCCGGTCGCTCCGTCGGCCGGGTTGAAAAAAAATATTTTACCTTTGCCGAACCGCCCCATGAGATGGTCTTAGAAAGCGGCCGCCGGCTTGGGCCCATTACCATTGCCTATGAAACAATGGGCCATTTAAACGCGGATAAACGCAATGTCATTTTAGTGCTGCATGCGCTGACCGGGGATTCCCATGTGGCCGGCTATTATTCGGAAACCGATGACAAGCCCGGCTGGTGGGATAACATGGTGGGGCCCGGCAAGGGGATTGACACGGATAAATATTTTGTCATTTGCTCAAACGTTCTGGGCGGATGCATGGGCTCCACCGGGCCGGCCTCCATTAACCCGGAAACCGGAAAACCCTATGGGCTGGATTTTCCCATGGTCACCATCGCTGATATGGTTCGGGCCCAGAAAGCGCTGCTGGACCACCTGGGCATAAAAGAGGTGCTATCCATGACCGGCGGCTCCATGGGCGGCATGCAGGTATTGCAATGGTGCTTACAACACCCTGAGATGGTGAACTCTGCCATCCCCCTGGCCACCACCATGCGGCATTCCGCCCTGGCCATTGCCTTCAACGAGGTGGCCAGGCAGGCCATTATCGCAGACCCGAACTGGAATAACGGCAACTACTATGACGGCCCGCAGCCGAACCTGGGGCTGTCCGTGGCCCGCATGATCGGGCATATCACCTATCTCT
>JBKHAE010000086.1:0-14834 GCA_046543065.1 Desulfobacterales bacterium | reverse complement strand
CTTCCTGATCCTCTCGAACTTGGTATCCTCTTGCGCCGAGACGGCTGAGCATCGCTGCCATACGGTCGAGTTCATCCTTGCGGTTCAGGCTTTCCATCTTGTCCAGCGCCTTGCCGACAACCAGCACATCTTGAATCGCCGCGCACTCAAGGGCGGAGCCACGAGCGATTTCGAAATAACGCCTTCGGTCCGCTTCCGCGGACTTGCCATTACCTTCGGCGATATTGAGCGGTATCGACTGGCTGGCCCGAAGCCATTGATCCCGGGCGGGCCGATGGACTCCGTTCAGGCTGTCGGCCTTCTCGTAAACCCATGCAACGTAGCCTATTGAAAGGCGATAGACGTCCAGTTTTTCGTGTCCAAGGGTCATATTTTTTCGATTTCGATCCCGATTTCGATCCCGATCCCGATCCCGATTTCGATTTCGATTTCGATTTGGATACAGAACAAATTAGCCGTGATTCACTCATCCAAAGGCGGCTGGGCGGCCAGTTCATTGCCTTCGCCCTGGCTGTGCCGGGGCGGCGTACCGGGGAAATCCCAGATTGCGGGATCAATCATTGTTGAATCAAGAGCGGCGAATTTATAGCCGAGCATGGAGACAACATCTTCATATTTCTCCATGATTTCCTCGTGGCTGTTTCCCGGCACATCAACCACCCCGTATCGGAAACTATCGGGGTTATGTTTGAAATCTGACAGGTTAAGGCTTTCATGGATCAGATTACGAATATGGACTTCCGGATATTTAAGCCGGATTTCTTCATAGGCGCTCTGGGTCGGGGTCTGAAGGATTCTGGCATCGGAGAAATGATGCAGCTCAAAATTGTAGCAGTATTTGAAGCGATTTTCATTCACCATGCTCATATCGGGCTTTTTGCCGACTGCCACGTCGCAGAGCAGATGCAGGGGATCAAAGCCCCGGACAGCCTCGATGGTCTTGGCAAACTGAAAGGCAATCCGGCTGTTGATCTCAATGATTTTAAACGTATTGTTGGCTTCATCCGCCCGAAGTTCGACATTAAAGAAACTGTTGTCAATACCCACTGCGGGAATCAGCCGCATTAAGGCGTTTTGAATTTTCTCTTCCAGATCCGCGCTAAACTGGTGAGGAAATGCATGGTAGAAGAAGCTGTTGGTCTTGGGATAATAATAAGCCTTGGTTACGCCGAAAAAGTTGATCTCCCCGTCAAATATATAACCGTCAACAGTGACCTGGGTACCCTCGATAAAGTCCTCGCAGAGAAAACTGTTGCAGGTGGCGATATTCATTGCGTGCTGGTAAGAGGGGCGATGGGATAAGGCATCCAGATAATACTGGTTGTACCGGGCAATATCGATGCTTTCCCGGGTGATATAGTTCTCCAGGGCTTGCGGATCTTCCACCTTGTGGGTGCCGAAGGAGATGTTGGACCGGGCGGGTTTAATGAAAAACGGAGTTTGCAGCCGGTCCGGATTCCGCAGATAATCCAGGGCAATGGCATACTGCGGAGCATGCTCGGGTACCGCTTGTTTTTGAATGCGGCGGCACAGATACTTGTTCTGGCAGTTGATGACCGCATCGACGGAGGCGAATCGCTTGCCGGTTTCCTGGGCGATGATGGCGGCGATGATGGCGCTTGAATCATGAGTGCCCACGATTCCGTCATACATTTCCGGATTGTTGTTGATGCGCTCTATGGTTTCATCCAGATATTCCTTGACCCCGAACCGGAGGATTTTTTCAAACGTCTCCACGGTCAGATGGTATGTTGGATGATCTGCAAAGCTCTCCATCACGACATCAAAGTCGCTTGCGTCGCAGAGAAACAGTATTTTTTTTTCGTCAGTCATTGCTGAATCCTCCAAGGCGTTCTTGTATTTTAATCGCTTCTCAGGTCAGATAATTTGCACCTAAATTTAGGTTGCAACAAAAGGTGCAGGACCGGGATACCTGATATGGTAAGGCCGAAATCAGAGGGGTTAATGTTGTTCGCTATTTCGGTCCTAAAGGCGAGGCGGGCGACCACTGATTGGTATCGACCTCCCCGCTTATGAGGGCGCCTTCCTTGAAAACCAGGTAGATGTTTTCCAGAGAGGCAATGGATTCGATATTTTTAAGGGGGTTTTCTCTAAGTACCACACAGTCGGCATATTTGTTTTTCTCCAGCGTGCCGATCTGATCCAACAGCCCGATGCCGTCGGCTGCGGTCCGGGTGGAGGCGATAATGGCGTCCATTTCATCCATCACCCCGTGTTTGACATACTGGGCCAGCTCCATGGCATTTCTGCCGTGAAAATTATAGGGAGTGCCGGCGTCTGTTCCCATCATGACTTTGACCCCCAGGTCAATCGCCCGATGCAGGTTTTCCCGGCGGATTTTGGCGACCTCTTCGGCTTTTTCGGACATGAACTGGGGCACCCCGTTTTTTGATCGCGCATTTAACATCCAGAAGTTTGAGCTCAACGTGGAGGTCAAAAACACGCCTTTTTCAAGCATCATCTGAAGCGCCTCCGCATCTGCCAGGGTGCCGTGTTCAATGGTCCGCACGCCGGCGGCAACGGCATTTTTAATGCCTTCGGCCCCATGGGCATGGGCGGCGGTGTGCTTGCCCACCTTTCTGCCTTCCTCCACCACGGCGCGGATCTCATCCTCATCGAGTTGCGGGGCGCCGGGTACACTGCCCGGGTTCATGATCGCCCCTGTGGCCATCACTTTTAACAGGTCCGCCCCCTGTTTGAGCTGCTCCCGGGCGGCCTTTCGGTTTTCATCCACCCCGTCCGCCTCATAGTAAAGGCCCTCAAAGTATTCATTGCCGGCAGAATGCATGCAGATGATTTTTCCGCTGGCAAGAATCCGGGGGCCCACAATCAGATCTTCTTCAACGGCTTTCCGCACCGCGATATCAATGTAATTGGCGGAGCCGGCGTTTCTTACCGTGGTGATGCCGGCGCGAATGGTATTGCCCATCTCAATTGTCGCCCGGATGGTGCGCAGTTTGTCCTCAACCAGGCTTTCATGGTAGGTGTCCGCCATGCCGTGCATGTCCAGATGGATATGGGTGTCAATCAGGCCGGGAATAACGAATTTGCCGTCCAGGTTATACACAATGGCGTCCGCCGGTTGCTCAATCTGGGTTTTTTCGCCAACCGCCACAATATGCTGGTCTTTCCAGACAAGGATCGCATCTTCGATTATCCGGCCCGTCCCGTCAATCAGGGTCATGCCCTTTAAAATCGTGTGCATCAGATGTTCCTAAGTTAGTTATTTAATCTTGCTCTTACTCTGAAAAATTGTTTTTAAGGTTTAAGCACCATTACCAATATTGTCTATCGTAGTCCAGCACTTGATTGATCTTCATGGATATCGCCCTCGGGTCTTGTTCAAAAAACCCCGAATAAATCCATCTGAAATTAACCCATTTTGGGTCAATGTCAAGAGCGATGTTGCGGCTTGAGCCCTGCCATGTGCGGTTTTTTGCTTCACTCACAGCCACCTTACCCTCATCCCGGCCTTCTTTCAAAGGAAGAAGGAGGTAAGGCGTTAATAAAAATCCAGCACAATATTCGCAGATGGGCGGAAGATATGATTGACAGGGATGATGGATGGCTGTATAAGTAACAAAAATAACTCTAATCTTGCCGCCCCAAAGGATTTTCATGCCCTGCGGGCAGCATATGCTGCCGGAGCAAGAGGCCATGACACAAAAACTTCCCAAACCTTCATTCTGGTCGTCCTACGTTTTCGGCGGCGCATTGCTGCTGGGGATTTATTTGACCAGTTTGCATTCCTATCTCCTGTTTCATAGTGTGGCGGAAACCTTCAGCATCCTGGTATCCTTTTCCATTTTTCTTTTTGCTTTAAACACCCTTGATTTTGTCGATGCCCGCTATTTTTTTGTTTTGGGAACCGCGTACCTGTTTGTCGGAGGCTTCGATTTTCTGCACATGATGACCTATCATGGGATGGGTGTTTTTGCCATTGAAGGATCCAATGTCGCCACCCAGACCTGGATCATCGCCCGCTATTTGGAAAGCCTGTCGCTTCTGAGCCTGCCGTTTGTTATCAACCGGCGGATTAATCCGGTGCTTGTTATCAGCCTGTTTTCGGTAATTTCGGTTTTCCTTTTTCTTTTGGTTTTCGTTTATCAGGTGTTTCCGGATGCCTATATTGAAGGCCGGGGGTTGACGAGTTTTAAAATTGTCAGCGAATATCTGATCTGCTTAATTCTTGCTGGCGCCGCGGTCATGTTCTACCGCAGGCGGCATGAACTTCACATGGTGATATACCGGCTGATGATGGTGGCCATCGGCTTTACCATTGCCCAGGAGTTGACCTTTACCCTATACACGGATGTATACGGTCCGGCCAACATGCTGGGGCATCTGTTTAAGATCATATCCTTCTATCTGGTCTATCGGGCGGTGCTGGCGCACGGGCTTCTCCGGCCTTACAGAAGCATATTCAGGGAGCTCGATGCGAGCAAGGCAGCCCTGGAACAGCACAATCGGGAGCTGGAATACCGGGTCGCCGAACGGACACGGGCCCTTGAGGCCAGCAATCGACAGTTAAAATATCTGTCCCAAAAGCTGATGAGCGCCGAAGAAGATGAACGGCGGCGTATCGCCCGGGACCTGCATGACAGCATCGGCCAGTCTTTAAGCGCCATCAAGGTACATGTGGAGAACACCCTGAGCGACATCAGCGGAAGACTGCAGGCGGATGACCGGATGCGCCTCAAAAACCTGGTCCCAATGATCAAAACCGCCATTACAGATGTCAAGCGTATCATCCGCAATCTCCGGCCCTCGGTTTTGGATGAATTGGGACTTGTGGCGACCATCAATTGGATTTGCAGGGAATTTAACGTGTTATACCCGGATATCAAAGTAGAAAAAAAACTGGAAATAGATGATCATCAGGTACCGGAGTCATTAAAAACGCAGATCTTTAGGCTGCTGCAGGAGGCCCTGAACAATATCGGCAAACACAGCGGCGCCAGCCGCGTTGAAATTGCCCTGCGCCGCCGGGATGGGCAGATATATTTTGAAATTAAGGATGACGGCTGCGGTTTTGATCCTGAGTATGCCTGCCAAAACAGTGCGCATGGCTCCGGCTTTGGCTTGTCCGGCATGCGGGAGCGCGCGGAGATTTGCGGGGCGTCGTTTAACATTGAATCCAGCCCGGGGCAGGGTACGCGAATCGCCGCAAAATGGCCGCTGGATTTGGTTCAGCAAAGCAATTAGATAAATACTATTAAAGGAGATTCGCCAATGACATACCCATCCATTCCACCCGCCAGAAAGAAAAAAATTAAGAAGCTGCTTTCCCTGATGAACAAGCAAAACGATCGGTTTTTCCTGATTGCCCAGCCGCTTGTGGAAATGATGGATATGTCCGTAACGGATGCGGAGCTCGATTTTTTATTAAAAATAGGGCTTGGCCATATTGACCATGAAGCCGCAAAATCGGCTGCGGACGTGCCTGATGTGGAATTTGAGTCCTTCTTTGACCAAATCAAGCGAAAAGGGCTGGTGCATATTGAATCAGATCCTCAGGGCAATGAAGTCTATCGATTAAATGCCATTGCCGTGGGGTGGTATGAGGCCCAGACCCATTACCTGATGGGAAAGCCGGAGGAAAAGCTGTTTTCCGAAAAATTTTTAGAGTTTGTGAAATTTTTCCAGAAGTTCAACTTTACCCCGGTACGCGATATCCAGAATCTGGTGCTTCGCTCCGTTATCAAGCCCGCCCAGGGCACCGGGATTATTGACTCGGCCATAAAAGGCAAAAGCAAAAAGAAGGTTATACCGATTCAGACTGAGGTGTCAGCACCGGATTCCCAGGTTTATCCCACCCATTACATCAACTCGCTGATTGAGGAATTCGGCGGACAGGACGCGATTTGCGTGTTCCCGTGCATCTGCCGGCATGCCAACAAGCTGGTGGATAGCCCCTGCACCTATGATATGCCTGAAGACTCCTGCATCGCGTTCGGGGATATGGCCAATGCCTGGGCAAACTACGGGTATGGGCGTAACATTTCGGCCCAGGAGGCCATGGAGATTTTAAAGACCGTGCGGGAAAAAGGGGCTGTGCACCATGTGATCCATGAAAAGGATAATCCGGATCTGCCGGTCATGGCAATCTGCAATTGCTGCTGGGATTGCTGCGGCATTTTAAAGCCCTATAATATGGGCGCATTGCCGCTGAAATATAAGAGCTATTATGTCGCCCGCATCAAGGCGGATGCGGATTGCAAGGGGTGCGGCACCTGCGAGAAATACTGCCCGACAACCGCGATTCGCGTGAAGGATAAACGCTCGGTTCTGAATCCGGACCGCTGTATCGGCTGCGGGCAGTGCGCTTATCAATGCGTGAAGAATAATATTGAACTGGTGCCGGCCGAGCGGACGGTTTACCTGCCGATGCTCAAAAGATCCGAAGTCCGTATTTCGGTTTGAAAATGCTGAGGTACTGAGGCACTGAGGCACTAAGGCGCTAAGGCACTGAGTTTTTCAAACTGTAAGCCTTGCGCTGTGCCGCACCCCCACTTTGAAAAAGGCCGCCACCTGAACCCCCCCTTTGAAAAAGGGGGGATTGGGGGGATTTTAGGGGGGATTTGTATTGGGCCATGATGACAAATCCCTCTAAATCCCCCTTTGCCAAAGGGGGACTTAAAGGAAATTGCCCTTTTTTATAAGCTTTTTCCAAAGCCAAAAGCGCTGAGTCTTTTAAACCTTAAACTGTGAACTGTGCACCGTGAACCGTGAACTCGAAGTTACTCAGAAGGAGAAGCGGAGTATTCATTTAAAAAAAGAGTCCCCCTTCTATTGACAACCATGGACCAGAAGTTAACTTAAATATGAAGGCTAAGGCAAAGTAACCTTCGCAACGATCCAACCAACCTCTAAACCCCCGTCGGCATTGACCCCTTGTGCCGGCGGGGTTTTTTTATGATCCTGCTGAAAAAGGGCAAACACATTAATTCTTGAAACAAGATGCTTAGGCTTTTATTCTCTCATTTAGAAGTCTTTAAAGCTTGCGGAGAAACACGTGAAAATCGTCATAACAAACGATGACGGCCATGATGCGCCGGGGCTGGCCGCACTTTACGAGGCGGGAAGCCGTCTTGGCGAGGTCCTCATCGTCGCACCGGAAGTCCCGCAGTCCGGCGTCGGGCACTGCATCACCCTTAAAGACGGGGTTTTTGCCAAAAAGGTAAGGGCGGATAAATATGTGGTTCAGGGCTCACCGGCAGACTGTGCGCGCCTGGCGATCAAGGTGTTTGCCCCGGATGCGCAATGGCTGATATCCGGCATTAATCCGGGCGCCAACCTGGGAACGGATATCTATCCGTCCGGAACGGTGGCAGCAGCCCGGGAGGCCGCCATCCTGGGGCGAAAGTCGATTGCGCTGTCCCAATACATCGCCCGGGATCACAGTATTGACTGGTCGGTAACCACATATCATGCCCTGCGATTACTGCCGGTGATAATGGGAAAAGAATTGGGTCCCGGACAGTACTGGAATGTCAATTTCCCTCATTCATTAAGAACCGATTCTTTGCCGGCGCACCAATTGTGTGAGCCGGAAAAGCAGCCGCATGACTATATTTTCTTTAATAATTCGGATCATTATTACTATGACGGCAGTATTCATGACCGGCCCCGTGCGGCCGGCAGCGATGTGGATGTCTGTTTCAGCGGCCATGTCGCCGTCACCCGCATGCAGCTTTGACGGCTTCGCAAAAAGTCCAATATCTTTGTTGCGCTGCATCCCTCGGAATTTCACGTACGAGTAAGTACGCTGCATTCCTCGGGATTTGCGCGCCGCGATCTTGAACTTTTTTCTTTGCCGTCCCAGAATCGACTTTTGATGAGTCTATCAGATTTAGGTCTTGCCTGCATCAGGATAAAAAGATTTAAAACATGTGCATCTTATGGTAGGATTTAAACTTAGAATGGCCGCGGATGTCATTATCGGGCGGGCGTGAGAAATCTTTCAATTATATGATTTTTTAGATTTCTCGTCGTTATCGCTTTTCGAAATGACGTGCGGGAGGAACTAAGTTAATGCCAACGCGCATAACCGTGAACCGTGAACCGTGAACTTTGAACCTCAACTGACTAAAGAGATTTATGTGTCTGGCGATTCCCTCCAAAATTATCGATATTAACACGAGCTCGAATATTGCCACCATAGATGTTGACGGGGTCCGCCGGGAGGCCAGTCTGATGCTTCTCGAGGATGCCCGGGTGGGCGATTACGTGATTGTGCACGCCGGTTTTGCCATCCAGAAGCTGGATGAAGAGGCGGCCCTGGAATCACTCAATCTGCTCCGTGAAACATTTTTCTCAGATCCGGAAAACAGCCGGTAAAAGCGGTTCGGAGAAGCAGGCCGTGCCGTAAAAATGAGATTCTGTCGATTTTCATGAAAACCGACCTTAACGGGGATACGGGAATAAAAGCAGGCAGTGCCCCGGCTGCCCGAAAGATTGTTGTCACGGGTATCGTCCAGGGGGTCGGCTTTCGGCCGTTTATATATCAGCTGGCCATTAAGCACAACCTGAGCGGCCATGTAGCCAACACGGCATCGGGCGTGAGCATTCATGTGGAAGGCGATCCTTCCCGGATTGAGGCCTTTCTATCGGATATCTCCTCAAAAACCCCGCCGCTTGCCCGGATCACCGATATTTCCAGCCGCTCTCTATCCCCTGAAAATTTAACGGATTTTACCATTTCCCAAAGCGAGGCCGGCGCGGTCAAATCCACGCTGATATCCCCGGATATTTCTATCTGCTCGGATTGCCTGGCGGAGCTGTTTGATCCCAAAGACCGCCGGTATCGGTATCCGTTCATCAACTGCACCAACTGCGGGCCGAGATATACGATTATAGATGATATCCCCTATGATCGGCCCAATACCTCTATGAAGCATTTTAAAATGTGTGAAGCCTGCCAGGCGGAGTATGAGGATCCCCAAAACCGGCGGTTTCATGCCCAGCCCAATGCCTGTCCGCTTTGCGGGCCCCAGGTGCAGCTGTTTGACCGGCACATGACTGAAATCCCCGTAGGCGATCCGGTCAGCGAAACCGTCCGCCTGTTAAAACAAGGCTTTATCGTAGCGGTTAAGGGTCTGGGCGGATATCATCTGGCTGTTGACGCGGAAAACTCTGAGGCGGTGCATGCGCTCCGGCAGCGAAAGCACCGGGCAGAAAAGCCCTTTGCCTTAATGTCCCTTGATTTAAAAACCATCCGGCAGTATGCAAAGGTCGCGGAGGATGAAGAAAAAATGCTTGCCTCCCCGCAGCGGCCCATTGTTTTTTTAAAAAAGCGCAGGAGCCACTGTATTTCAGATGCGGTTTCCCCGGAAAACCGGTATTTTGGCGTGATGCTGCCCTATACGCCGCTGCATTATCTGCTGCTCGCCCATGGTTTTACCGCGCTTGTCATGACCAGCGCCAATTTAAGCGAAGAGCCGATTGTCATTGCCAATGACGAGGCGTTTGACCGCCTTTCCCATATTGCCGACTATTTCCTGATGCATAACCGGGATATTTATCTGAGAAGCGATGACTCGATCATGCGGCATACCGCCGGCAGTTCCCGGTTTGTCCGCCGATCCAGGGGGTATGTGCCCACCCCCATATTTCTGAATAAATCTGTGCCGCCCATACTTGCCTGCGGTGCGGAGCTTAAAAATACCATCTGCCTGACCAAATCCGACCAGGCGTTTTTAAGCCAGCACATCGGTGATCTGGAAAATATTAAAGCATTTGATTTTTTCAAAAAAACCGTTTCGCATATGAAGCGGATCCTGGATATCGCACCGGAGGTTATCGCCTATGATATGCATCCCAGGTATTTGAGCACCCAATACGCCCTGGAACAGAGTCATGCCACTTTGGTGCCGGTTCAGCACCACCATGCCCACATTGTAAGCTGCATGGCGGAGCATGGAATTGAGGGGCCGGTGATCGGGCTTTCCTTTGACGGCACTGGATACGGGACCGACGGCCGGATATGGGGGGGCGAACTCCTGATTGCGGAGGCGGCAAATTTTGAACGGCCGCTTCATCTGGCCTATATGCCCATGCCGGGCGGGGAGGCGGCCATCAAAGAGCCGTGGCGGATGGCGGTAAGCTATCTCTTCGATGCCTTTGGCGAGGAGTTTGAAAGCCTGGATCTGCCGGTTCTTAAAATCATACCCGCAAGTAAAATCCGCATCATCAAAGACATGATCATAAAACGCATCAATTCCCCGGAAACCTCGAGTCTCGGCCGGTTGTTTGACGCTGTGGCGGCCATACTGGGCCTTCGCCACCAGGTGAGTTTTGAGGGACAGGCGGCCATGGCCCTTGAAATGATGGCCCGCGAAAAGACCAATTATTTAAGTGAGCCTGAACTCTATGGGTATGATCTGTTTACCCGGGATTCCTGCGAAATTTCCGTACGCCCGATCATCAATGGAATCATTAAAGATCTGAAAAAAGGAGTTGCGCCGGCTGAGATCAGTTCAAAATTTCATTTGAGCCTCATGCGCATGTACACGGACCTCTGCGACCGGATGCGCAGTGAAACCGGCATTAATCAGGTCGTTTTGAGCGGCGGGGTGTTCCAGAATGCCCTGCTGCTAAAGGGCCTGCCCCAGGGGCTTGAACGAAAAGCCTTTCGGGTGTTCACCCAGCGCCAGGTGCCGACCAATGACGGCGGCATTGCGCTGGGTCAGGCGGTGGCGGCGGCCGCCGCGGCAACCGGATAATTATTTCTTGATGGATAATTTTATGCTTTTATTTAAAAGGGTTTTCTGTTACAAGATGAAACAGTGATTATTATTGTAACCTTTGTGCACTTCTCTTGTGCACTTCTCTTTAATAGGCATTTCACCCATAGATGAAGCATATAGAGGAATACAGGGACGGCAAACTTTCCCGGAGAATCATCGAGCAGATCGCAGCGGTCAGCCATCACGACCTGCGCATCATGGAAGTCTGCGGCACCCATACGGTCTCCATTTTCAGAAACGGTATACGCACTGTGCTGCCGGAGAATGTCTCCCTGATTTCCGGGCCGGGCTGTCCGGTCTGCGTAACCGATCAGAGAGAAATTGATACCGCCATTGCCCTGGCCGAACAGGAAAATGTCATTATAGCGACTTTTGGTGATTTGATCCGGGTGCCGGGCACCTTTTCCTCCCTGCAAAGTGAGCAGGCCGCCGGACGGGACATCCGGATCGTCTATTCCACTTTTGATGCCATTACCCTGGCCAAAGAAAATCCGGAAAAGAATGTCGTCTTCCTGGGTATCGGATTTGAGACCACTGCCCCGACAATTGCGGCCTCGGTTCTGGCCGCGCAAAAAGCCGGCATTACAAACTATTTTGTCTATTCTGCCCATAAGCTGATGCCCCCGGCGCTTAAAGCCCTCATGGATCTGGGCGTCAGCCGGATTGACGGGTTTCTGCTTCCCGGCCATGTCTCGGTTATCATCGGTACCCGGGCCTATGCCGATTTTTTTGAAAAATATCGAATCCCTTGTGTGATAGCCGGTTTTGAGCCGGTAGATATCCTCCAGGCGCTGTTTAATCTGACAGAGATGATTAATTCCGGTTCGCCCCGGCTGGAAAACGCCTATACAAGGGCGGTTACGGAAGCCGGGAATACAGAGGCGATAAAAATTATGCATTCGGTATTTGAACCCTGCGATGCCTCCTGGCGGGGGATCGGCCGGATTTCCGGCAGCGGGCTTCGATTCCGGCCGGATTATGCCTCGTTTGACGCAAAAGCCTATTTCGATCCGGATGTGCCAGAGGCGATGCCGCCCAAGGGATGCGCCTGCGGCGATATTTTGACCGGGATGTTAACCCCTCCGGAATGCCCGCTTTACAAGAAAAAATGTACGCCCGTAAATCCGGTGGGGCCCTGCATGGTCTCAAGCGAAGGCACCTGTGCGGCTTACTATAAGTACCATGACTAATACCTGACTATGGATCAAAACAGAATACTTCTGGATCACGGCAGCGGCGGCAAGCTTTCAAATGATTTGATTGCGGAATTCATGCTGCCGGCATTTGACAATCCCGTGCTTGCCGGCATGGAAGATGGCGCGTCAATAAGCCTGGATGGCTGCCGGCTGGCTTTTTCGACGGATTCCTATGTGGTGGATCCCATTTTTTTTCCCGGCGGCAATATCGGGGATCTGGCGGTAAACGGCACCATCAATGATGTGGCCATGTGCGGAGCCCTGCCGCTTTATTTAAGCGCCGGCATTATTATCGAGGCGGGATTTCCAAAGGCCGATTTAAAGGAGATTCTGGCGGCCATGGGTAGCGCCGCCAAGTCGGCCGGCGTCCAGATCGTGACCGGCGATACAAAGGTGGTGGCCCAGGGCGTGGCGGACAAGATTTTTATCAACACCTCAGGCATCGGCATAATTCCCGAGTCTGTGCAAATTTCTGCAGGCAATGCCAGGGCCGGGGATAAAATTATTTTAAGCGGTACGCTCGCCGACCACGGCATGGCGGTTTTATCCCGCCGGGAGGGTCTTGAATTCGAGTCCCCGATTCAAAGCGACAGCGCGGCGTTAAATCATCTGGTGCGGCGGATGTTTGAGGTTTGTCCGGATATTCATGTGCTCCGGGATCCCACCCGCGGCGGGGTCGGCACGGCTTTGAATGAGATCGCCGGCCAATCGGATATCGGCATCCGGATATACGAGAATTCAATTCCCATAAACAACAGCGTGGCCGGCCTATGCGAACTTCTGGGGTTTGACCCGCTCTATGTGGCCAATGAGGGTAAACTTTTGGCATTTGTCGAAAGCGAATATGCGGATTCGGTCGTAAAAGCCATGAATGCCGATCCGCTGGGCAGGGAAGCCTGCGTGATTGGCGAGGTGGTGGGGGATCACTCCGGCAAAGTCATAATGGAAACCGCTATCGGCGGAGAACGCATCATCGACATGCTGACCGGTGAACAGCTGCCGCGGATCTGCTGATACGGTTTTCTTTTTTGATAAAGGGGGATTTTTAGGCATGTATGTTAAATGCAATGTTGCCTGACAGGTGAAAGGAGAGGGTCAATGGATGTAAAAGAAAATCAGGAACAAGAGTTTTATGAACGACTAGAGAAAAAAGGGGTCACGCGTCGGGACTTTATGAAGTTCTGTACGTTTCTGACCGCAACCATGGGGCTGTCGGCTTCCTACGTCACCAAGGTGGCGAACGTGTTTGCAGCAACCCCGAAACGCACCCCGGTTGTCTGGCTTCATTTCGCCGAATGCACGGGGTGTACGGAAGCAGTTTTGCGGACCATGTATCCCTGGGTTGATGAGCTGGTGCTGGAAATCCTGAGCATCGAATACCATGAGACCATCATGGCTGCCGCGGGTCATCAGGCGGAAGAAAACCTTCAGGAGGCCCTCAAGAAATACAAAGGCGAGTTCATCTGCATCTGCGAGGGCGCGATCAGTACCAAAGACGGGGGTGTATATGGTAAAATCGGCGGCCGCACGTTCCTGGAAGTCGCCAAGGATGTTGTCCCCAAAGCCAAGGCGGTGGTTGCCATCGGGCAGTGCGCCTGCTACGGCGGGGTACAGGCGGCGGCCCCCAATCCGGGCGGGTTTAAGGGCGTAAAAGAGGCGCTTAATTTAAAGCGAGGAGAGATTATCCATCTCCCCGGCTGTCCGCCGAACCCGATCAATTTGGTGGGCACTGTTGCCAACTACCTGCTGTTTAATAAACTGCCGCAGCTCGATTCCGTCGGCCGTCCGCTGTTTGCTTATGGCAAGACCGTCCATGATCAATGCCCGCGGCGTTCTCATTTTGAAATGGGCGAGTTTGCCCCATCCATCGGATCTCCGGAAGCAGAGCGGGGCTGGTGCCTGTATGAGCTTGGCTGCCGAGGGCCCATGACCTATAACAACTGCCCGACAGCTAAATATAATGACGGCACCAGTTGGCCGGTCGAGGCCGGCCATCCCTGTATCGGCTGCAGTGAGCCGAATTTCTGGGACACCCTGTCGCCGTTTTATGAGCCCATGTAGGAGAGACGGTTATATTGAAAACAACGCTTTGTTTCTATAGAGAGAGGGAATGCTATGAGTAAACGAATTACCATCGATCCAATGACCCGGCTTGAGGGTCATCTAAAAATCGACGTCGAGGTTGAGGACGGAAAAGTTAAAAACGCCTGGAGTTCGGGTCAGCTTTTCCGGGGAATTGAAATCATTCTTCAGGGTCGGGACCCGCGGGATGCCCATCATTTTGTCCAACGCTCATGCGGGGTTTGTACCTATGTCCATGCGTTGACCTCGGTCCGTGCGGTGGAAGATGCCATCGGCATTGATATCCCGGAAAATGCAAAGCTGGTGCGCCGGCTGCTGCACGGGGCCCAGTTCATGCATGATCACATTGTCCATTTTTATCATCTGCATGCGCTCGACTGGGTGGATGTGGTATCCGCATTAAAAGCCGACCCCCAGAAGACGGCTAAATTGGCAGATAATCTTTCCAATGCGCCCTGGGGCGGCACAACCTATTACAAGAACGTCCAGGATCGCCTGAAAACCTTTGTGGAAAGCGGCCAGCTGGGTATTCTAAATAACGCCTACTGGGGGCACAGCGCGTATAAGCTCCCACCGGAGGCCAACCTGATGGCAGCGGCCAATTACATCGAAGCTCTGCGGCTGCAGGCCAAAACCGCCCGACTGCATGCAATTTTCGGCGGCAAGAACCCCCATCCGCAGTCCCTGGTGGTGGGCGGCGTCTCATCGATTAAGGATTTGACAGCGGACCGGATACTTGAGTTCAAGTACATTTGGCAGGAATCCCAGGATTTTGTGAAAAACGTCT
>JBKHAE010000187.1:0-2680 GCA_046543065.1 Desulfobacterales bacterium | reverse complement strand
CCGGTCGGCATTGCATATAAAGAAGACATGCAAAAAGCCCGGGAAGTGATGCTAAGCACTCTTGAAGGTGACAATCGTGTCATGTCCAAGCCCGGCCCGACAGTTATTGTAACAAGCCTTGGCGATTCGAGCGTGAACATGGAAATGCGGTTCTGGACGGAAGATGCGGTGCAGAAATATCCTCTTGGCTGGGAATATACGGAAAAATGCAAAAAAGCCTTGGATGAAGCCGGAATAGAGATCCCATTCCCCCATATGCAGGTTTTTGTCGAAGATACGGCGGGGATAAAGCGGCTGGCGACGAAGGTGGCGTAGTATCGTCTTGCCTTCTTTATAATAGATAAAAATGCCTGCTTCTGGTGGTTGGCAACTATATTAAAAAGCAGGAAGAAAACGATCGCAGGATTGACTTGTTACCATCAGATTTTATAATCTTTATTGCAAGCAATTGAGATGTGAAAGGGGGAATTATGCCGTATTTTAAAATCGAGACCAACCGGGAAGTTGATGAAGTGGGGCGGGAAGCCTTTATTCCGGAGGCCGCCCGCTTTGCCGCCCGGCTTTTGACAAAGCCGGAGGAAAGTGTGATGGTATCGCTGGTATCATGCGCCGCCATGCGGTTTCAGGCCAATGAGAATCCAACAGCCTATGTTGAGTTCAAAAGTATCGGGCTTGAGCGGGAGCAGTGTCCGGAATATGCCAAAGCCATCTGCGAATACCTGGAGTCCTCGCTGGGCATTGCCCCGCAGCGGATCTATATCGAATTTGCGGATATCGACCCAAAAATGTTCGGCTGGGACAAATCCACTTTCTGATGAGGCGGCTGCGGCATGAAAATCAGCTCGTTTGAAAAGCTTACGGATTGCCGGCATTTAAACCTGTATGCCATTGCCTACCAGGACCGGGCCGAAAACGATCGCAACTGGTATATTGCGTCGCGCAATGATCCGCCCAAGATTATCAGCGGCCGATTTGAAATTCCGGATGCCGTCGTTATCGTGGCCCGGCACAGGGAGGATGCCAAGCTGGTTGTGGTGAGGGAATTCCGCGTGCCGCTGGGCGGATACCAGTACGGGTTTCCGGCAGGCCTGGTCGATTCCGGGGAGACGCTGGAAAATGCCTGCCGCCGGGAGTTATATGAGGAGACGGGCCTGACGGTTGATCGAATGGCCAGGTCGAGTCCGCCGGTCTATTCCACATCCGGTATGACCGATGAATCCGTGTCCATGGTATATGTGGAATGCAGCGGCGAAATTTCCAATGCCGGCAATTCAAGCTCAGAGGACATCCATCCCTTTCTGGTCTCCCCGGAGGAGGCGCTTGCCTTGTGCCGGGCGCCGAAACATACGATGGACGTCAAGACCTGGCTGGTGCTTCAGACGTTTGGTGAAACCGGGCGGGTTTTCTGAATAATGCCCCCACCCAATCCCTCCCCCAAATAAATTTGGGAGAGGGGTTAAAGACCATATTGCCGAGCTTGGGCGCCGGGCGGAAAGCCGGAAGGGATGTATCTTTCGAAAAGGAGTTTATGCCTGGTTTTTCCGGCTGATAAGCGCCAGGGTCTCCACGTGATGGGTTCTTGGAAAAAAATCATAGGGGATGATCCGGTCAATGCCATATCCCGCATTTTCCAGTGCCTTAAGGTCCCGATTTAAGGTACCGGCGCTGCATGAGAGGTAGGCGAGTTTATCCGGCCGGCAGACGGTTCCAATCCATTCACGGGTTTCGGGTTCAATGCCGGTGCGCGGCGGGTTGGCAAATATATAGCGTTTGTTATGCACCTCATTTAAGGCTTCGGTTAATTGGGGCAGGCGGTGTTTGCAGGTCCCCCGGTAAATAACGGCCGCCGGCGCATTGTATGCCGCGCATTCAATACTTTCCCCGCTTAACTCGACACTGAGCACTTGATCGGACTTTTCTCTCCAGCGGGAGAGGCTTGCGCCGATGCCGGAATAAAGATCAAAAATGAGGTCTTCCCGTGTTGGGTTAAAAAAAGCTTCCGCCGAATCCAGCGCCTGGGCGAAAAGGCCGGGAATCAACTGCT
Organism: Desulfobacterales bacterium; assembly: GCA_046543065.1. Lineage (GTDB taxonomy): Bacteria > Desulfobacterota > Desulfobacteria > Desulfobacterales > Desulfosalsimonadaceae > M55B175. Next base: position 636 of record JBKHAE010000187.1, on the reverse strand, counting down.
GAAAAGCGGTTGGGCCGTAAATGAATCCCTTGCTGTCTATAGATCGGAATTTTCCCCATACCAGATCCCATCCGTTCTTGGCAAAAACGCGCCTGCCTGCGGATGGATGGCGGTGAATCCAGAGCCCTTCAACGCCGATATATTTTAATTGATCGATTAGATGCGGCAGAAGCCATTGCATAGCGGGCATCTGCCTGGATTTCAGCACAAGCGTGATCTGGGCCCCGGACTGTGCGTAATAGGCCATGGGAAATTCTGAAGCCCGGGGCAGGGCACGGGCCAGGCAGGCCATGGCATTTTTAACCCGAGGGCTGTGCACCGGGCAGTCAGGGATGGGGATCACCTCATCGTGATGAAGCAGGCCGATATGCCACTGCTTATTTTCCCAGCGGGCTGACAGGCAGACCTTGTCCCGATAGCCCAGGTCCTCTCCCGCCGGCACCGCCTGTATCGACTGGATACAGTCCGCCCACCCGGCAAGTTTTTGCATTATCCATTGCTGTTTCTGCTCCCTGCTTTCCTTTGCGGTCAAATGCCGGTGGCCGCATCCCGGGCAGTTGTCCGGACAGGCGAGGCTGGTATGCATAATCTTTTTCCCCGTCTTACTCTTACTCTTACTCTTACTCTTAATCTTGC
>JBKHAE010000186.1:0-2693 GCA_046543065.1 Desulfobacterales bacterium | reverse complement strand
CGCTGCATTCCTCGGGATTTGCGCGCCGCGATCTTGAACTTTTTTCTTTGCCGTCAGAGAATCGACATTTTACGAGTCCCTCATTTTTGAATATATGTTTTAAACGGCCCCCTGTTTCCGGTAAAAATCGGCGGCAAACTTCCCAAACCGGTCCTCAAAAATGGCCGACCGGATGCGTTGCATCAGGTTCAGATAATAATAGAGATTATGGATGGTGTTTAAGCGGTAGACCAGGATTTCGCGCGAGCGGTAGAGGTGATGGAGGTATGCGCGGGAAAAATTTTGGCAGGTATAGCAGCCGCAGACATCAGCAATCGGCCGGGTGTCGGTCCGAAACCGGGCGTTTGAGATATTGATCGGGCCGTGATCGGTAAAGAGCTGCCCGTTTCGGGCGTTTCGGGTGGGCATGACGCAGTCGAACATGTCCGCCCCCATGGCGACCATCCGGACGAGATCCAGCGGTGTGCCAACGCCCATGATATAGCGGGGTTTCTCCGCAGGAAGAAGCGGCAGCGTTATATCCGCCATCGCCATCATCAGGGGCTTGGGCTCCCCGACGCTTAACCCCCCTAATGCATAACCGGGAAAGTCCATCTCAATAAGCTCTGCGGCTGACTGGCGTCTTAACGCCGGAAACATGCCGCCCTGGACAATGCCGAAAAGCGCGTTGTCTGCCTGGCTTTCCAGCCAGGCGGCTTTGCATCGGCCCGCCCAGCGCGTGGTGAGATCAAGGGCGTTTTTGGCTTCCTTCTCTGTTGCCGGATATGACTTGCATTGGTCCAGACACATGATGATATCCGCGCCCAGCCGGGTCTGGATGGCCACTGCATCCTCCGGGGTAATCAGGTGGGCGCTGCCATCGATGTGGCTCTGAAAGGAAAATCCGTTTTCCGTGACCTTGGAGATTTTGGCCAAAGAAAATATCTGAAAACCCCCGCTGTCTGTCAGGATCGGGCCGCGCCAGTTCATAAACCGGTGGAGGCCGTTAAATTCATCAATGACCCCGCAGCCGGGCCGAAGATAGAGATGATAGGTGTTTCCGAGGATGATTTGGGCACCGCAGTCAACTAAATCCTCAGGCGAGACCGCCTTGACGCTGCCGGCGGTGCCCACGGGCATGAAAATCGGGGTTTCGACCGTTCCGCGGCGGGTCTGAAGCGTTGCGGCGCGGGCGCAGCTTTGGCTGGATTCGGCGGTGATCGTGAAATCAAGCATTAGTCTTCTTAAACGTCTTTGTCATCCATCAGCATGGCATCCCCGTAGCTGTAAAATCGGTAGCCGTGCTGCACGGCCGCCTGGTAGGCGGCCAATATGTTTTTCCTGCCGGCAAATGCGGAGACCAGCATCAGCAGGGTGGAGCGGGGCAGATGAAAATTGGTGATCATGGCATCCACGGTTTTAAATCGGTAGCCCGGATAAATAAACAGGTCGCAGCTGCCGGTGTGGGGCTTAATCCGGCCGGCCGCATCCGCCGAATATTCCAGGGTCCGAACCGATGTGGTGCCAACGGCCACGACCCGCTGGCCCTCTTTTTTGGCCCGGTTGACCGCATCGGCGGTATCTTCGGGGATATGATAGGTTTCGGAATGCATCTGATGGTTTCGGATGTCCTGGGCCCGGACCGGCATGAAGGTGCCGTAGCTTATATGGAGCGTAATCGGGACAATTTTAATGCCTTTCTGGCGTAGCCTATCAAGCAGGGCCTCCGTAAAGTGGAAGCCGGCCGTGGGTGCGGCCACTGCGCCCTTTCGTTCGGCATAAACGGTCTGGTAGGTTTGACGGTCGGATTCCGTGCCAGGCCGCCGGATATAAGGCGGCAGCGGCACTTCCCCCTGACGATCAAGGATCTCTTCAAATGCGGTATTGGCGGTAAACTCAACCAGGAACTTGTTATCTTGATATGCCTTAACAATCGCGGATAGCGCCGGGCCGAATTCGAGCTGTGTGCCGGGTTTGGGCGCTTTTGAGGCCCGGATCAGGCATTCGCAGGCAAACCGGCCCTCTTCGGCCCGGGCGGCGGCCTCCGGATAGTTGACGATTAGAATTTCGACTTTGCCGCCGGTGGTTTTTTGCCCGTAAAGCCTTGCCGGCACGACTTTGGTGTTATTGACCACCAACAGATCAGACCGCGACAGCAGGCCGGCAATTTCATCAAACCGGTGATGGGACACCGCGCCGGTCTTCCGGTTCAGATGCAGAAGCCGGGACTGATCCCGCTTTTCCGCCGGCGTCTGGGCGATCAGGTCTTCCGGGAGCTCATAGTCGTAGTCATCGATTGAATGCATGGCAGTTATGCTTTGCCTATGTAGACCAGCAACAGCCCCAAAATCATCAGGACAAATCCGAATTTTCGCAGGGTGGCCTCCGGGAGTTCCAGCACCTTTTCCATCATGGCCTTCATATTCTCCGGGAAACCGAAATACGGCAGTCCTTCAATGATCATAACCATACCGATGACACAAAGGAAAAATTTCATAACGCGACAAACCTTTTTGGTATTTTGTAAATCGTTAAAGATATATGCAAAAATCCGGAAATGTCAAAATGAAATGCAGCTGAAGCACGGCTAATTTGTTCTAACCGCAAAATCCATACCCCCGGTCCTGTTAACGCTAAGGTTGGGATTCGTTTTTTTCAAAATCGAAATCGCTATCGGGATCGAAATCGCTATCGAAATCGCTATCGGGATCGAA
>JBKHAE010000085.1:0-15098 GCA_046543065.1 Desulfobacterales bacterium | reverse complement strand
TCAGTACGCTGCATTCCTCGGGATTTGCGCGCCGCGATCTTGAACTTTTTTCTTTGCCGTCCCAGAATCGACTTTTTACGAGTCCATCACGCATAATTTTTGAAAATGGAAGCAGAAGCAATGAAAAAAGGATACGCGCCTGAGGAAGTTGAAACCAAATGGTATGAATACTGGGAAAATAACGGATTGTTCGCCGCATCCGAAGATAGTGAAAAAAAGCCGTATTCCATTGTTATTCCGCCCCCCAATGTCACCGGTGTGCTGCATATGGGGCATTCCCTCAATATTACCCTCCAGGATATCCTCTGCCGGTATCGCCGGCTTCGCGGCGACAACGTGCTTTGGATGCCCGGCACGGACCATGCGGGCATTGCCACTCAGAATGTGGTGGAGAGAAACCTTGCGGAAAAGGGGATTGATCGGCACCAGATCGGCCGGGAGAAATTTGTCGAGGCCGTATGGGAGTGGCGCCGGAAATACGGGGATGCGATTATCAATCAGTTAAAACGTCTGGGGGCTTCATGCGACTGGGACCGCGAGCGCTTCACCATGGACGAGGGGCTTTCGCGGGCGGTGCGTAAAGTGTTTGTCGAACTCTATGAAGCAGGTCTCATTTACCGGGGCAACTATATTATCAACTGGTGCCCGCGATGCCAGACGGCGCTTGCGGAGCTTGAAGTCGAGCACGAGGAGTCTGACGGCCATATCTATCATATCCATTACCCCATGGCAGATGGCGGTGACGGCCCTATCGTGGCCACCACCCGTCCGGAGACCATGCTGGGGGATACGGCCGTGGCTGTGCATCCGGAAGATGAGCGGTATCAGCATCTGCATGGTAAAAGCGTGAGGCTGCCCCTCACTGGCCGAGACATCCCGGTGATAACGGACGCCTATGTGGACGTCTCTTTTGGCACAGGCGCCTTAAAGATAACGCCTGCCCATGATCCCAATGACTTTGAAATCGGAAAGACCCATGAACTGCCCACTGTTAAGGTGATCGGCGAAGACGGCCGCATGACCGGGGCGGCCGGTGCTGCCTATGCCGGTCTGGATCGGTTTGAATGCCGGCGCCGGGTGGTGGCGGACCTTAAGGATCAGGGCCTGCTCAAAAAAGTCGAGGATTACAAGCACAGCATCGGCCACTGCTACCGCTGCCAGACCCTTGTGGAGCCCAATCTTTCCAAACAGTGGTTTGTCAGGACCCGGCCGCTGGCTGAAAAAGCCGTTGATGCCGTAAAAAACGGTGAAACCTGCATTGTCCCGGAAAAATGGCAGAATGATTATTACAAGTGGATGGAAAACATTCGGGACTGGTGTATTTCCCGCCAGATCTGGTGGGGGCATCCGATTCCGGCATGGAAATGCGCGGACTGCGGCCACTTGGCGGTGGCGTTTGAAGATCCCAAAATATGCCCGGCCTGCGAAAGTGACCGTCTCGAACCGGATTCCGATGTGCTCGATACGTGGTTCAGCTCCGCCCTGTGGCCGTTTTCCACTATGGGGTGGCCGGATCAGACCAAATTGCTGCAAACCTTTTATCCCACCTCGGTCCTGGTGACCGGGTTCGATATTCTGTTTTTCTGGGTGGCCCGGATGATGATGATGGGCTGCCATTTTATGCAGGAGGTACCGTTCAAAGATGTTTATGTCCATGCCCTGGTAAGGGATGAAAACGGCAAGAAAATGAGCAAATCCTCCGGCAATGTCATTGACCCCATGGTCATCATCGAGGAATACGGCACCGATGCCCTGCGGTTTACCCTGGCCGCCTTTGCTGCCCAGGGCCGGGACATCAAACTTTCCGAAAAGCGGATCGAGGGATATCGGAATTTCATCAACAAACTCTGGAATGCCGCCCGGCTGACACTGATGCACGTGACTGAAAAGCCCAATCCCATTGATCCGGCGATTTTATCCCTGGCAGACCGGTGGATGCTCTCGCGCCTGAATACGGTGACCCATAATATGGCGGAAGCCATTGATGGGTATCACTTCAATACCGCGGCCAATGAGATCTATCAGTTTGTATGGCACGAATTCTGCGACTGGTATCTCGAAGCGGCCAAGCCGGCCTTATACGGCAAATGGGGGGAGGATTGCCGGCAGGCGGCATTGAGCGTGTCCTGGCGCGTTCTGCATGAGACGCTCATTCTTCTGCATGCTTTTATTCCGTTTGTCACCGAAGAGATCTGGCATCTGCTGCCCGGCACGCAAGGCTCTATCATGCGGGCCGTTTATCCGTCAGATGCTCCGGACTTTGATCAAATCAAAAAAGACCCGGCGGCAGAAGCGGATATGGATCTTGTGATAGAGATTATTACCGGCATCCGAAATATTCGCGGTGAGATGAATATCGCCCCATCACTAAATTTGTCGGTGCTGGTTCAGACCGACAATGCCGATTACCAATTGCTCATCCGGGGCAATCAGGAGTTGATCGCCAGCCTGGCGCGTCTCGAATCTTTGGATGCGGCGCGTGCAGGGGAAAAGCCAAAGGCCACGGCCACAGCCATTGTGGCGGATATGGTGATCTCTGTCTATCTGGAGGGGGTTATTGATTTTGCCAAGGAGTCCCAGCGGCTTGAAAAGGAAATCGGCAAGCTGGATAAAGAGCTTCAGGCGCTTTCCAAAAAACTGGAAAATGAAAACTTTATCAGCAAGGCGCCGGCTGAGGTGATTGAAAAGGCCCGGAGCCAGCACAGCGAGTATATGGAAAAAAAGGAAAAGCTTAAAAACAATCTTCACATGATTCAAACGATTTCGCAGTAGCCATGAAAAACGAGGACTTCAGCCTTGCCCCGTACCATCTGGATCAGCTGATTGAGCTTGCCATTATCGAGGACATCGGCCCGGGCGATATCACCACCGCCGCGCTGCCCGACCGCTCCTTAAACGGCGAGGGGGTTATTCTCGCCAAGGAGCCGGTGGTCATTGCCGGGCTTGAAGCCGCACGCCGGGTGTTTGAGCGCATTGATCCCGAGGTTGCTTTTTCCGCCCTCGCTTCAGACGGGGATGAAGCCCCTGCCGGGCAGGAGATTGCGCGGGCTGCGGGCGATTTTCGCTCCTTGTTAATGGCCGAGCGGATTGCCCTCAATTTTCTGCAGCGGCTATCCGGCATCGCCACCCACGTGCACGGCTATGTCCGGGAGTTTCCCGTAAAGCCGGTCCGGCTGGTGGATACCCGCAAGACTATTCCCGGGTGGCGGGCACTTGAAAAATATGCGGTCCGCATGGGCGGGGCCAGCAATCACCGCATGGGGCTTTATGACGGCATTCTGATTAAGGATAACCATATTGCGGCATTCGGCGATATCCGCACTGCAGTGGCATCCGCCCGTCAAGCCGCATCCCACCTCTTAAAAGTTGAAATTGAAGTCTCAAGCCTTAACCAGGTTCAAGAAGCGCTTGCAGCGGGCGCGGATGTGATTATGCTGGATAATATGAGCGAGACCGATATTCGGCAGGCGGTTTCTGAAATCAATGGCCGGGCCTTAATTGAGGTTTCCGGCCGGGTGTCCCGTAGCAGCCTGCAATCCCTGGCTGATATGGGCGTTGATATCATTTCCGTCGGCGCCTTAATCCACGCCGCCCGGTTTGTTGACTTGAGCATGCGCATCCAGCTGTCGGCCCCGGCAAAATCTTAGTAAGGGCTTTATTTCAGCCCGTTAACATAAAAGAACAACCCAACATAGGTGACCCCTGATCCATGATCCCCATTCGCGACACCGTCCCGTCCCGGAATTATCCGATCGTCAATAATTCCCTGATCGGGATCAATGTCGTGATTTATTTTGTCCAGATGGCCCAGGGACGCCAGCTCACCGAATTTGTCTATACCTACGGCCTGGTGCCGGCCAAACTCACGGTGCCCCAGATCGCCGCGCATTTTACGCCCGGCCAGATTCTTTTTTCCCTGTTTTCCTTTATGTTTTTGCACGGCAGCTTCCTGCATATTCTGGGCAATATGTGGTCTTTGTATATATTCGGCGATAATGTGGAGGACCGGCTGGGCTCGGTTTATTACCTTGGATTTTATCTTCTGGCCGGCATTGTGTCCGGATTGTTTCATTTTTTTCTCAACATGACCTCCACCGTGCCCACTATCGGGGCGAGCGGGGCGATTGCCGGGGTGATGGGCGCATATTTTATTCTTTATCCCCATTCCCGGATTCTAACGCTTATCCCCATTCTCATTTTTCCCCTGTTCATAGAGATCCCGGCGTTTTTCTTTCTGGGGCTCTGGTTTTTCATGCAGCTTTTTAATGCCACCCTGGGCGGCGGCGCGATGAGCGGCATTGCGTGGTGGGCCCATATCGGCGGTTTTGTTTTCGGAGTTCTCGCGTTAAAAGCTTTGGGGATGTTTCCGGAAACCAAGTTTGGCGACACCCTGCGGCGGGCCTCCATGCAGAAGAAAAAATCGCCGCGGCTGCAGATGATCCAGCCGTCCGGCCGCGGCCAGGATATAGACCTTTATGAAACCATAGGCATTACACCCTATGAAGCGGCAGCCGGTGCGAGAAAAACCGTTAATATCCCATGGGGGTTTTATAACCGGTTCTATCGGGTCACTATTCCGCCGGGCATAAAGGATGGCAATGTGCTGCGCCTGCGGGGGCTGGGCAGGCAAACATCGGACGGGGAGAGGGGGGATCTGTATTTAACCGTAAAGATTGAACAGCCCTTTAATCACAAGCGATAAAGGGTCAGTTAGAACAAATTAGCCGTGCAGCAGATGGGCAATGCAGTTGCGGCCATTCTGCTTGGCGATGTACATGGCGCGATCCGCGCGTTTGACCAGGTCTGAAACCGAATCCGTATCTGTATACTCGGTAACCCCGATGCTGACAGTCACTGTCAGATCATTGATATGATCAAGGGTTTCCGTATTAACCGCTTCTTTGATTCGTTCCGCCACGGTCAGGGCGGCATCGCTGGCGGTTTCCGGCAGAAGGACTGTAAACTCCTCGCCGCCGTATCGATAGGCGGTATCCATGGTCCGCATGCATGAAGTGATCATGCGCGCCACCCGCCTGAGAATCCGGTCTCCCTCCAGATGCCCGTAAGTATCATTGAAATGTTTGAAGTGGTCCACATCAATGAGCAGGATGGAGAACGGCCGCTTATAGCGGCAGTATCGGTTGACTTCCTGGTCGATCTGATTGTAGAAATGGCGGGAGTTAAAAAGCTTGGTCAGATCGTCGGTGATGGCCAGCTCTTTTAACTGTTCAAGGATCAGGGCCCGCTCCTGGGTCAGGCGGCGTTCCCGCAAAACGCGTTTTAAGCGCAGCTGAAGCTCCTCGAACTTGATGGGCTTGAAAACAAAATCATCCGCGCCCTTGTAGATTGCTTCCTCATAGGTGTAGTCCCCGGTGTAGCCGGTGATGACGATGATATCACTGTCATAGTGTTCCTTGATATGCCGGGTCAGCTCCAGTCCGTCCATGCCGTCCATGATGATGTCGGTGATAATAACATCCATATGCTGGCTGCGGAGAAACTCAATGGCCTCTTCCGCGCTGCCCACGGCATATGCCTGATACGCCATGATGGTCAGGAATTCATGGATGGAATCCCTAACCGCCGGATCATCATCAACGATTAAAATTCTGGCCGACATGTGGCGCTGCCCGCTGCTTTTTTAAGGGATTGAAAGACGCATTGACATGAATTCGGATAATTGATAAGCATGCGTGTTTTCAAAAAGATTAAGTACTAATAAATATCACGCCAAATCAAAATATGTCAAATTTCTTTTCGCCAAGCAGGCGAAAAACGGATAGCTAAATGGATAATATTCGGAATTTCAGTATCATCGCCCATATCGACCATGGTAAATCCACTTTGTCCGACCGGTTGATCCAAACCGCGGATATAGTCGCGGACAGGGACTTTATGGATCAGATCCTGGACACCATGGATATCGAAAGAGAGCGGGGCATTACCATAAAGAGCCAGACCATCTGCCTGCCTTACACGGCCTCGGATGGCCGGCTGTATTATTTGAACCTGATAGATACCCCCGGCCACGTGGATTTCAGCTATGAGGTCTCCCGGGCGCTTGCCTCATGCGAGGGAGCACTGCTTCTGATTGACGCAAGCCAGGGCGTGGAGGCCCAGACCATCGCCAATATGTATCTGGCGGTTGGCAATGATTTAGAGATTATTCCGGTGATCAATAAAATTGATCTGCCCTCTGCTGAAGTGGAAAACGTTAAGGAGCAGATCGCCGAAGACCTGGGCCTGGACCCGGATGAGGCGATTCTTTGTTCCGCCAAGGAGGGGATCGGTATTGAGGATATCTTTGAGGCCATTATTACCCGGCTGCCGCCGCCGGTCGGCAGGCCGGAGGCGCCCTTAAAGGCCCTGATCTTTGATTCGCACTATGATCCGTTCCGGGGCACAATTGTACATTTCCGGGTTCTGGACGGCCGGGTGAGGCCGGGCGATGAAATCATGTTCATGTCCAACCGGGCCTCCTACACGGTGGAGGAAGTGGGGATGTTTCAGTTAAAGCGCGTGCCCCAGAAAGAGGTGGCCGCCGGCCGGGTGGGGTATTTGATTGCCGGGATCAAGACGGTGAGCGATACCCGATGCGGAGATACGATTACGCATAAAAAAGCGCCCTGTGACAAGCCATTAAGCGGGTTCCAGGAGTCCAAGCCGGTGGTGTTCTCCTCCATTTATCCCGTTTCCACGGATGATTATCCGGAGCTTGCGGCCGCCCTGGACAAATTAAAGCTAAATGATGCCTCCCTGATTTATCAGAAAGACTCCTCCGTGGCGTTGGGATTCGGCTTTCGGTGCGGATTTCTGGGGCTGCTTCATCTGGAGGTGGTGCAGCAGCGCCTGGAACGGGAATACGATCTCTCGCTCATTATCACGGCGCCCTCTGTGGAGTATGAGATCGAATACACCGACGGCACAAGACAGATCATCGACAATCCGGCGGATTATCCGGATCCGGGGAAACTCGCTGCCACCCGGGAGCCCTACATCCGGGCATCCATTATTGTCCCGGACAGCTATATGGGCGTTGTGATGAACCTCTGTCTGGAGCGGCGGGGAATTAATACGGATTACCAGTATTTCAGCAGCAACCGGCTGGAGATGATATTTGAGCTGCCGCTGGCCGAGGTGGTTTATGATTTCTATGATAAGCTCAAAACCGTGACCCAGGGATACGGCTCTTTTGACTATGAAATCATTGATTACCGGGAATCCGATTTGGTCAAGCTGGATATCCTTGTAAACGGTGAGCGCGTGGACGCCCTTTCCCAGCTGGTCCACAGGGATAAGGCCGTGGAGCGGGCCAAGTACGCGTGCGAAAAACTGCGGGATGAAATCCCGCGGCATATGTTCAAGATTGCGCTGCAGGGCGCCATTGGCGCCAAAGTCATCGCCCGAAAGACGATTAACGCCTATCGCAAGGATGTCACCGCCAAATGCTACGGCGGAGACGTGACCCGCAAGCGCAAGCTTCTGGAGAAGCAGAAAAAGGGCAAGAAGCGGATGAAGATGGCCGGGGACGTGATGATTCCGCAGTCGGCCTTTCTGGCGGTGTTAAAGAGTAAAGATTAACAAGACTTAAAGGGAAGTTGCCGTCTTACTCTTAATCTTAATCTAAAATAATATCCGTCGGCCAGCGGTACTTGTACTCGTACCCGAAAAAATCAAAAGCCGATTACGAGCACGAGTACGAGTAAGAATCCGCCAAATTATTTGCCGCAGATTTCAAAGCTGTTAAAGAAATAGTTGATTTCAAATTCCGCGGTTTCCGGGGAATCGGAGCCGTGTACCACGTTTTTTTCGATATCCGTGGCAAAATCCCGGCGGATGGTCCCTTCAGCCGCCTCCTTGTAATTGGTGGCCCCCATTAACGTGCGGTTTTTCTCGATCACCTGCTCGCCTTCAAGAACCATGACCACGATCGGGCCGGAGGACATAAAATCGGTCAGGCTGTCAAAAAACGGGCGCTCCTTATGGACGGCATAAAACCCCTTGGCCTGCTCCTTATCCATTTGAAGCATTTTCATGGCGACAAGTCGGATATTATTGGCCTCAAACCGCTTGATGACCTCGCCGATCAGCCCCTGCTGCACCCCGTCCGGCTTTATAATCGATAGTGTGCGCTCCATATGCTTGCTCCTTTCATTTGGTTTGGTCGGTGAATTGAAATGCTTCCTCTATCAGACGGCCCCTATGAAGTCAAGCCATGTGGGCGATCATTTACGTTGACAGGTTATTATTGTCACGCATATTGACCCGCTCCGGTAGCCGCCATCCCGGATTTTTGGGCGGCAGGTTAATAAAAATGGTTGACAGCGGCTTCTTGTGTGACTAACTTCTTCTAAATTTTTCTTCAGGAGAAAAAAAATTTATCATTTTTATATATGCATAGGAGGGGATCATGTTTGAAGTTACCGAGTCCGCACAGGAAAAAATCAAGGAGTTTTTTCAGGATAAGGAAATACGCCCGATTCGGCTGTTTTTGAATTCCGCCGGGTGAGGCGGGCCGTCACTGGCTTTGGGTCTGGATGACCCAACAGAAAAAGACGAGGTGTTTGATATTAGCGGGTTTCAGTTTGTTGCCAACAAAGAGCTGCTGTCTGAGGCGCAGCCCGTGACTGTTGATTTCAAGAGTGTCGGCTTTGAAATCACATCCAGCATACGACCGGCTGCCGGCGGCTGCGGGGGCTGCGGTACGTCCAGCACCTGCTGCTAATTTAGGGGCTGAGGCACTAAGGTACTGAGGCACTGAGGTGCTGAGGCACGTTTTTCAGGTTGTAAAACGTGAGCTCTCCTCCCCCACTTTGAAAAAGGCCACCACCTGCCTCCCTTTGAAAAAAATAACCACCTGCCCCCCCTTTTTTTGAAAAAGGCAACCACCTGACCCCCCCTTTGAAAAAGGGGGGGATTGGGGGGATTTATACCATGCCATGATGAAAAATCCCCCTAAATCCCCCTTTGGCAAAGGGGGACTTAACGGAAATCGCCTTTTTTATAGGCCTTTGCCAAAAAACAACTGCAGCCCGAAAAAATAAAGACAGCTCACTAAAATGAGGCCAATACACGGCAGCCAGAGGAGCCGGTAAACGGCCTTCATATCCGCCCCAAAGTACTCATTTGAGAGAATCAAGCAAAGGTGCAGCGGGGAAATAAGCACGCCGGCAAACCCGCAGGTCATGGCCAGCATGATATAGGGCATCAGGGAGGCGCCGGGATCCAGGGAATGGATCAAGGGGATTAAAATCGGAAACGTGCTGCCCACAAACGCCACAGTGATGCCGGTGATTGTGCCCACCAGGAGTGGCAGCACAAGGGTGATCAAAAAAATGGGGATATTTAACATGATCAGTTCCTCGCTGATCATCCCAACCGCCCCGCTTTTTTCCAGGATCTCCTTGAAAACAAGAATGGCGAGGATCATATACACCATCTTCAAGAGCTCCCGGCTGGCTGAGCGTTTCAACAGCCGGAGAATGCCCTGGCGGTTTTTATGCGACACCCATCCGATGGCAAGGAAAAGCGAAAAGATCAAACCAATCTCTTTTCCGACGGGGATTTCCGGAGCGATCCGGGAAATAAGCAGGCCCATCAAGAGCCCCGGAACGATCACAATAAGAATCGGCAGCAGTTCGATCCAGAACGGCATAGCCGGGCGATGGCCTGCGGGCTTGGCATTGGGGGCGTCCGAAGCGGCCTGTTTCAGGATCGTGTAGCCAAAGAAAACAGCAATTAGGGTTAACGGAGACATGATCAATACCAACAGGGCCAGGTTGACATCTGCCAGTACCGTGGCCAGAAGAATCCCGGGATAAAGCGGCCACCAGTATTCCCAAATATGCCGGAACCAGTAATTGATAAAACTCAACTGGCTGCCGGATAAATTCGAGTCCTCGCCGAGTTGTTTGACCATTGGCGCAGAGAATACCGCGCCGCCGGGCATGGGTAGCAGACCGATCAGGGCGGGGAATACGATAAGGTTTAGCCGGGGATTGGCGAGCAAGCCTTTGAAGGCATCCAGCATGCGCTGCATTTGCCCGGTCTGTTCCATGCTGCCGCTTAAGATCAGTATGAGGGCGACAATAAGGGCCAATGAAAGGGTTTTTGGATAGATCAGCGCTTTGCCTGAGGCAGTCAGCAGGTTTAGCGCCGGCATGGTAAACAGAAAGCTTAACAGGAGGGCGCCCAACAGAAACGCGTTTCCCAGGGAGAATTTTCTGCGGATGGCAAAAAGAATCACCGCAAAAACGATGCAGACGCGGATAATCGCCGGGATGTGGTTAAGGATGGCCATGTGCGGTGCGGTCAGTTGAACCAATTATGCCTCAAGCCGATTATTTCAACCGAACATTGAGGCATAATTAAAAGCTTGGTGAAAGATTGACTGACGGGAGAATTAACTGACGGCGTCTTTGAGCGCCTTGCCGGGAGTAAATTTGGGCACTTTTCTGGCTTTGATATCAATGGGAGCGCCAGTCTGCGGGTTGCGGCCTTTTCTGGCCTCCCGTTTTACCGGTTTAAATGTCCCAAATCCGACCAATGTAACGGAATCGCCTTTTTTCATGGCATCAGTGATGGTGGATAACATGCAATCCACGGCTGCCTGGGCTTCCTTCTTGGTACTGACGACTTTTGCTACCTCGTTGACTAAATCTTTTTTGTTCACCGCATGACTCCTTTCTTTGTTCTTTAAATGGATTAAAAGACTCGTTTGGCCCCTTCCGTAACTTGAATCCGATTATCGGATTTTATATGATCAGGCGATTTTTAACACCCTGTCATACGGCATTAGATCATCAATTTAATAAGTTGAATCAATAAATTGGATGTCGTAGCGGAACGCCGCCCGCTTAAATGGCGCTATCAACAGCGATCAGTAGTATAAACAGACCTTACTTACATGAATTTCAGGTGTCAAGCAAAATTCCGATGGGCCGTTTGCCGGCATAGCCTTTGTATCGGTGCGCTCAGCTTATAATGTTTGGCAATGAAAAAAGTTAACTATATATTAAGCCGTTGAAATTTATATTTTAATTTTTACCCTGAAAGAACTAATGTCGGTTTATCCGGGCTTTCACCTAAAATGGCGCAATGCCATAAAAATACCATGCGATTAGCCGGGGGCCGAGAAACAGGTAGACGATCGCCCCGATGGAAAGAAACGGTCCAAAGGGCAGGGCAAATTTTAAATCTTTCCGGGCAAGCAGCATAAGCAGGACACCGATCAGGGTGCCGGTAACTGATGCGACAAAAATGGTGAAACAAACGCCCTGCCAGCCCAAAAAAGCCCCGATCATGGCCAGCAGTTTGATATCGCCGCCGCCCATGCCCTCTTTGCGGGTGATTAAATAATAGCCCCAGGCGATGGCAAAAAGGAGGCCGCCGCCCAGGAGAATGCCGATAATCGAATCGATATAACTCAGCCGATCCAGGAAAAAAGAGGCGGCAAAGCCAATGGGAATGCCGGGCAGGGAGATGCTGTCCGGTATGATCTGGTGGTCCAGATCAATATAGATGACAATAATGAATGCGCAGATCAATATAAAATAGATCAGGGCATCCACGCTCAGGCCGAAATATATGATCACCACCGCGGCCATCAGACCGGTGAGGGCTTCGACCATAGGGTAGCGAAGCGATATCGGCTGGCTGCAATGCCGGCATTTGCCCCGCAGCCAGATATAGCTTAGAATCGGAATGTTGTCATAGAAACGGATGGGATGATGGCAGGCAGGGCAGTTGGAACCCGGGGAGATAAGGGAGTCGGCACGCGGAATGCGAGCGATGCAGACATTTAAAAAGCTGCCGATGCAGGCCCCGGCTATAAAGGCCATGAGCAATATGAGAGGATGGGCTGTCATCTGTTGAAACCCTATTGCGCTGATTCGATGGGCGGGGACCCCCCGCATGTTTTATAAATCCGCAAGCCTTGCCTGTCATAGCACAAGTGCGGCGTCAGGTTAAGATGTTTTTTATTATTGACATCTGTTTGCTGGTATTGAAAATTGCAGGGATTGTCGTAAGGAGGGGGCAGGCATGTGTGCCCGGCCCGAATGGATGCATGAATGTGACTTTGTGCCATTGAGTTTTACTGGTATGTGATTATTTTGTTTGTTGATATAAGCCGGTCTTTATAACCGTCCGCTTGAGTATCAATGTAAAGTAAAAAAATTTTTTATCCGATATATAGGAGAAACATGGCTGAAACAGATAAAGATGATCTTGTTACGCTGCTCCAGGAAAATGAGCAGGTTGAGGATATACCTGAAAAACTACCGCTGCTGCCGGTCCGGGATGTGGTAATCTTTCCGGATATGGTCCTGCCGCTCTATATCGGTCGGGAGAAATCCATCCAGGCGGTTGAAGCGGCCATGGACAACGAACGGATGTTGTTTCTCGCCACCCAGAAGGATCCCTCGGTGGAAGATCCCAGGCCGGATGACATCTTTCGGATCGGTACGGTGTGCCGGATTCTGCGCGTTTTAAAACTTCCGGAAGGCCATTTTAAAGTGCTGATCCAGGGCCTTGAAAAAGCACAGGTCGCCCGCTTTACCGCCAAAAAGTATTTTTACAATGTAAAAATTAATTTAATTCCGGATGTTTCATATGAATCTGTTGAAGTAGAACATCAGGCATTAATGCGTAACATTCGGGAAAACTGCGAAAAAATTTTAAACATTCGCGGTGAGTATACCAGCGAAATCGGTATGCTGTTAGAGGATATCGAAGATCCCGGCAAACTGGCCGATCTGGTGGCTTCGAACTTAAAGCTTAAGATCGAGGAGGCCCAGGAGCTGCTTGAGATTTCGGATCCGATTGAACGGCTCAGAAAGGTCAATGATCTGCTGACCCGGGAGGTGGAGCTCTCTACAGTACAAGCCAAGATCCAGTCGGATGTACGCGATGAGATCTCCAGGAGCCAGCGGGATTATTTTCTCAGGGAGCAGGTCCGGGCCATTAACCGGGAGCTGGGCGATGACGAGAAAACAGAGGAGGTCTCTGATTACCGCAAAAAGCTCAAAAAGGCCAAGCTGCCCAAGGAGCCGGCCAAGGAAGCGGAAAAGCAGTTAAAACGGCTGGAGCAGATGCACCCGGATTCCTCTGAGGCTACGATTGTCCGGACTTATCTCGACTGGCTGGTGGAGCTTCCCTGGAGCAAAACCACCAAGGATGTACTTGAGATCCCGCGGGTCAAGCAGATGCTGGATGAACACCATTACGGCCTGAAAAACGTCAAGGACCGAATTCTCGAATACTTAAGCGTCCGCAAGCTCAATCCCCAAAAGAAGGGGCAGATTCTGTGTTTCGTGGGTCCCCCCGGGGTGGGCAAAACCTCCCTTGGCCAGGCTATTGCAACGGCTATGAACCGCAAATTTTTCCGGTTTTCTTTGGGCGGCATCCATGATGAGGCGGAAATCCGGGGCCACCGGCGGACCTATATCGGCTCTATGCCGGGCCGCATTCTTCAGGGGTTGAAACAGTGCGGCACCAAAAATCCGGTCTTTATGATGGATGAAATCGATAAGATCGGCAGCGATTTCCGGGGTGATCCATCGGCCGCGCTTTTGGAGGCGCTCGACCCGGAGCAGAATGCAAACTTCAGCGACCATTACCTGAATGTCCCGTTTGATCTGTCCAGTGTGCTTTTCATCCTGACCGCCAATCTGACCGATACCATTCCCTCGGCGCTCCTTGACCGGATGGAGGTGGTGCACTTATCCGGTTATACCACGGAGGAAAAGGAGATTATCGCCAAAAAGCATCTGCTCACCCGCCAGAAAAACGAGTGCGGCTTAAAAGATGCGGATCTGCGGATAAGCGACCAGGCGCTCAATCAGATCATCACCGAATATACGTCAGAGGCGGGTTTGCGGAATCTGGAGCGCGAGCTCGGCAGCATCTGCCGCAAGGTGGCCCGAAATATAGCGGAAGGCAAAAAACCCCCTTTCCATATATCGCGCAATAACCTGCATCATTATCTGGGGGTACCGAAATATCAGCCGGAAATGGATCAGGAGGAAAGCCAGGTGGGACTGGCCACCGGGCTTGCCTGGACCCAGGTAGGCGGGGAGGTCCTTTATGTGGAGGCCTCGCTTCTGGAGGGCAAAGGGGATTTGATCATCACTGGCCAGCTGGGGGAAGTCATGCAGGAATCCGCCCGGGCTGCAGTCAGTTATGCCCGGGCGCACCGCGAGGATTTTGGTCTGAAAAAAAATTTTTTTGAAAATCTGGATGTACATATCCATGTCCCGGCCGGTGCAATTCCCAAAGACGGGCCGTCTGCCGGCATTGCCATGGCCACCGCCCTGATTTCGGCCTTAACCAAACGGCCGATCAATACCTTTGTGGCCATGACCGGCGAAATTACGCTACGCGGCCGGGTCCTGCCCATCGGCGGGCTTAAGGAAAAATCCATCGGTGCGGTGCGCTCCGGGATCAAGACCATTATCATACCCGAGAAAAACAAGAATGAACTCTCGGAGATTCCAAAGAGCGTGAAGCGAAAAATCCGCTTTATCCCGGTAGGCTCCATTGATGAAGTGATTGCCATTGCCATTGGCGATGACCTTATCCAATCAGCCTCACCCAAAAAAAAGAGCGCTGCCCGGACCAAAAAGCCGGCGAATAAGGGCCGCGCGGGTGCTGCCAAATGAGGGTACTCTCTGTTGACACGGCCACCCGCGTCTGTAGTGTGGCCGTGGTTGAAAATCAGGGACTGCTTGCCGAGCTGACGGTCAATCACGGGCATACCCATTCCACGCACTTGATGCCCATGATCGATCTCCTTCTTTTCCAGTGCCGGCTTTCTGTTCATGATCTGGACGGATTTGCCGTGACCATCGGCCCGGGCAGTTTTACCGGTTTGCGCATCGGATTGAGCACGATCAAGGGGCTTGCTTTTGCCACCGGAAAGCCGGCTGCCGGCGTGTCCGCTCTGGAGGTATTGGCCCATCAGTTTCCCTGTGCCGAACGCCCGATCTGCCCCATGATTGATGCCAGAAAAGGGGAGGTATATGCGGCGGGATATACATACCAAAATGGCGTACCGGTAGAAGTCTGGCCGGCCGCGGCCGTAACCCCTGAAGACGCAG
>JBKHAE010000084.1:0-15270 GCA_046543065.1 Desulfobacterales bacterium | reverse complement strand
TTATACCCTCATCCCGACCTTCTCCCAGAGGGAGAAGGAGATAACCCCTCATCCCGGCTTTATCCCGGAGGGAGAAGGGGGCCGTGAAGTATCGTTTATTCAAGATGGCTTCGCAGCGCCCGGTCCATCTTTTCAGTTTGGATTAATCCGCATTCCCAGCGCATGACATGGACTTCCTCCATCTGTATCAAATCCGCCAGTTCCGCCCGGGAAAAGCCTTTTTCCTCGCGCAGGGTTTTGATGTCGCCGCTGGTCAGCATCTGCTTTCTTTCACGGTACGCATCGGCTATGGCACACTGGGTATTGCCGGCGGATTCAATGGTGCCGGCCTCCAGGCCGCATTCCGAGCAGACAAAGGCCTCGGTTTCATAGGTGATGGCAACTCCCCGGAACTGAATGGTCTTTTTCAGGCGCCGAAGCACCATCTTTTTCCGGCAGAACGGGCATGACTTTATCTTCATTGGCTCTCCGACTGACTACGGTTTTTATGAAACGAGATCAGCCACAAAAAATCCTCGGCCAGAGCAAATTTGATATAGATTTCACAATCAAATGTCTCGCTATTTGCCCTGAAGGCAAACAGCTCAAGCCCCTTGATTTCAGTCTCATAGGAACGCTGCGGCGGGTAGAGGCCCGCATAGTGGGCCGGCCTGATCTCTGCCAGACAGTCGGGCAGAAGTTTCAACAGCTCATTGTCAATCACATAATCTAAATCAATTGCGTCAATGGCCATCACGGACTGGTTCAAAAGGGCCACATTGCCGTTAGCTGCGGCATTTCTGGCATCGCGCACCTTATTAAAAAGTTCTTTGGGGGATGGTCGTTTCATGATTGATTATACATATACTTTTTCATGCCCGCTTTCAAGTGCATGCAGAAAATTCCGGCTTTACTCTCAGGCAAACCAGAATTTTTGAGTGCCATCCTGAACACTGAACACTAAACCTGAACGCTGAAACCTGAAACCTTGCCCTTTACACCAAGACCTAATACCCAAAACCTAATACCGGCAAAAACCTGCCCCGCTTTTTTTGCATTGGCATTATATAAATAAGATGTTTAAATTAAATTTGATTCAGTTAAGGAATCGCATAATACATTATTAATTTTTCGATCAACCGAAAACAGGGGAAACGCTTATTATGCTGGAACTACAAAATATTTCCTTTACGGCGCCCGTGGCGGAGCCGGGTTCGGAAAGCCAGCCGCTGCGCGCCATTATCGAGGACCTCAGCTTTACGTTCGAGCCGGGGAAATTCTATGCCATCACCGGTCCCAACGGCTCCGGCAAAACCACCCTTGCCAAGCTGATCATGGGCATAAACGAGCTGACAGCGGGCAAAATAATCTTCGCGGATAAAGATATCAGCCAGCTGCCCATTAATGAAAGGTCCCAGGCGGGCATCGTATACGGATTTCAACATCCGGCGCGGTTCAAGGGCACGACGTTCAGGGATCTGTTGTCTGTTGCAGCGGGAACCGATGACGAGGATGAGCTGGTTAAAATCATCGCCCGGGTGGGGGTCTGCTCTCTGGATTTTCTGGACAAGCCGGTGGACAGCAAGCTCTCCGGCGGTGAGATCAAAAAAATCGAGCTGGCCACGGTGATCGCGCGAAACCCAAAGGTGGCCATATATGACGAGCCGGACACCGGTATCGATCTCTGGACCATCGGCCCCATGGTGGACCTGCTCAAGCGGGAGCAGAATGAAAACAACACGACCACCATCGTGGTCAGCCACAACAAGGCGTTTCTTGAAGCCGCGGACACCCTTTTGCTGCTAAAAGACGGCCGCATCGCCTATACCGGCGATCTGGAGGGCGCCATGCCCATGCTGGAGGATTTAAGCGTTTGTACGTTCAGTGATACATGCGAAGGAGAAGCCAATGCTCGATGCTATCGATAAACAGGTTTTAAAGGAAGTCGCCGATCTCGAGGGGATTCCCAAGGGCGCCTATAACATCCGCAAAAACGGACAGCTCGTGGGCAGAGAGGTTTCCGCGAACATAAACATCGAAGCCAGCGAAAAAGGCGACGGGATTACCATTAATATTAAGCCGGGCACGGTGAACGAGTCCGTCCATATCCCCGTGATACTTTCCCAGGCGGGCCTCCATGACACGGTGTATAACACCTTTATCATCGGCGAGGATTCAGATGTCACCATTATTGCGGGCTGCGGCATCCACTGCGGCAGCTCCGAGTCCGAGGGCCACTCCGGCATCCACGAATTCCAGATCAAGAAAGGCGCCAAAGTCAAATACATCGAAAAGCATGTGGCTTTAGGCGAGGGGACGGGCAAACGCATCTTAAACCCCACCACCAAGGTATTTATGGAGGAAAACGCCAGCGCGGAAATGGAACTTACCCAGCTGGGCGGGGTGGACGAGGCCAAGCGCTACAATGAGGCGCAAATCGGGGCAGGCAGCGTTCTCCTGGTCACCGAACGGGTGATGACCGAGGGCAGCCAGGCAGCGGAATCCAGAAACGACATTGAACTCTCCGGCACGGACAGCAAGGCGAATATCGTCTCCCGGTCGGTGGTGAAAGGCGATTCCAACCAGGATTTTTACGTGAACCTCACCGCGCGCGCCAAATGCTACGGCCACATCGAGTGCGACGCCATTATCATGGACAACGGCACCAACCAGACCATTCCGGCGCTAAAGGCCCTGCATCCGGATGCGGAGATGACCCATGAGGCCTCCATCGGCAAAATCGCCAATGACCAGCTGATGAAGCTCATGAGCCTGGGGCTGACCTATGATGCGTCGGTAAATAAGATTATTCAGGGGTTTTTGAAGTAAGAGTAAGAGTAAGATTAAGACGGGACTAAAATCTGAACTTCATTTGATCCCGGCTGTGCCTGGCCGTTACCGAAAAAACCGGCAGTTCCCCGTACGGATCAAATGCATCGCCGTTTTTGTCTAGCGGCGCAATCGGATCAAAAAACCGGAAGGATTCCGCGTGCAGCGATTTTTTCTTCCGGTTAAATTGTATATGTTCCTGGTTGTTAAAATCAAGGCCGTGAAAATAGACTTTGATCTGATTGAACCTCGATTCATAATCGCCGGTTGCCGGCTCAAGGACCAGTTCCTTCGGGGTAAGCCGGATATCGCGCCGAAAAAAGATTCCCTCCTGATAATCCCGCGTGATCCCGTCATCCTCGTAATAGGTAAAAGCCGTCTCCTTTTCCGGATCCGCATACACATGGATTTCCAGCGGCCCGTCCGGAGCCTCATCCGTGCACGAGATCGGCTGCTGCATGGGAATCACACTGCCTGCACGGATAAAAACCGGAAGCTTATCCTGCGGCGCCTCCCAAAGGAGCTCTTTGCCGCCCTCAAGCCTCTGGTCGGTATAAAAGTCATACCAGCGGCCGGCCGGGAGATAGAGCTTGGTGATGTCCACGTCTGAGGCCGCCGGCACCACCAGGATGGCATCGCCGAAGAGATATTCATGCTCGTAGGCGTGATGATAAACCCTTGGATCATGGGCGTACTCGATGGCAAGACTCCTTGCCACCGGCAGGCCGGTCTGGCTGCATTCATAAAAGGTGCTGTAAATATAGGGCAGCAGGCGGTATCGCAGCCGGATAAAATTTCTGGCAATCGCCTCCGTTTCTTCGCCAAAGCACCAGGGCTCGGCATCCCGGCTGTTTATCATGGTGTGGCCGCGCATAAAGGGAGCAAACGCCCCGATGCTGATCCAGCGGGCAAACAGATGCGGCGGGCACTCGCCTACAAAGCCGCCGATATCATAGCCGGCAAACGGCATCCCGGATAGCCCCATGCTGTTTACCATCCGGACATCCGCCAGCATGTGGGCATCATCTGATATGTTATCCCCGGTCCAGACCGCGGCGTAGCGCTGAACCCCGGTATAGCCCGCCCGCGTCAGGACAAACGGCCGCTTGTTTTTAAGCCATTTAACCGCCCCCGCCCATGTGGCCCGGGCCATCTGCATGCCGTAAACGTTATGCGCCTGCTTATGGGTTGCCTTGCAACCCTCGAAATCGAACTCAATCAGGTTGGGGATGCATTTGCCCCATGCAGAGGGCTCATTCATATCATTCCAGAACCCCTCGATTCCCTTATCCGTCAGGTCTTTCAGCCATCCGGCCCACCATGCCCGGACGTCCGGGTTTGTAAAATCCGGAAAATGGCACCATCCCGGCCATACTTCGCCGGCATAAGGTTTTCCGTCCGGGTATGTCACGAACACCCCATTGGCAATGCCATCCTCATAAGGGGCGTAGCCGTCCTCGATCTTTATGCCGGGATCCAAAATCATCGCCACATGAAACCCCATGGCCTTTAGCTCGGCGATCAAATTCTGCGGATCGGGAAAACGCGTCTGATCCCAGGTGAACATCCGGAATCCTTCCATGTAATGGATATCCAGATAAATCACATCCGCGGGAATCCCCCGGTTTCGAAACTGCCGGGCCACAGTTAAAACCTCATGGTCCGGAAAGTAGCTGAACCGGCACTGCTGATAGCCCAGACTCCAGATCGGCGGCATCGGCATTCGCCCGATAAGGCGCGCGAATGCGTTCAGAATACCGGCCACCGTCTCATCATGAATGAAATAGTAATCCAGGGGGCCGGCCTCAGCCGAAAAAGACGCAAACCGGTCGTTTGACGCCCCGAAATTAAAAAAGGTTTTATAAGTACTGTCGAAAAACATTCCGTAGCAGAGCCCGTTATGCACGCCGATATAGAACGGCATGCTGGTATAAAGCGGATCCGCATCAGCCGGATAGGCCCAGTAATCAGTGTTCCAGTTGGTGCAGGCGGACCCCGCCCGATCCAGGTGACCGGTTTTCTCGCCCAGCCCGAGAAACCGTTCGCCGGGTTGAAGCTGTTTATAGGCGGTGATTTCCTCCCCGATCCAGGATACGCCGAATCCCGGATCATCCTCGTTTATCAGGCCGCCGGATAGCGTGCAGAAATACACCCGTACCGGATATTTGCTGATTCTGGCGCTAAAACGGCTTGTCCGGATTTCGAACGTATCTACCCTATCTGACAAATCAAATGCGGCAGGATCTGGCACCGCCGCAGCCGCATAGGAGAAATCGCTTGTTTCATCCGCCGGTCGGGTAACCCTTATCCGGCAGATGGCAGGATTATATATCAGCACATCAATCCCGGCGTTTTCTGCGACAATGCGGAGACCCTTTTCTATGCGCTCGTGAGAGACATAATCTCCCAGTGATTCATTAAGTTTTGCCATGACGCACCTTTTCTATAAATAAGCCGGCCAATCCGATTTGAATATTTATGCATTATCTGCATAGAAATTTAAAAGAATTATTTAAAAGAATTATTTGAACCGCTAAAAATCTATGTTTACAATTATAAACATAAGTCGCATAAAATGAACAGCTGCTGAAAAAGCACTTGTAAGGCATTCGATTTAATGGTATATCAAGTTTAATTTCCAGTTCTTATCTGCTGACATATCCGACGACCCGGAATCACCAAAGGAAAAGGATGTGGGAGTGACTGATCCGAATACTGACGTTTCAACTCCTGAAGGCGCCTCTGCTGCCAGAGAACCGGAGAAAGGCCGCCGCCCCGGGAGGGTGCCTTTTGCTGCCCGGGTACTGACTTTTCTCGTATGCATGATCACATGGATCATCCTCTCCGGCCGGTTTGACTTATTCCACTTGATCCTTGGCGTTATTGCCAGCTGTATCGTGGCGGCCATCTCGGCTGACATTTTGTTTCCTTCACCGACGCTTCGGGCTTTGCCTGTAATCTGCCCAAGATTTCTTAAATACCTTCCCTGGCTGTTGTATCAGATTTTTATGGCCAACCTGCACATGCTCTACCTCACATTTCATCCCCGCATGAAAGAGCTGATCAACCCCCAGGTTATTACTTTTCAAAGTAAATTAAAGGGCGATATGGCCCTTCTGATATTCGGCACCTCGATTACTCTGACACCGGGCACGATTACCCTGTATGTCTCTGTGCTGAGCAAATATACGGTTCATGCGATTGACAACAAATCCGCCGCCGGACTGCCCGGCGATATGGAAAAACGCGTCGAAGCGATATTTAAATAAATGATGGAAACTTTTTTTATTTCCGCTGGCATGTTTTTATGCGTCCTGATGCTTTTGCCGCTTTATCGGGCAGTTTTCGGGCCCACGGTGCTGGACCGGCTGATCGGGGTCAATGCCATTGGCAGCAAAACCACGGCGCTTCTGATCATGATCGGCCTGATATATCACCAAGTAGAAATGTTCGTGGATATCGCCCTGGCCTATGCCACGCTTAATTTTATTGCTGTGCTGGCGACTTCCCGTTTTTTTCAAAAACGAAAAGGGCTCTACAAGGAGTCGGCCAATGAATAAACTCCGTATCGGAGGCCTATGATGATCATTTTATCTATGATTCTGATTATTTCCGGGCTTATCTTCTTTGCCGGCGGGGCAGTGGGCATTCTGCGGTTTCCGGATTTTTATTCACGCCTTCACCCGGCGGGAAAACTGGATACCATGGGGCTTTTCATGACACTAAGCGGCATGGCCCTTTACGTGCTGGCAGACTTCTCGCTTGGCGCCCTGCTGACCGCCCTGAAGATTATGCTCATTGTGGTCTTTATTTTTATTACCAGCCCGACCGCCACCCATTCAATTGCGGACGCGGGCATGCGGGCCGGGCTGCCGCACTGGACCAGGGATCAGAGGGAAAGCGAATGATCTGGCAGTTTGATCTGATTATTTTGACACTGGTGGTAATCAGCGGTATTGCGGCCATCAGCATCCGGGATCTTTTGGGGGCATCGGTTCTGTTCGGCGCCTACAGTTTTTTGATGTGCCTGGCCTGGGCGGTTATGGGCGCTGTTGATGTGGCGTTTACCGAAGCCTCTGTGGGCGCCGGGGTGAGCACGGTTTTCTTTGTCGCTGCAGTATTCAGAACCTCAAGGAGGAGCAAGGATTGAAACGATTCTCGCTGATATGTGTCCTGCTCTTTGGTGCGGTGCTTTTATACGGGTCCATGGATTTTCCCGCCTATGGAGATCCGGAATCACCCGCCAGCAGGCATCTGTCGCCCTATTATATCAAACACGCAATCGAGGATACAGCCGTCCCGAATCTGGTCACAGCGGTGCTCGCTGACTACCGCGGCTATGACACCCTGTTTGAGACCGCGGTTATTTTCACGGCCGGTCTGGCCTGTTTTTTGCTGCTCCGGAGGTTCAGGCGGGAGCCGCCGCAGTTCCGGCTATACCGTCATATAGATACGGGAGTCACCCTGATTATTGAACAGGGCGGCAAAGAGCCAACAGATTCCGATGAATTCCAGCGAATTGACTCCCAGTGGGTCCCCTATGATCTGATCATCCAGAAAGCCGCCGGCCTGGTAATTCCTTTTCTGCAGCTTTTTGCGCTTTATGTGATCGCCCACGGCCACCATTCGCCGGGCGGCGGCTTCCAGGGGGGCGTCATTTTCGGCGCCACCCTCATCCTGATGGCCATCTCCAATGATCTGCGATCAACCATCCGGCGGATATCAGAAACAATCAGCTCAAAACTGGCTTCCACCGGGGTTTTGATTTATGCGGGTATCGGGGCCCTGTGTCTGCTGCTGGGCGCCAATTTTTTGGATTACAGCCAGCTCTCCCGGCTGATCGATGTGAGCCGGGTCATGGCCCGATCCCACGGCATTCTTCTGATTGAAATCGGGGTCGGCCTTGCGGTGGCAGCAGTTATGATATGGATTTATTACAACCTGGCTTCCGCCGGCAGACATGACGAAGGATTATAAGCAATGCCCGAACTGATTGATATTGTTGTGGCTAAATATAACTACTGGGTGGTCATTTTCCTCATGATGATCGGACTCTATGCCATGATGGCCAAAAACAACCTGGTCAAAAAAATCATTGGGATGAGTATTTTTCAAACCGCTGTGATTCTTTTTTATGTTTCCATTGCCACCAAGCGCGATGCTTCAATTCCCATTATTGGCCACGGGCATAACGGGCATCACGCGATTCATGCGGCCGATTATATGAATCCCCTGCCCCATGTGCTGATGCTCACGGCCATCGTGGTATCCGTGGCCACACTGGGGGTTGCCCTGGCCCTGGCCGTGAAGGCCTATCACCAGCATGATACGCTGGAAGAGGACGAAATCATCGAACAACTCAAAACCGAGTACTTAAATCAACAATGAGCGCTCAATTTCCGGCCCTGATAATCGTTGTTCCACTGCTGGCGGCGATTGTTGTCAATATCGCCGGCTGGATGCGCAAGTCCCTGTGTTTCCCGGCGGCTCTGGCTGCCCTGACGATCTCCTTTTTATCCGCCATCGGATTGATGAGCCAAGTAATGGCCGAAGGAGATGTGATCTACCGGATGGCTGGCTGGGATCCGCCCTGGGGCATCGCCCTGCATATTGATCATTTGAACGGAATCATCCTCATCCTGATCGCACTGGTGGCGATTCTTAATATGATCGCCCACCGGAGCGCTGCGGCCAGCCAGTACGCCAACCAGCTTGGGGCCTTTTATGCGCTGTATCTTTTGTTTGTTACCGGCCTGATGGGCATCGTTATTACCGGGGATACATTTAACCTGTACGTGCTCCTTGAAATTTCATCGCTTTCCGGGTATGCCCTGCTCGGCATGGGCGGCGGCCGGGCAACGATTTCCAGCCTCCACTATCTTTTTCTGGGCACCATTGGCGCAAGTTTCTATCTGCTGGGCATCGGCTACCTCTATATTATGACCGGCTCCTTAAACATGGCCGATATTGCCGGCATCCTGCCGACCCTTGAGAGTGTATCCCTGATCAAAGTCTCTTTTATTCTCTGCATTGTCGGGCTTTTCATCAAAATGGCCCTTTTCCCCCTGCATACCTGGCTGCCCAACGCGTATGCGTACGCTCCCAACCCGGCGGCCAGCCTGATTGCGCCCCTGACCACCAAGGTGATGATCTATGTCATGATCCGGCTGATCCTCACGGTCTATCAACCCGATTTCGCCTTCATTCAAATGGAAATTGCGGAGCTGGTTCAATGGGTGGCGGTTATTGCCATTATCGCCGGCTCCGTCCTGGCCTATAAACAGAACAAGCTTAAACGGATGCTTGCCTATATCATTGTGGTGGAGGTGGGCTATATGGTGGGGGGATTCTGGCTGGGCAACGCGGCAGGCATGACCGGGGCAGTGCTGCATATTTTAAATGACGCCATGATGACCCTCTGCGTTTTTTTGGCCGCCGGGGCGGTGATGTCCCGGATACAGTTCGATGAATTCAGGCACCTCCAGGGCCTGTTCGCCAAAATGCCGTTTACCATGATCGCATTTGTGGTGGGCGCCCTCTCGATTATCGGCGTCCCCCCGACCTGTGGATTTTTCAGCAAATGGTACTTAATCAGCGGCGGCTTAAATGCCGGCCAGTATGCATTTGTGGCCGCACTTGTCATAAGCAGTCTGGTGAATGTGCTGCTGTTTTTCCGGGTCATTGAGATCAGCTATTTCGAGCCGTTTAGCAGCCATCACGGCCACAACCATCACCCCAAGGCCCCCATGCAGGAAGCATCCCTGGATATGCTGGTGCCGCTGATGATCACCGCTGGCCTGCTGATTGTCATGGGGATCTATGCGCACAGTTTAGTCACCCGCTTTATTGAACCCGCTATTCTGCCGTCACTTCTGGGAAGCCTATGATAACGATCATTTCCATAAAACCGGTTATCGCGGTCCTTATCTCGCTGCTGGTCATTCCGGTGCTGGCCTCCAGCCGAAAGCCCAATGTCCGGGAAGCCTGGACGTTTGCCGCGGCAATTATCAAATTCGGCATTATCGCCTCCATGGTGCCGGCGGTCCTGGCGGGGCAAACGTTTGAGTTCACCATTGTTACGTTTTTTGACGGAGTTGATTTCAAACTGCATGTGGATGCCTTCAGCCTGCTCTTTGCCCTGGTCTCCTCGTTTCTGTGGATTGTGACCTCCGCCTACTCCATCGGTTATATGCGCGGGCTGGATGAACACAGCCAGACGCGCTACTTCTGTTTTTTTGCCGCAGCCCTTAGCGCAACGGTCGGCGTGGCGTTTTCCGCCAATCTGCTGACCATGTATATCTTCTATGAGATACTCTCGCTTTCAACATATCCTCTGGTGACCCATCACCAGGACCGGGAGGCACGAAGTTCGGGGCGTAAGTATTTATTCTATATCATGGGCGGCTCCATCGGCCTGGTGCTTCCGGCCATGGTGCTCGTTTACCTGATGACCGGCACGCTGGACTTTGCAAGCGGCGGTATTTTTGGGGGCAGCATGGCCGCCGTCCCGGCGCTTGCCCTTCTTTTGATGTTTGTGTTCGGCTTTTCAAAGGCCGCGATTATGCCCATGCATGCCTGGCTGCCGGCGGCCATGGTGGCGCCCACGCCGGTCAGCGCGCTTTTGCATGCGGTGGCTGTGGTAAAAGTTGGCGTATTCTGCGTTTTCCGGGTAATTACCGGCATATTCGGCCCCGAAATGCTTGAGGCCTTTGATTTCGGGACGCTTTTGTGCATAATCGCGGCTGTCACCATACTCGTCTCTTCGCTGATCGCCCTTTCCCAGGACAACTTGAAGCGCCGGCTGGCGTTTTCAACCATCGGGCAGCTCTCCTACATTGTTTTAGGCGCCGCCCTTTTAAGCCAATCCGGAATGACGGGCGGGCTGCTCCATATCGCCATGCATGCATTCGGCAAAATTACGCTCTTTTTCTGCGCCGGCGCCATTGTGGTCGCCACAGGTGTTAAGAATATCTCGGAGATGGTGGGCCTCGGCAAGCAGATGCCGTTTACCATGGCCGCATTTTTTATCGGCTCGCTCTCTGTGATCGGGCTTCCGCCATGCGGAGGGTTTATCAGCAAATGGCATCTGGCCATCGGCACCATTGAGGCGGAGCAGTTTGTCATGCTGGCCGTTTTATTAATCAGCTCGCTTTTAAACGCGGCCTATTTCCTGCCCATCGTCTACCGGGCGTTTTTCTGCACGGAAACCGAATCCATGTTTGAAAACCGGTTTAACGAGGCCCCGGGCTGGTGCCTTGCGCCGCCGCTGGCCACAGCTGCAATTTCGGTGCTGCTGTTCTTCTATCCGCAGCCTTTTCTGAATCTGTCCCAGCTGGCGGTCACTCGCATTTTAGGAGGCTGAAAACATCATGACCACAGAAGAAAAAGAAAAAATGGTGCTTTCCCATGAACCGGTTAAAGGCTATCCAGCCGCATTTTACGTGGTAACAGCCATTGCCGCGGCCTATCTGGCATTTATCTTTATTAGCAGTATATAAACGGGGACAACCATGAAAAAAGAATTGAAAATTTTTGATAATCCAAGAAACGTCAATATCCTGCTGCTCGTTTTTTTTGCCAGCCTGATCGTTTTATTGATCATTGATTTTTTTATCCATAAACATGCCGCATTCGAATGGGAGGGCTACCCGAACTTTTTTGCGGTTTATGGATTCATCTCATGTGTGCTGCTTATTTATATCGCCAAGCTGTTAAGACTCTGGGTCAAAAGGAATGAGGACTACTATGAGCGATAATCACCGCTTACAAGTGTGAGAGACTGATGAACTTTGACGTTTTAAACTTAAATATACCGCCCGCCCTGATCTTTATCATTGGCGGATTTTTGATCCCTGCGTTAAAGGGCCGGGTAAAATCCGCATATATGCTTATTCTGCCGGCGCTCGCATTTATCACCGTTTTCTATACGCCATTGGGCCAGCACTGGCAATTCGAATTTCTCGGATATGATCTGATTCTCGGCCGGCTGGACCGCTTAAGCCGTGTATTCGCCTACATATTTACGCTTATTTCCTTTATTTCGGTTCTTTTTGCCCTGAAGGTGGATGACGACGTTCAGCACACGGCCGGCTTTGCCTATGCCGGCGGCGCACTGGGCGTCACCCTTGCCGGGGATTTGTTCTCCCTTTATGTATTCTGGGAAATCATGGCCGTTGCCTCCGCCTTTTTAATCATCGCGCGCAAAACACAGGCGGCCCAGGCCGCTGCCTTCCGGTACATCATGGTGCATGTGTTCGGCGGTTTATGCCTGCTGGCCGGTATTGTGCTCTATGTAAAGAATACCGGCACGGCCGAATTCTCCGTCATGGAGCTGTCCGGTCCGGCAAGCATCCTGATATTTATCGGGGTTGCGGTAAACGCCGCTATCATCCCGCTTCATGCATGGCTGAGCGATGCATATCCGGAAGCCACCATAACCGGTGCGGTATTTTTAAGCGCCTTTACCACCAAAAGCGCGGTCTATGTGATGGCCCGGGTTTTTCCCGGAACGGAGCTGCTCATTTATTTGGGCGCGATCATGACGGCGGTTCCGATTTTCTATGCCGTGCTGGAAAATGACATACGCCGGGTGCTGGCCTACAGCCTGATCAATCAGGTCGGATTTATGATCTGCGGCGTGGGTATTGGTACGCAGCTGGCCATCAACGGCACCGTCTCGCACGCCTTTTGTCACATCCTGTATAAGGCCTTGCTGTTTATGTCCGCGGGCGCGGTCCTGCATGTCACCGGTAAAATTAAATGCACGGACCTGGGCGGCCTCTACAAAACAATGCCGCTGACCTGCCTCTTCTGTATTGTAGGGGCAGCCTCGATTTCCGCATTTCCCCTGTTTAGCGGATTTATCAGTAAATCAATGATTATCAGTTCAGCGGCGCACCATAAAATGGCCATCGTATGGCTGATATTGCAGTTTGCCTCTGCAGGCGTTTTTCACCACGCCGGAATCAAGGTGCCGTTTTTCATGTTCTTCGGACACGACTCGGGCATCCGGGCTAAAGAACCTCCCTTTAACATGCTGCTTGCCATGTTTCTGGCCGCATTCTTATGCGTATTTTTAGGCGTCCGTTTTGATCTGCTTTATAGCATCCTCCCCTATGCCGTCGATTATGTCCCCTACACCGGAGCCCATGTGGTCGGTCAGCTCCAGCTGCTCATGTTTGGCGCACTGGCATTTTGCCTGCTGATTCTCTCAGGCAAATACCCGGCGGAGATGCGGGCCATCAATCTGGATACAGACTGGTTTTACCGCAAAGGCGGCCGCATTTTCGCCGCAGGGTTTGACTACTGCCTGAATAATCTGAACCGGCTGTGTGACGCATTTTTCGCGCGCGCCCTGCCGGCTTTCCTGCAGAACTTTTTCAACCGGCTGCCCGCATTTCTCATCAAACAAATTCAGCTCTTTTTTGGCATTAGAAAAGGCGGCCGCCCGGATGCAGATGCTTCGAGGGCGGAAGCAGAAACCGACGCTCTCGTAAGCGCCGGCCTGCTGCCGATTGGTATCGGACCGATACTGGCGGTCTTGTTTATTGTTTTTCTCTGCCTTAAACTGTACTTATTTTGATAAGATAAAAAAAATATGGCATTATTCTAAACACCCAAGGAGCGGTAATGATCAACAAGGAATCACTGGCTGATATCCATATTCTGGAACATCTGACCGATGAAATGCTGGATAAACTGGTGCCCCACATTGAACCCCAGCAATATGGGGCGCGCGAGGCCATTTTTCGGGAGGGAGATCGGTCCAACCATTTTTATATGTTGAAAAAAGGCAAAGTGCTGCTTGAGAAACGGATTTCAAACAAAATCACGGTTTCCATTGCCGGGGTGAAACCCGGCTTCTCATTCGGCTGGTCAGCCATGGTCAACGAACCCTTTCGCCTGGACGCGGTCTGTTCGGAGCCCTCTGTTCTTTATGCGTTAAACGCCAAAGAGGCCCACGAACAAATGGAGGCTGATCCGCATATGGGATATTTAATCTATAAAGAGCTGATCCGCATTGTTCAAATGCGGCTTGATTTGCGGACCGAACAGTTTGCCCGGGTCATATCCAAACACCCGCACATTGAGCCGCTTTTGGACGAATAGCCGGTTTCTGACTTATTTCAACACATGCTTCTGTCAACATAAAGACCAGATAAGGAGAACGCACCATGACAGTTTTGACAATCTCTAGGGAATTTGGCGCAGGCGGGCGAACCTTAGGCAAATGGGTAGCCAAGGAATTGGGCTACACATTGGTTGATGAAGATATCGTACAGATGGTGGCCGAACGTGCCAAGGTTTCTAAAAAAACGGTAAAATCCATGGAAAAGGAAGCTGGCGGGTCTCTATTGAGGTTTATGAACTATCTGATATCACAAAAACAAATCAACCGCCTACTGGAGGACCACCGGGGCTATCTTGACGAAGAGGTTTATGTGAACACATTAACGCAGATCATCACCGATCTGGCCAAGGAGGGCAACTGTGTCATCGTGGGCCGGGGCGGACAGTACGTATTGCGCGAGCATGCGGATGCCTTTCATCTGCTTTTGGTCGCAAACCATGAAGACCGGGTCCGGTTTATGATGGAAACCTATAATATAACCAAAGACCAGGCGACGAACACCATCCGTGTTCACGGCAAAAGACGCCATAACCTGTATCGAAAGTTCGGAAAAGAAGACTATGATGATCCCCTGCTCTACCACCTGGTGCTTAACATGAGCAAACTCTCAATGGAAAAGGCAACTGAGACGTCAATCAAATTGGTCAAAGGAGGAGGTAATTAACAATTTGGAACCCTCAATTTAGGTATTCATGACCCTTTCCATAAAGCTTGTTGACTTTTTAGTCAATGATTTGGGAAAAACCCCCATTCAAATGGACACCCTCGCCTACCTGGCTGAAGGCGATACAGAAAACTTCAGTTTTAAAGAAGTCGCCTACTATTGGGCCAAAGGCGTTAAAAAGCCTGAAAAAATTCCGCAGGAAATCGAGGTGGTCATCGATTCCTTTGAAACTGAGTAAACGGTTGTCTCAATAGGCGCGTCCGGCAATCAAATCAATGGTTATACCCGCCGGGATGAATAACCTTCTGTCATTATTTATCCCTCCTTCCCTGCATCATGCAGTTAAACCGTTGCATCGTATAAAAACAATAAGTAATCTTTTTTTATACAAATGATAATCATACGGACATACCTCTCAATATGTCTCACCTTTATCACCCTTGAACATCAAAGGTCCTTTCGCAAAAAATATTAACCGCCCCTATTGAAATAATTGCGACAGGGTCTTAGAAGTATTCCTCCCGGGCTGTGCGCCCGGGACCGAGTTTAAAAATAACTTTTGCTATCGGGTAAAGGCACTAAGTTTTTCAAACTGTAAGCCTTGAGATGTGTCGCACCCCCACTTTAAAAAAGGGCGCCACCTGAGCCCCTCCTTTGCCAAAAGCCG
>JBKHAE010000083.1:0-15497 GCA_046543065.1 Desulfobacterales bacterium | reverse complement strand
CAGGACAAAAAGCCAGCACAGAACCAGCAGATGGTCGCCGCCCCGGCAGATCAGCCAGGCGCGGACCAGCATTTCGTCCATGGATGACAGACCTTTTGAAAAAGAGGGGATTTCAATCGCTTTGGCCCCCAGGACAAACCAGGCAATCAGTCCGATGAGCACCCACCAGGTGATATGCAATGACGCCAGGTGGTTTATGGCTTTGTCCTTCATAAATTTCCTTTTATGGCACTGCGACGGCCAGAACCACCAACAAAGTGCAGACCATGCCGACCCATGCGCCGGCCATATTTTTTTTCAGGCGCCCGGGGATGTGCAGGGGCAGCATGAGCAGCAGAAACAGGGCCGCAGATTCAAAAAAGTTTGCGCTCCAATGCCAGATATCCCCCCAGCCGCGCATGCACCACAGCGTGCCTGAAAGTTCAGAGAACAAAAAAAGAATGCCTGCGGCCACCGTGGCTTTGAGCGCATTTTGAATAAAAATGGAATGGTTTCCGGTTTTGTTGAAGAAAGAATTCTTGCAGGCAGCGGCAAAAAGAAGAAACGCAAATAATGAAACGCCCGCGGCGGTAACGCGCAGAAAAAAGAAAAGCTGAACCGTCAGGGACTGGTAAATGTAGAAATCAAACCTGAATTCTCCGGCCGCAGTCCATGCAAGGCCCAATAATGCGGATACAATAATCCGGCCCGGGCTCCACAGCCCGGCCATGCCCGGCTTGTATGCTGCAAATTCCAGGCAAAGACTCAGAACCAGGGCCATATGCAGGCTGGTTTCATAAAGTCCGTAAAGGGGCAGGCGAAAGTTTTCCAGCCCGCCGGCCACGGCCGCAGCCAGAATCAGGACAAGGCCGAGGCATGACAGAACCCGGGCACAGATTCTCCATTCCTGGCAGCAGGCAATAAGACTTGACAGGTAGGCAAAAAAGGCCGCAGTTATAATGATTTTATAAAAAAGTGAAGGCATATTTTTTTCTGCCCTGAATAAACGTCAAAAAACATAGTCTTTGTCCGGCAATGACAATTTCAGGTCTTCTGCAGAATTTTTTCCAGCACGCCGGACATACAATTTTGCTGATTGATATCTGCAACTTCAGCGCTGATGCCAAAATGGGCCTTAACCCTTTTTGCAAGGCGGCGCCGGACCACCCATATCTGTAACGGTGCACAAAGATGCAGCAGGCTGTGCAGACAGGGGGCCCACCCTTCGCCTTCAAGTTCCAGCGGGCCGACTTCATCCACTATGATCAGGTCTGCTTTGCGGCCCCTTGAAGCCGACAGGGCGTTTTTCCCCTTTTCCATGCTCAGGGCATCAAACATATACGGAATGGGTCGAAGCCCCGGCACCCGCATGGAAAGAAGGTGCCTGCGGCCTGTATCCAGCTCAAGGAGCTCAAAACCGTTTCGCATGTTATTTTTCCAGAGCCCGGGGCATGCAATTCCTGCAACACGCAGCCCATGGCACCGGGTTTGCTCGGCATGCTCCAAAACAAAACCGGTTTTGCCCGAATGCCTGTCTCCTGTCAGCAGTATCATCGGCAAAACTCCATGACCGGCATGAAATGTTTTTGTCCTCTGGTCAGTCTTGATTCCACAAGCGGCATGCCGTAAAGGCGGCTGAGTTGTTTTTGGGTCAGAACGGATTCTACGTCCCCCTGAGCGACTGCATGCCCGGCTTCAAGAAGAACGACCCGGTCAGCCACCGCAGCCACGGCATTTGGGTTGTGCATGGAAGCCAGCACGGTCAGATTCTGATCCCGGCACAACTTTCGGATTTGATACAGCAGATGGTATTGGTTGTGGAAATCCAAATGATTTGTAGGTTCGTCTAAAAGCATGACCGGCGACTGCTGAGCAAGCGCCCGGGCCACAGTAGCCAGCTGCCGTTCACCTCCGGAGATTTGATTTACCCGGCGATTTGCCAGATGGGCTGCGCCAAGCAGTTCAAGGGCCTGCCAGGCAATTTTTTCATCATTGGGGCCCGGCATGGCAACGCCGCGCAGGTGGGGATTGCGTCCCATTAGCACGAAATCGAGCACGGTGAACGGAAAGATCTGATCTGATTCCTGCGGAACCAGACTGATGCATTTTGCCCGGGCCGTGCCGTTTATAAGGTGTATCGGATTGTTTTCGACCATGATTTCTCCGCTTTCCGGGTGAAGTATCCCGCATAAACAGTGCAGAAGGGTCGTTTTTCCGGATCCGTTGCGCCCCAGAAGGGCACAGAAACTTCCTCGGGGCACATCAAGGTCTACCTGGTGCAGGACACGGGTGCCATTGTAGGCAAAAGTGATATTTGTGCAAACAAGGCTCATATCCACCCCCTTGCCCGATTCCGGTACAGCAGATAAGCAAAAAGGGGACCGCCTGCCATTGCTGTCACGATGCTCACCGGCAGTTCGGCTGAAGTCAGGCTTCTTGCGGCAAGATCGGCTGCGAGCAGAAAAGCGCCGCCCATCAGTGCAGTGACCGGTATCATCACCCGATGATCAGGGCCTGACAAGGTCCTTGCCATGTGTGGAATGACAAGGCCGATCCATCCGATCTGGCCGCAGGCCGAAACGATCACGGCCACCATCAGCGAACTTATGCTGATGAAAAAAATTCTGTAGCGCCTGGGGTTCAGGCCCAGGGATGTGGCCTGGACATCTCCCAGGGAAAGAATATTGAGCTTGAAGCGCAGAAGGAAAACCAACATCAACCCCGCCAGAATCACCGGGGCAATCAGGCGTACATCCGCCCAGGAGCAACGGTGCATGCTGCCCATGACCCAGAAGACGATGGCCGGCAGCTGGCTGTACGGGTCAGCCGTGTATTTCAGCACCATCAGCAGGGCATTGAACATGGATGAGACCACAAGGCCTGCCAAAATCAGGACCAGAACCGGGCGCACCGCCACGGTCCTGGCAATGCCGGCGGCAAGTCCAACGGCGCTTAAGCCAAATGCAAAAGACAGTGCACGGACAATGGCGAACTGACTATCGGGCAGAATCAGTCCCAGAGCCGCGCCAAATGCGCACCCGGCCGAAACGCCGAGGATATCCGGGGAAACAAGCGGATTGCGAAACAACCCCTGGTAAGCCGCGCCGGAAATGGCAAGGCCGGTTCCGCCCAGAACAGCCGTTAAACTGCGAGGCAGGCGCACATCAAAAAAAACCAGGGCTTTTGGATCCGGCTCAAGGCGGCCCTGCTCCACCCAAGCCCTGATCCAGCCGGCGAGGTCTGCAATATTGATGTGCATCCGCCCGGTAAACAGGGAAAGGAAAAAGAGCAGAACCAAAATCGCACCCAGTATCCATAAGGTTTTCTGATCGTTCATGATCCCGGGGTTCCGTTTGGGGCATCCTGATTCCGGGCGGGATGCGCCGGGTCTTTGCGCTTCATTTTGTCATTGAGATGCCCGCCCATTTTGGTGAAGCTTTGATCAAAAAGGGTTTCGTGAAAATCATTGATCTCATGGAGCAGGCATATGTCTTCAAACTGCTCCGGATAAAGCCTGTCCCCGAGCCACAGCACCCCCAGGACCGACAGGGGTGAGGGAAAATCCCAGGGCGACAGGCTGGAGGGAAAAACATGGATTTCATTTTCCCGAACTGCCGGCAGAAGAGAAAACTGCCGCCGGTTTATAAACGTTTTTGCCTGAAGGCGGCTCATGGGGCTGATGATGATGCTGTCGGGAGCCCAGGTCATGAGCTGTTCCGGGGAGATTTGTTTAAAATGACCCTGAAGTGCATGGGCTGCATTGGCACCGCCGGCCAGATGAATCATCCGGTCCTGGAGCATCCCGGAAGGAGCCGTGGACAAAAAGCCCGAAGGGCCGGCGTAATATACTGTTTTGCGCTCCGCCGGGTCCAGATTCTGCACCCGTTTTCCGACCCGTTCCAGCACCCATTCCATTGCCTTGATGACCGCATCGGCCCGCCTGGGTTTTCCAATGGCCGAAGCCAGCTTGATCAGAGTCTGCTTTATGGACGCAAAGGTTTCCGGTGCAATCACCATGGCTGGACAACCTGAGTCCTGGAGCCTGTCGGCCATCTGGACGCCTGTTTTCTGATCATAGAGAATCACCAGATCCGGATCCAGGCTGAGCACGGTTTCAAGATTGATTCCGCTGGATTTGGAGCCAACGCCCGGCAGATCCGCCAGCTCCGGTGCCACGGCCAGGGCCAGGGGATCGTATCGCGACGAGTTGTCAAGCCCGACAATGGCGTCTGTCCCTTTCAGGCACAACACCATCAGCGTTGCGGGTTTAAACGTGGTCACCAGGCGACTGGCATTGTCGGGTATTTTGACTTTCCGCCCTGCTGCATCGGTTATGATGGTTTCAGCCCGGATGGGAGCCGTTGCGAGCAAAAGGCAGCATGCAATAATAAGAAATAATTTTTTCATATGTCTAAAAACGGGCTTTGAGCCCGGCAATGGCATTTCTGCCCGGGGATGGAAAACCGGTTTCCGATTCATAGTCCTTGTCAAACAGGTTTTCGCATTCGAGCCAGGCCGTCAACTTTTCGGTAATCTGCTTTGATATCCGGCCGTTGACAGTAAAATAGTCTTCTGTGTTTGTAACCTCTCTGGCTGGATCTGCAGGGGATGGCAGGTCTTCATATATCTTGTCCACATAAATCCCGCGCAGGTTCAGCCGGGCGTTTATCCATTGAATCAGCCCATCAACGCCAATGACAAACTTGTTTTCCGGCACACCTGCGACTTTTTCCGTAACGGCTATGGCGCTTTTATTTTCAGCGTCATTGTAGGTATAATCAATGCTTGCGCTCAAATCCGGGATGGGGGTGTATTTGACTCCGATTTCGGCGCCTTTCATTTCAACGTCTTCAACATTTATGTAGACATCGTCCCTGAAATCTTCTTCCTGATAGTCCCTTGAAATCCAGTCGGAAATATCATGATAAAATCCTTCAACCCGCAAGTGAAACACACCGGCAAAGGATCGCTGCACACCCAGTGTGTAATTGATGCTCTGCTCGGAATTCAGATCCGGGTTGCCGGAATCGCCGGAATATAGTTGATTCAGGGTGGGGAAGCGGGTTTTTTTCGCCACAGAGCTATATACGCGGGTGGTATCGGCAAATTGCCAGCTCAACCCTGCCATGGGATTGAATTCTGCGCTGGTGTCCGTGTCATCCAGGTCCATTTGTCCTTCAAACATGTCATCTTCATCAAAAAGGGTTTCTTCGGCGTCATTGACTTCAAACCAGTCATAGCTGGCTCCGATCACTGCCGTCAGGCCGCTGTCAAAGAAAAATTCATGTTCCGTGCCCACCGATCCAGTATAGGACTTGAACTCATTGAACGGCAGATTTTTACCGGCCCGGTCTTTGTGGATGTCTTGTTTATAATGCAGCGAGAAATGACCCGTATACCAGTCTGCCGGGTCAATATCGGCAATCATGGAGCCACCTGCATAGCTGTCCTCAAATGTACTTGTGGCGATTTCCTCTGTCAGATCCGGATCTGCATAAGAGACATAATCATCTTTGTGTTCATGATAAAACAGCTTGCCCCTCAGGGACAGCCAGGAGAGGAGGTCCTGTCTGCCGCTTAAATCAATGCCCCAGTCGTCATAGTTTTCAAAGCGGCTGAAGTTTGAAAATCCCGCATCATCCCCCCTGGAGGTAAAGACCCTGTACCTATCTGTTTGAAAGGGCATGCCCTTTTCAGACTGCATCATGTGCATACTGACAAAATATTCAGAAGTTTCAGAGGGGGTGATGCCAACACGGCCCCAGAAGGAGTCCTGCTCCAGATCGGCGTTGTTTCTGAAACCCCCGTCTTCCGTAACCACCGGATCTCCCATAAATCTGCGGGCCGGCTCCGCGGGTTGAGGATCAAAATCGTCTGACATGCGGAAGCCGTCGGTTTCACGCCGGCTGTAGCTGAGCCAGTAGTTGACTTTTCCGATCTGATTTCCGTGGGACAATACCGTTCGGTATGTGTCGTTTTCACCGATTTCCTGGGTAAAGCTGAAGCTGGGGTCCTCGGTGCCTTTTTTGGTGACCACGTTGATGACGGCAATCTGGGTATTGGCGCCGTAGAGCACTGAAGGGGCGTTTTTGGTGATTTCAATTTTTGAGATCATTTCCGCCGGGATCTGATCCAGGTTCAGCTTGCCGTAGTAAGTTTCATAAAAAGGGATGCCATCGATTAGAAACAATGATTTTTCAGTGCCAAAACCGTGAATGGAGATCTCCGGCTCATTTTTGCTGCCCCGGGTCACCGTGATGCCGGGTGCAAAATTCAAGGCTTGGGCAAGGGTCTTGCTGCCGGTTGCCTCAATTTCTTCCTGGTCCATTTCATGGTTGATGGCGATATCCTCAACCCCGGGTTTTTGACCGGTCACCACAATTTCGCCCAGTTCAAATACAGGTTCGCTCCCGGTCTGGGCCAGAATCCAGCCGGGGGCCAGCAGAATCCATAAAAATCCGATCAAAAGTGCGCTGATTTTGTCATACATGGCATTCTCCTTGAAGACGGTTAACAGTACATGCGGAAGCCAACCAACCGTTATGACTTATAGGTCATAACGGTTCATAAATTAGCTTTTTGTTTCTGTCAACCAAAAATGCCCTGTATCAGCTCAGCAATTTTCATCTCCTCGCAGCTGAGGGCTGCAAGTATTTTTTGAAATGGAATTGCTGCTTGGTTTTTGCAGGACTGAAAGCGGGATTGGCTCTAAGATGCCAGAGGCCAACCCCCTGGCTGCCACCTATGTCAAAAACCCTGTGCAAAACGGCGCCGGGCTCCTTGTCATCACCCAGCGGGGCCATCGTCTGGTGGAGTCTTTGCCACCCGGCTTCTTCCACTTCGGGTGGGAAGCGAAAGATTACGGACACCATAAATTTTCTCATTTACTGAGAAATATGGAATTTTGAAGGTCTTGCCAGTAAACTGGCAAATGGTGCTCCTTCAACATTGAAATTTATTGAGAATCATATGTGCCGGTTTGATACAGATTGATTTACCCAGCTGGGCATAGATATCGAGGAATTTTTATATGCAAAAAACAAAACAGTTGGCTGCAGAAAGGCACTGGAGTCGGGTTTACAACCAAAGCCGGATTTGGCTCATATCAATCAATGTCCGTCCCTGTTGAACTGGCGCCTGAGATTTGAATATTTAATATATTTTCAAACTGCTGAAACCGGGCATCGGTTTCCTCTTCAATTTCCTTCTCCAGGCATGTAAAGGCATGGACGAGTTCTTCGGCAATCTGGGTCAGACGGGAGCCGCCTCCTGCGGCCCCCCCGATTTGTTTTTCCAGCAATTGGATGCCCAGCCGCTCTTCAGTGGCATGAATTCTTGCCCATACCGCCCTGTAGCCGATTTTCAACTCCTTGGCAGCAGCATGGATGGAGCCGGTTTTTTGGATGGCCTTTAAAATCCGCAGCCGTCCGGAGCCGAACACCACTTTGCCCTCGGCATCCTCAATCCATATTTTCGAGCGGCTGTATAATCTTTTGGATGGTATTGCCATCTAATTACTCTTTTACTTTTTGGGCTATATTCGGATATTATTTAATGCTACACGATCAATACAAAAACGCAACTCTCTTTTTCTTTAAGGAAAAGCTATGAAAGGGGTTTCCGAAAAGCTTATTTTGAAATTCGGAGAATAATCCAGGGTGTCCCTTTAAAAATCTTCCAATGTGATTCGGGATGCACAAATTAAAAAAGGGACAAAGGATGGCCTTCAACAATATTTCAAGGATCGTCATACAGAAGGTCACTATGATAGCACTCTCCGCAGTGCTGTATAGTCTGAACATCACGCGGTCAAGTCTGAAGCGGTCTTCTCCCTTTCGGATTATATTCCGGTTGATATTGGGTTAAAAAATGCACCATAACTTGCCATATTCTGGACCGTTAATTTCAAGCGAGGACTGAGCACTCTAAAAAGCAATGTAGCAACTATCAACTACGGATAGGACCTACAAGATCTTGGGGCGCACAAGCCGCACCCGGCCAACAAACCTGAATCAAGACCTCTGCGGCATCCTGAATCCAAACCGCCTGCAGCCTTTCTTTAGATTTTGTAAAAATCTAATAATAAAAATCAAAAACTTATCCATCCGCCCGGCGCTGTATAAAACTGACATATCGGTTGACCACCCGATGAATTTGTGTCATTGATTCCTATTTATTTTTGCACAAATCCATATTCCTTTGACAAACAGAAAATAGGAGGCAAACCTGAAATGACAGCATATTATGAGGGACTGGAAATCTCGGATAAACCCAATTATTCGCTCTTAATCAAAGAGCGGGTGGATAAATACGGCGATAAAATCGCCCTGCGGGCCAAACGGGAAGGCAAATGGGAATCCATTACATGGCGCGAATTCGGTGAAAAGATCGACCAGGCGGCCAAAGCCATGCTGGAGATGGGGATCCAAGACCAGCAGATGATCAGCATCTTTTCCCAAAACAAACCGGAATGCACCATTATCGATATCGCGGCGCTCGCCATCCGGGCCGTGCCGGTGTTCATCTATGCCACCAACACCGCGGGCCAGGCCGAATACATCGTCAAAGACTGCAAGGCCCGGCTGATTTTCGTGGGCGATCAGGAGCAATATGATAAGGCCAAAACCCTGTTTCCCAACTGTGATTCGCTTCAAAAAATCATCGCCTTTGACCCGAACATCCAACTCGATGGTTCGGAGAACGCCATGTATCTTTCCGATTTTCTGGAAATCGGCAAAAATTCAAAACTCGCTGATGAAATCGACAATCGGATGTCCCGGGCCTCGCAGCATGATATACTCACCCTGATCTATACCTCCGGCACCACCGGCGAACCCAAAGGGGTCATATTGACCCATTTCAACCTGATTTTCACGGCTGCCGCCCATGACCAACGCCTTGACAGCGTGAGCGACCAGGATGTGTCCCTCTGCTTTCTGCCGCTTTCCCACGTGTTCGAGCGCACATGGACCTATTATGCATTGTACCGGGGCATGGAGGTCATTTATCTTGATGATCCCAAAATCATCATTGATTTCATCAAGGAGGCCAAACCCCATATCATGTGCTCGGTGCCGCGGATTTATGAGAAAATCTATGCCGCCGTGTATCACAACCTGGAGTCCGCCTCGCCCATGAAGAAAAAACTCTTTCACTGGGCCCTTGGCAAAGGCGCCCAGCGCAACAACCTGATAAAGGACCAGAAACCTGTTCCCCTTTTGCTTGAGATGCAATACAAGCTGGCGGACAAACTGGTATTGAGTAAAATCAGGGATCTGGTCGGCGGCCGCATCCGGTTCATGCCGTGCGCGGGCGCCCCCCTTGCCCAGAATATCGAGGAATTCTTCTATGCAGCCGGCATGTTTGTCTGGTATGGTTATGGTTTGAGTGAAACCACGGCCACCGTCACCTGCCACCCTTCCCATAACTTCAAATTCGGGCTGGTCGGCACCCCCCTGCCCGGCGTGCATGTTAAAATCGGCGACAACGGCGAAATCCTGATCAAAGGCGGCAATGTCATGCAGGGCTATTATAACAAGCCGGAGGCGACCGCCGAGGCATTCACCGAAGACGGCTGGTTTAGAACCGGGGATGTGGGCGAATTCGATGAAAACGGGGAGCTTCGGATTACCGATCGCATCAAGGACCTGATGAAAACCTCGGGCGGCAAATATATCGCCCCCCAGCTCATTGAATCCACTTTGGGGGCGGATCACTTCATTGAGCAGGTGATGGTTATCGGCGAGCAGAAAAAATTCGTCTCCGCGCTTATTGTGCCTTCATTTGAAGCCCTGGAAGAATATGCCCAAAACCGGAATATCGCCTACAGCAGCCGGGCCGAGCTGGTTCAGCATCCGGAAATCATTGAGCTCTACCGACAGCGGATCAACGAGCGCTCCAAAGAGCTGGCCAGTTACGAACAGGTCAAGGAATTCACGCTCCTGCCGGATGAATTCTCAGTGGACCGCAATGAGATCACCCCCACCATGAAGATCAAGCGCAAATTCGTGGCGGAGAAATATAATGATGCCATTAACAACATGTACGGGTAGATGTAGCTTAGCGGCTTTCCCATGATTTTACATCTGATACTGCTGGCTGCCGGGTTTCTGCTGCTCTACTTCGGGGCTGAATGGCTGGTCAAGGGCTCGGCCAACCTGGCCCGGAGCCTGGGCATCAGCGCGGTGGTGATCGGTCTGACTGTGGTGGCCTTCGGCACCTCGGCCCCGGAGCTGGTGGTAAGTGTGATCTCATCGCTTCAGGACAAAAGCATGATCGCGGTGGGAAACGTGGTGGGCAGCAATATCTGCAATATCGCCCTGGTTCTGGGTGCGGCGGCCGCCCTGATGCCGATCACCGCCAACCGGTCGGTGGTCCGGCGCGACATTCCGCTGATGCTGGCCATTTCCGTCTATCTGCTTTTGCTCTCTCTGGACTCCCGCATCAGCCGGTTTGAAGGGGCCACCCTGTTTGCCGGGGTGATTTTATACACCATTTTCAACTACTACATCTCGATTAAAGAAAACCCGACAAAACTGACCCCAACTAATTTCCCGGCAAGCAGCGGCCCGGATACATCCGATACCGCGGCCCCGCCTGAAAATATAGAGGCGCAGGTCGAAGAGATCGAGACCATTGAATCCCGGCCCAAACAGGTGCTCATGATCATTGCGGGCATTGCCGGGGTGGTGATCGGCGCGGACACGATGATCGATGCGGCTGTCGAAATGATGAAAAATTTCGGGGTGAGTGAAAAATTCATCGGCTTAACCATTGTGGCGCTTGGCACCTCGCTGCCTGAGCTGGCCACCTCAGTAGTGGCGGCCATGAAAAAACAGATGGACATCAGCATCGGCAACCTGGTGGGCAGCAATGTCTTTAACATCCTGTCAGTGATCGGTGCCGCCGGAATAATCCGGCCGATTCCCATCCCGGGCGGCTTCATTAAAAGCGGACTGATTATCGATTATTTGGTGATGATGGGTATCTGCATCCTGCCGTGGCTGATGATGCGAAAGGACTGCACGGTCAAGCGGTGGGGCGGCGGGCTTTTGCTCTGCTGTTATGCCGGCTATATCATTTACCTGATTCATATGGGATAAACTGCTTGATAAGAATAACGGCAGAATTCTTCAAATTTGATTTTAGTTATCGAATACGGAAGCCTAAAGGCTTCCCCTACATTGGGCGTAACATTAGCGTAAATACTCTGTATATCAGCGATAATGCCACCATCCAATGTAGGGGCGACCTTTAGGTCGCCTGTTTGGAAATGTAAAAACCTTTTTAA
This sequence comes from Desulfobacterales bacterium, assembly GCA_046543065.1. GTDB lineage: Bacteria > Desulfobacterota > Desulfobacteria > Desulfobacterales > Desulfosalsimonadaceae > M55B175. The sequence continues at coordinate 4,228 of JBKHAE010000083.1, read as the reverse complement.
TTAGAGAAGTCTGAACGGACACATTATGACCAACGACCGAATTATCCGCCACTACCATGTGGATGAGAATCTGACGGAGAGCGTATTATCGGCTATCAAAAAAGAAAAAGGCGGTTTGGATAATCTTTCCGTGGATGATCTGATCGCCATTGACGGCTTCCACATCCGGGGCCGCAAATCGACCATCGAGCTGGCGGAGATGCTCAACCTGGATGCCGCCCATAGGGTCTTAGACATCGGCGCCGGCTCGGGCGGCACGGCCCGGTATCTGGCAGATAGATTCGGCTGCCGGGTCATCGGAATCGATCTGACATTTTCTTACACCGCCCTGGCCGCTGAACTTGCCAAGCACGTGGGGCTTTCGCATCAAATCGCCTATGGCTGTGCCAACGGGGCAAAACTCCCGTTTGAAAAAGAGAGTTTTGACATTGCCTGGACCGATCATATCCAGATGAATATCCCGGATAAGAGCCAGTACATTAAAGAGCTCCGCCGGGTACTGAAGCCCGGCGGGAAAATCGCTCTGCATGAAGTGTTTACCGGCGCCCGCGGCGATCCCTACCTGCCGGCCCCCTGGTCGAGTGATCCGTCCACAAGCTTTGTCATCCCGGCCGATCAAATGAAAACGCACTTAAGCCAAATGAATTTTAAAGTTCTGGAATGGCAGGATGTCACCGAGATTTCCAGCCGGTGGTTTCAAAAGATGCAGGCCCGGCAAAAAGCGAGCAGCCCTCCGCCTTTGGGGATTCACTTGCTCATGGGGCCGAATGCGAAAGAAAAAATCGCCAACATGGGCCGCAGCCTGGCTGAAGGCCGGGCCCGGGTGATTATGGGGGTTTTGCAGAAGATCTGATTAAACCGCGATTTTGAGATTGAGCACATCTGCCGGGTTTACTGAAAGATACCGTAAGAATCAGAGTAAGATTAAGATTAAGACGAAGTAATTTTTTTGGAATATCCCCCTGGGACGGCTAAAAAAACAAGTGCCATGCGGCCAGCACCTCATAGTGCTGCTTACCCGCATCTTTATATGCGGCCTCAATTGATAAATGATTGTTCTGACTGACCCGGAAATTGCCGCTTGCGCCGGCTGTATATTCGGTATGGGTATCACCGGCAAAAAATCCGAGCCCCCGGCCGTATAAATGAAGCTTGCCGGCCGGCCACAATGAAAAAATGGTGCCAAGCGACGCCCCGCTCCCTGCAGCGTAGTCGGACTCAAGGTCGCCGCCCACCGCCAGCTCGGTTTCGGCCATGGCGTAGCACATCCCCAGCCATGACGTCCGGGCGGCCGCTCCGGCCCCGCCGTTTACCCGGTAATAAGCGGCGTCTCCGTCATTTTCAAGCGGTTTGCGGTGCCAGCCGGTGTTGAATTTCCAGGATAGGGGTTTAAAAATGGCGTCCATTGGCGCAATCGATACAATATCCACAATATCGAACTGCTCAAGGGTCAGCCGGCCGGATTCCGGGTAATACCGGGTCCGCAGATCGCCGAACTCAATCTGAGCCCCCTGGTTATGGACATAATCCATATCGGTTAGATCGGTCAGCGCCGGCCGAAACCGCAGCTCATAAAACACATCCCCGCTTCGCAGGCCGACCCCGGCGCTGGCCCGGCGGGAATCGTGGCTGTTTTCGGGCCGCGACGGCACCGGAATTTCCTTTTCCCAGCCGGTTTCAGCCTGCCCCAGCCCGCTGCGGACCCGCAATGCGGAAAGGAGCTGCTTACGATAGCTCTGCTTGTCCAGGTCTTCAGTGACATATTTGTATTGAATCACCTCGACCACCAGGTCCAGTATCCGGATCTTTTTCTTCCGGGAAAACGATTCGTCAGACAGCGCTGCAGGAGCCGTCTGGCCCCGGATGATCGCCTTGGCAGCCGCGACCTCTCCGGCATCCAGCTGATTAATCAGGTAATCGATCCGGGTGGCCTTGGCCGGCCGGAATGCTGCATCCACAATCAGACCTTCTTCCTTTACCGCCTTAATCGTGTCAATGGGGATGGCGTAGAGATCAAATTGATTAATCAGTTGAACCGAGGGACGCGCCGCCTCGATCAGATAAAGCAGGTTGTAGGAGCAGTTTTCATCAAAAAAATAATAATCCGAATAGATCTGATCCATCTCCCGGATGTGGCGCACCATCCGCCGCAGCTCTGCCGGGGTCAGATTCAGTTGGTACTCCCATATATCCCGCTGGTTGATATCGCTGTATTCCTGAATTTTTTTATAATAGGGCATGACCGAATAATACCCCTGGTAAAGCCCGGTAAGCCCGGAAAGGGCCATTGATAAGCCGTCGCCGCCCCCGGTCGCAGCCGCATAATTTACCGCATTGGATAACCGTTTATTGGTATATGCCGTATCAATGATAAGCAGTGTATGCCCGAACATGGAGGCCGGGTTGTTCATGTAATAGGTGGGAAAAATCAGGCTGGCCGACTGCGGCTCGATCCGGTCGATATCCGGGCACGAGCGGTCGGCAAAACAGGGGGGAAAGGCCTTGCCCAACGTTTCTTTCAGCCAGCTGTAACGGGCATAGAACCGGCATGTGGCTTCCTGCACGTCTGTTCCGCCGCCAAAGAGATAGCGGATGGTGGCATGGAGTTCGGCTGCCGGATCGGTCTTGCCGTCTTCTGCCAGAAAAAAATCCGGATCATCCACCTGGCTTTCAACGCCTGTCAGCTTTTTCTCATAGTGCATGAGGATATGCCAGTATCGGTCCGCATGAAGATTTTTTCCCCGGGCCATTGAGAGCAGGCGCTCAACCGAACACTGGCCGCATGAGCCGGAATGGGCGGGGAATGGGTAAAAAATGCCGGCAGCCAGAAGCACCATGATAAAAAACGATACAGCCCCCTCTGCTCGGAGGCTGTATCGTTTTTTTAGTCTTGTTTGAATCCGCTGCTGATCAGATGGTTTGAATGATCTGGGCAATTTCGGTAACGACGGCTTCGTTGGTCACCTCTGAATCGATGTAGATCCGGTCAAAATTCTGCTGCAGCTTGCTGTTCAACATTGGCCGTTTGGTTTCGGGCACTTGGGCGATCTCCGCCAGCGCATCCAGGGATTCCCCCTCGCCCTGGGCGATGTCAACGGCCAGGGAATCCATGTTGTCGGCCACGTAGATGTTTAACTGCTCATTCATGGCCAGGGACTGCACCTGACCGCAATCAAGCGTTCCGGAACTCATGGCAAACGTCTGATTGCCGGAGATGCCGTTTAAAAACGTGCCCACCAGTTTCCACACCAAGCCGGTTTTGTCCCCGATAGCCATGCCGCCTAAACCGCATCCGCAGTCCTCGCGGACCGTGTGGCCGCCCTGGGCCATGCACACCGATGCAAAGCCCACCGTCATAAAACAGATGAGAACAATAAAAGCAATCTTTTTCATAATCTCCTCCCACTTATATGGTGTTCCAATGAAAACCGGACCTCCCCATGAGGACCGGCCCCAATACTGGCCGTTAACGCAAATATACAGGAAATGGCGGGCAGGCATGATCGATCTCCGAAATAGTTCCCGGCTGCTTAATTATTGATTATAAAGTTAGTCTAACTGTAAAACCGACCGTTTTCAATCAGAAATCACCAGAAATTATCACAATCTCCTGCTAAGGCATTTTTCTCGATAATGGAATGCTGGCCAGGCACTTCCGTTAAAATGCCGGGCTGGCGCGAAAGAAGGCTGATCCTCGTTTAAAAGGATGCATTATTTGCAAAAATGGTTATAGTTAAATGTTTAAAGAAAGGAGGATAAGATTATGACAAAGCTCAAGACCCCGATGGAGATACTGAAACTGCTGGACCAATCCAACTGCCGGCAATGCAATGAACCGACCTGTATGGCATTTGCCGCCCAGGTGTTTAAGGGGAAAAAGAAGTTAAGCGACTGCCCGAAGATAGATGCCTCAATCATCGAAGAATACGGCGAAAGCGATGAAAGCACCGGGGATACGGAAAAACCGCGCACCTCGGAAGAGGAGGTCGAGGCCTATGTGGAAAGCCTGAAGGAGAAAGTCCGCGAAATGGATCTTTCCGCAGTAGCTGATAAGCTGGGGGGTGTTTACAAAAACGGACGCCTCACCGTCAAGGTGCTGGGCAAAGATTTCAACGTATACCCTGACGGCACCCTTTCCGCGGACATTCACACCAACCCATGGGTATCTGTGCCGGTGCTGACCTATATCACCCAGGGCGTGGGAAAAGATCTAACCGGTAACTGGCTG
>JBKHAE010000082.1:0-15691 GCA_046543065.1 Desulfobacterales bacterium | reverse complement strand
TTCGTTTTCTTCAGAATCGAAATCGCTATCGGGATCGAAATCGCTATCGAAATCGATGCTGTAGACTTCCTGATCCTCTCGAACTTGGTATCCTCTTCCGCCGAGACGGCTGAGCATCGCGGCCATACGGTCGAGTTCGTCCTTGCGGTTCCGGCTTTCCATCTTGTCCAGCGCTTTGCCGACAACCAGCACATCTTGAATCGCCGCGCACTCAAGGGCGGAGCCACGAGCGATTTCGAAATAACGCCTTCGGTCCGCTTCCGCGGACTTGCCATTACCTTCGGCGATATTGAGCGGTATCGACTGGCTGGCCCGAAGCCATTGATCCCGGGCGGGCCGATGGACTCCGTTCAGGCTGTCGGCCTTCTCGTAAACCCATGCAACGTAGCCTATTGAAAGGCGATAGACGTCCAGTTTTTCGTGTCCAAGGGTCATATTTTTTTCGATCCCGATCCCGATAGCGATTTCGATTTGGATACAGAACAAATTAACCGTGTCATTTCATCGGCCCAAGAGAATCAATGTTTTCAGGAAGGCGCGTGGAAAATGGTTCCTCAGTTGGCAAATATGGGCAGCGGCGGCTGAATATAGGCCTGGTAGGCCTTGCAGCGGGCCTTGTGCCGGCATTTCCGGCAAACCGCGATATGTTTGCGGGGCTGTCCCTTTTTATGCGGGCAGATAATATAGTCGCGATGGTTCGTTGTCATGTTTTTTAAAACCTACTCCGTCAGATTCCGGGCGGCTTCCCGAACCCGGGGGTCTTTGTCCTTTTTCAGGGCTTTTAGAACTTTTTCGCTCCGCGGATCATCGATCTGGGCGATCGCATAGGCGGCTGCCACCCGGATCTGTGAGGAGCGTGATTTTCTGAACAGGAGGCCCCGCCTAGCCCGCAGCACGTTTTGAAGGGGCAGGATAAAAGCGTTATCCCCGATTTGCCCCATCGCCCGGCAGGCAGCGCTCAGCACCGCCTCGTTCTTTGATTGATTAAGGATCAGGGTCAGCGTATCAGCCGCCTCCGGGTCCTTTAAGCGGCCCAGAAGGTTGATGGCCGCAGCGGCGGTTTCCGGGTTTTCCCGCTGCGCCAGCTCAGTGAGCATTCGGCGGACCGCCGGACTGTTCATACGTTCGGCCAGCCGGCCGCCGGCCCGGCGCACCACCTTTTTGGCATCGGAGAGCGCAAACGATAATTCCGTCTGGATATCCTCGGTCACCGCATCAATCACGTCAAGGATGCGGGCCCGGTCTTCGGCAAAATGCTCTCCGGTCAGTGCGCGTTTGACGGCGGCAGCGCCTTCCGGCCCCTGATGTTTGATCAGTTGGGCGGCCAGGCGCCGCACCCGGAGATCAATATCCTGCTTGATTACATTTAATAGATAGGGGCGAACGGCTGTGCCCATGCTGCTTAAGAGTTCAAAAGCGGATTGCTGCTGCTGGTTGTCCCCGGCGGCCAGGCCGTAAATCGCGGCCTCCAGGACATTGGCCGGCATTTCAGGGGCTTTGATCCGGCTGCGCTCAGGGTGCCGGCTGATGTGGGTCGTTACCCATGCGGCCAGAGAAAATTCGCCGAACAGGATAAAATTTTTCGCTGCCTCATAGCAGAGCTGAGCCATATCATTTAAGCGGTCCGGTTCGGTTTCGGTCTCAAAAATCGCCAGCAGGGAAGAGAGGACAAAACGGATAAACGCGGCACTCGGTTTCCAGTCCACGGGATTTAAAATCGCATCAAAAAGCCTGATGATCGCCATCCTGCCTGAATCATCGGAATTTTTATAGTCCGCGCAGAGCCGGTCAAGGATGGCCTGGGCATGGTCGAATTCACCGGTCAGAAACATATCCCGGAGCCGGGCCGGCAGGGTTTCGGGATCCAGGTCATCCTCGGCAATTATTTTTTGTGTGCCGGACGGGCTGGTTTTTTGCTGCTGCGCAACTGAATCATCCGCCGGCCGGTTATCGTCATCAGCGGCCAAATCAGCGGGAAATATCTCCCGAATCCCATAGATCCCCTCATTCAGCCGGATATTTTGAAGCTTTTGCGCATCTGTTTGCGCATGCCAGAAAGAATCATCCATTTTGATTTGATCGGCCTGACAGGCAATGGCGATAAAACGGGTCAGTTCGTCGGCTGTCACCGGGGATAAAAAGCTAATGCTCTGCAAGCCCGCCTCAGCCAGAAATTTGAGAAATCCGCTGGTCAGGGCTTCAAAGCCCGAGGGGTCCATTTTCAGGCCGTTGATCAAAAGCGCATTTTCCACTCTCGCAATGGTCATTTCCCCATATTTTTCAAAAAACGGCTGAATTTCGGCATGAAGGCTTTGGATCGCTTCTTTGGCCACCGGTCCCTCAGCCGGGTAGAGTTTCAGCTTGTTAACCGCGCCGAGCAGGCTCCCGATAATCTGCCGGACAATTTTTGAATCCGCCGGCTCCAACATGTTTTTGATTTCCCGGGCGGATTTTTGGGGTGCAGTTGAAGCCGCCGGAGATTTCGGAGAATCCATTTTTTGGTAGGTGATCTGGCCGACGATGATATGGGGCATCGGATAGGCGTTTTGAAAAGACCGCCAGAATCCCGGTTTAATGGATTTGCGCTCTGTCTGGCTGATTTTATGAATCAGGGTGGTGAGCTCCTCCGCTGAAATGCCGCGCACAAAGGTCAGGTGTTTGAGCTCCAGTCGGTCCCCGAGGTCCATGATTTTTTCCGCTACTGTGGGATACGGGGTGATATCCAGGGGCTCCTGATTGACCAGCAGGGCATTTTTTTCCAATATAATGGAGAGCCGCTCATCAGTGGAGAGGATTTGCCGGATCAGCGCCAAAAGCTGGTTCACAGAGTCAACCACGGATTTGCTCTGCGGCGGGTAAAGCCTGGTATTTCGAACCGCCACCACCATCGCGCGCAAGAGGCTGGGAATATGGTTCCTGGCATTTTTACTCAGGGGCGTATCCGCAATCGCCGCTTCGCCCCCCGCCTCCTCGGCTTCCTTGGTATCTGTATCCGGATAGGCAAGTGCCTCGTCCGGGTTGAAAATCCGGAGATGATAATCCACCAGGGATTCCTGGTATGCGCGGGCCTTTTCCGGATCACCGCCAAGGCTGAAGTGATGGGCGGCAATCGTTTTTGAGGGCAGGAGCTGCCGGTTATACAGGTCTTCTTTGTAACTGCCGATCTGATCCTCCAGCGTGGCCCGGACCTCGGGGGAGATGTCCTCATAGATGGTATCCCGGACGCGTTTGCTGGAAAACCGAATACTTTCATCTGTCTCGTTGAAATTAGACCGGACAATGCCCTGGGCCAGTGCTTGGTTTAAGCAGTCGTAAATTTTGGCGGATTGTTTCTTGCTAAATCCCGCTATCATGCTAAGAGAGGTGGTTTCACCGAAAGCAGAGGCCCGATCAATGAACTGCCGGCTTTCTTCGTCCAGAAGCGCCATTTTCTGCTGAATGATCTCTTCCAGGGAGCGGGGGAAGTAATTTTTTTCAATGGCGGCAATGCGCCATTTGGCGCCTTCCTGAAAAATTTTTTGGTCATTGGCCATTTTCCGGAGAATTTCTGTGATAAACAGCGGATTACCCTCGGTCAGGGCGGCCATTTCATGCGCGGTACGGCGGGGAAATTTAATGCCCGGAAAGATCATGTTGACATGTTTGTTGATGTCTTCTGCCGTAAGGGCGGTGAGGGTAATATCGCGAATTCCCAGTGCTTCACTGTAGGCGTTGCGAAATATTTCCAGGGGAATAGCCTGGGGCCGGGTGGGCACCTCCTGGGAAGCCGTTCCGCAAATCAGGATGGGTACCGGCTGCTCGTTAAATATGGTCTGTAACAAATGCAGGGATGCGGGATCACTGTAATCAAAATCATCAATCAGGAGTACCAGCGGCTGATCATCCATCAACGCGGTGAAAAAATCACAAAATGACCGAAAGATAGCCTCCCGATGGGCGGCGTCATCTTCGGGCGGCGGCTCCTCTGCGTCAATTAACTGGGGGATGACATGGGCCAGTCGATATATGGTCTCATCATTCATGGCATCCAGAATGGATTTTCCCTTGTCCTCGCGCTGGTTCATCATGGCCATGGCGATATAGGAAATCAGGTAATAGGGGCGGTAGGATTCCTGTAAGGCGCCGGCGATCCGGACCATATTGACATGGGTTTTGGCCAGATTTCGCTGCACCAGGTCCAGAAAGCTTGTTTTGCCCATGCCGGGCGCCCCGTCCACAACAAGGAACCCCTGCTGGTCCCCACCCAGTTGCTGCAGGGCATTGCCAACCTCTTTGAATTGGGATTTTCGCCCCACAATGCTGGCATTGTCCAGGTAATGAAGGGCGGTTTTGTGGGACACCGCCTCAGGGGTGACAGCGCCGATGTCCACATATCGGTTTCGTCCGGATTGTTTGGCCGCATACAGGGCGGTATCCGCCTGATGGATCAGTTCATTGCCGGAGGCGGCATCATCCGGAGCGCTGGCAATGCCGATGCTTAATGTGACGGGTATGGCCGTGTCTGCTTCAGCGGAAAAAAAGAGGTTGTAGTGGATGTTGTTCAGCAGCTTTTCCGCAGCCTTCAGGGCCTCGGTCTTGGGCGTGTCCGGCAGGAGCAGGATAAATTCATCCCCGGCATACCGAATCGGGATTGCGTTTTCGGAAGCCGTGTCCTTTAAAATGGCGCTGATATGCATCAGCGCCTGATCTCCGGCTTCCTCGCCGTATTGTTCGTTTAAGCGCTTGAAATGATCAATATCTATCAGCAACAAAGAAACCGGAGGCTCAGATCTCTGCCAGTCAATGTCATGTTTAAAATAGTTCAGCAGAAACCGGCGGTTTTTGAGCCGCGTAAGCTCGTCCTCAAAAAAAATAGCGGACGGGTCTTTGCCGACGTTCTGCAGAAAGTGAAAGAATTTTTGATACTTCATGCGGCTCCCGGATATTTGTTCGGGCTGCTGCGGAGTCCCGGTTTTTTGCGATTGTTCTTATGGCCGCAATTATACATAAAGGATATGTAAATGACAATCATTCAAAATGTTCGAAACGGTTATGCTGGAACCGCCGGGATGGCCCCGGCCAAGGAAAACCGTTCATGAAGAAAATTCGGAGCGTTTGGATTTGTTGACCCGGAGGATTGGATTTGATAATTAATCATCATAATGTTTTTTAAGGTTGTCAATTATATTACACAGAATAGATAGGGGAGTCGCAAATGGCCATCAATGAAGATCGATATGAGGTTTTAACCGGGGATATTTCATCATCCGAGCCGGTCACTGTGGAGGCCGTGGGGGAGCGCATCCGAAAAATCCGGGAAGCCAAGGGCCTTTCTTACGAGGAGCTTGCCAATGTAACCGGGTTTGATGTGAATTCCCTGGAACAGATTGAAAAAAATGAAATCCAGCCCCAGCTTGGCACCCTGGTCAAGCTCTCCAAGGCTTTAGACAGCGCATTCAGCCGCCTGGTCTCCGGGGTAGGCGACAAGCTTTATTCAATTACCCGGGAAAATGAGCGCAAGGTGGTTTCCCGTTCAACTAACACCAAAGGCAAACAGTTATATACTTACAAGAGCCTGGCGCCGGAGGTCAAAGGCCGGCACATGGAAGCCCTGATGGTCACCCTGGAGGAGAGTCCGGATCAGGAGACTTCGGTCCACGAAGGCGAGGAGTTCATCTACGTGCTTGAAGGGACCGTGGTTGTTAAAATTGATCAGGATAAATTTGAGTTGGAGCCCGGCGACAGTATCTATTACCTTTCCACAACCCCGCATATGATCGCGGCCAAAGAGGGGCAGGCAGACATCCTGGCGGTGCTTTACGAAGGATAGGCCGTTAGATGAGGCCGCATTCGGCTTCCTTTTTATAAGTCTCCCATTTGGCATCCACTTCCTGCTGGATGGCGGCGATCTGTGCGTCTGAAAATCCTTTGAACCGGGTCTGGGTTTCAAGGTATTCGGATACCGGTCGCCGCTCTTTTTTAAGCAGGCGGCTGGAGGGGCTGCTTAATTCAAAGCGCCCGTTTTCTTTTTCATATAAATCATATACCCCGCTTTCCACGGCCAGACGTCCGATTTTTATGCTGTATCGCGGATTAAATCCCCATCCGGACGGGCACGGCGTATGCACGTGAATATATTTCGGGCCGGAGATGGTTTTCGCCTTTTTAATTTTATCATACAGATCCAGCGGATAGGCGGGGGAAGCGGTGGCCACATAGGGAATCCCATGGGCCGCCAGAATGGCCGGAACATCTTTGTTCTTCTGTTTTTTACCGGAAATCGGGGTCGTGGTGGTCAGTACCCCCTGGGGGGTAGTGCCGGAGCGCTGCACGCCGGTATTCATGTACGCCTCATTGTCGTAGCAGATAAAAACAAAATCCTCCCCGCGTTCACACGCCCCGGAGAGCGCCTGAAGACCTATGTCACTGGTACCCCCGTCACCGGCCCAGGCGGCCACGGTGGTAGAGGTGTTTTTCTTCGCCCGCATGGCGCCAAGGATACCCGTGGCTGCGGCTGCGGTGGAGGCAAAGGTCACATTGAGACAGGGCAGCTGGGTGGCGGCAATGGGATATAGCCCCTGCAGCACCGTAAGGCAGCTGGGCGGCACCACCAGAATCGTGTCACGTCCCAGGGCTTTCAGCCCGATTCGGTAAATAAGGCTTAAACCGCAGCCCGCGCAGGCCCGGTTTCCCGGATGAACCAGTTCGTCTTCCGGCAGGTTGAGGATGGTTGTTTTTTCAGCCATTGTTATATCCTGTAGATTATATTTTTCTAAATGTTTTTGCGGTTTTGCAAAGAATCGCTTTTAAGATGGCAAAGCAAAATGTTCAAGATCGCGGCGCGCAAATCCCGAGGAATGCAGCGTACTGGCTCGTACGTGAAATTCCGAGGGATGCAGCGCAACAAAGATATTGGACATTTTGCTTTGCCATCACATTTTCAGCCCGATCCATTGGGGCATATCCTCAGGCGCAATCTTTTCGGTGCACGACTGATGAAGCGCCGCTTTGAGCTGCTGGGTCTGGATTTCCCGGCCCCCGAGCCCCAGGATGTAGTTGTGGATAAACGGCCGGTTGTCTGAATGATAGAGCGCGGCCTTGATGTCCGTGTATAAGGCCCCTTCATAACCGTAGCTGAGCGCCTTTTCCATCACAATAATTCCCCTGGCCGCGCCAAAGGCCTCCCGAACGGCCGCATCAGGAAACGGGCGGTGCACCCGGAGGCCGCACACCCCGATATTAAGGCCGTCTTCCCGCAGGACATCGACCACGTCCCTTAGCTGATAAGAGAGTGATCCCATGCATACGGCGATATATTCGGCGTTTTCACATTTATAAGGTTCCAGATAGCAATGCCCGCCCCGGCCAAAGGTGTTGTAGAATTTTTCATCCACGGTTTTGATTACATCAAGCGTATCCCTCATGTCCGTATGGAGGTTATGGCGGATTTCCATATAACCGGGTGCTGTATGACCGCGCACATCCGGCCGGATATCCGGCAGGGTCACGGTGTTTAAGTTGCAGGGGGTGGCCGGATCCAAAGCGTATTCAGGCGCATATGCGGGAAGAAAATTGTCCACAGCGCCGCTTTCCGGAATATCAAAGGGCATATAGGTATGCGACAGCAAATAGCCGTCGTAGCAGACCATGACCGGGATGCTTACGGTTTCGGCAATGGCAAAGGCCTGGATCACCGTGTCAATGATCTGCTGATGGTCGCAGGCAAAAAGCTGAATCCAGCCGGCATCCCGCTGGGAAATGGCATCCTGCTGGTCGTTCCAAACAGTCCATGGGGCGCCGATGCCGCGGTTGACAACGCACATCACAATCGGCAGCCGGGCGCCTGCCGCCCAGTGAAGCTGTTCGCTCATGTACAGCAGCCCGTTTGCGCTTGTTGCGGTAAATGCCCGCGCGCCGGCGCTGGATGCGGCAATACAGACGGACAGGGCGCTGTGTTCGCTTTCCACCGGGATATATTCGGCATCCATTTTTCCGGAATCGACAAATTCGGACAGCTTTTCAGTCAGCGGCGTCTGGGGCGTAATAGGGTATGCGGCCACCACCTGGGCCCGTGCCAGCTTGACGCCGTTGGCGGCTGCCACGTTGCCGGCTTCAATGACATGCATAGGGTTATTTCTCCTCTTTGATGTAGACGGTTTCTTCGACCATGGTAATCGCCCCAACCGGGCATTCTTCCGCGCAGATTTCGCAGCCTTTGCAGTATTCGTAATCTATGGTCGGCGGAATGGTCCGGGTAATCACCCCGTCCGGACAGTAGAGCCAGCAGTTAAAACAGGCGGCCTTGTTGCGTTTGGCGGGAATGCATTTTTCAAGGTCGATCACAGGGCGAAGCACCCGCCAGGAGCCGGTCCGCCCCCCGTCTCCGGGGCCGGGCTCACTTCTTGAAATCCGGCAGGCATATTTTTTTTCGGTCATCGGGATTCTCCAACTAGGGTATTTTCATAGGTTACACGGGCGGCTTCAACATTTTTTTCCGGGTTGCGGCCTTCAAATTCTTCTGTGATGGCCTGAAGCAGGGCCTCCAGGTCCAAAAGACCGGTAGCCTTGGCAAACAGGCCGATCATGCCGGTGTTGATGATGCCCGGCGGCAGCCCGACGCGCGGAGCAATTGAACTTACATCTGCGGTTGATACGTTCATGTTCTCATAGGCGTAATCCGCAGGCGGCCTCGGGGTGTTGATCATGATGAGCCCCCCGGTGCGCAGCCCGGCGGTTACATCCACCTCCTTTAACAGGAGATGATCAAACACCACGACCATATCCGGCGCAGTGATCGGCGAGAGATCATAGATTTTGTGTTTGGAGATTTTCAGTGAGGTCAAGACCGGCGCCCCCCGGCGCTCCGTGCCGAAAGTAGGCGTCATGACCACCCCTTCATATCCCGAGGAAAAGGCGGCGCCGGCCACAATCTTGGCCGCTGTGATGGCCCCCTGTCCCCCCCGGCCGTGCCAACGGATTTGAGTGATATCTTCTCGCATTGCCTGCCCTTTAATTTTTTAATCCGGATCAATTGATGAATGAAGCTGCCGTATATTGGCTTACAAAAAGCAAAAATTAAGAAAATTATCGGTTTTGTCAAGGCTTTTAACCGGTCGGGCCGCCCCTCTCCGGCCGCTTATAACCCAAATGACTCTCATTAAACCGCCGCCTGACTGAATTTCTCGTTTGCGTTAAAATAAATTTTCTTGATCATGGTGATGTGCATGGTAAAGAATATAAAAATATTTTGAATAATCACCTCATCATTTCGGATATGGAGAAAAGCATGACACTTAGCATCAAAACCACCGATCAGTTAAAAGAACTGCCAGAGGAGTCCGAGCTAAGCTTCGGAACTGTTTTTACGGATCACATGTTTAATATGGATTATAACCTGGAAAATGGGTGGCACAACCCCCGGATCGAGCCCTACCATAATTTCACTCTAAATCCGTCAACCATGGTGCTGCATTATGGCCAGTCCATTTTTGAGGGGTTAAAGGCGTTTAAAACTCCGTCCGGTGGGATCAATCTGTTCCGCCCCATGGAAAATTTCAAGCGGTTCAACCGCTCCGCGCACAAGCTTTGTATCCCGGAAATTGACGAAGATTTTGCCCTGGAGGCGCTGATGGAGCTTCTAAAAGTCGAGAAACGCTGGGTGCCTTCTGCGCCGGGCACCTCCCTTTACATACGGCCAACGATCATCGCCACAGACCCGTTTTTAGGGGTCCGGGCCTCCTATACCTATCGGTTTTTTATCATTTTATCGCCGGTCGGGGCCTATTATAAGGAAGGGTTCAATCCGGTTAAGATCTGGGTCACAGACAAGTATGTCCGGGCCGTGCGCGGGGGCATGGGCGAGGTCAAAACCGCGGGCAATTATGCGGCCAGCCTCTATGCCGGTGAAGAAGCCCACCGGCAGGGCTACACCCAGGTCCTGTGGCTGGATGGTGTGGAGCTCAAATATGTCGAGGAAGTCGGCTCCATGAATATTTTCTTTGTGATTGACAATGAACTGGTGACGCCTTCACTCAGCGGCAGCATCCTTTCAGGCATTACCCGGGACACGGTGATCCGTTTGGCCCGTAAATGGGGCATGCCGGTAACCGAGCGCCGCATCAGCATCGATGAACTGGTGGATATCTATGACGCCGGTAAGCTGCAGGAGGTTTTCGGCTCCGGAACCGCCGCGGTGATTTCCCCGGTTGGCGAAATCAAATACCGGGATAAGCAGATGTTCGTAGGCGACGGTCAGGTCGGGCCCTGGGCCAAGAAGTTCTTTGATGCGATTACGGACATTCAGTACGGCCGGGCTGAGGACCCGGAGAACTGGACGCTGCCGGTAAGGGTTTAGGGTATAAGGTATAAGGCATAAGGTGTAGGGTGTAGGGTGTGAGGTGTTGGGGTTTGGGGGGTGGCAGATGGCCTGCCTAAACCAACTCTAAATTTTAGGTATAAAAAACCCGGGCGGTTCTGATGAACCGCCCGGGTTTTTTATACCGCTTTATTTAATATCGATTTTTTTCGCCTTGGTCTCTTCTGTTTTGGGAACGGTGATTTTTAGCGTTCCGTCCTTATAGCTCGCCTCGATCTTATCGGGATCAACCCCGTCCGGCAGGGTAAATGCCCGCTGAAATTTGCCGTATGCGCTTTCCCTGCGGTAGTAATTTTCTTCATTGATATTTTCTTCGTGTTTGCGCTCACCTTTGAGCGTCATCACATTGTCTTTTATATCAATGCTCACATCCTCTTTTTTGACGCCCGGCAGATCGGCTTTGATCACAATGTTATCGCCTTCTTCATAGGTATCCACTGTCGGGCGCCAGTCAAACAGCCCCATTTCGCTTTCATCGCCGCCTGTTCGGGCAGGGAATGCATCCTCAAACAGTCGGTTGATACGATCCTGAAGCGTTGGCAGCGTGGTCCACGGATCCCATCTTACCAGTGCCATAATGTCACCCCCTTTTTTATTGATTTATATAAATTTCAGTTGTCTATTTCCTTTTCACTTATAAATTTAATGCATTGTATGCCTTCGTCAAGGGGGGAGTTTATTTTTTTTATCAATGGATGACAGTCTCGTAATTACTTATGATTCGTACTCGTACTCGTTCTCGTAATCGTAATCGGCTTTTGATTTTTTCGAGTACGATTACGAGTACGAGAACCGTCCCGCTCGCGCGGGACTGAGTACGATTAACTCACTTAGAAGTATAAAATAATATACAGGCAAACGCCAACCCGAGGCTTGCATGCAATTAGTTGCCCGGAAACCCAACCGTCTGGGCCAGCGTAATGTGCTGTTCCGTTGTCAGATTCATGATTTTGGCGAGCTGTGATCGGGGCACCGAACCCCTGACCACGGTGGCAAGGCCGGTTGAGGCGCAGTATAAGTAGACGTTCTGGCTGATGAACCCGGTATCAGCGGCCGCATAAAATCTTTTACGGTCTTCGGCCGCGCCGCTCATTTTTGAATAATCCGCCACATAAACCAAATTAATGGGCGCTTCACCAACAAATCCCTGCGTGCCGGTTTCCGCCCGGATATCTTTCTCCAATACCGGATCAAGCCGATGTTCCAATGCATTATAGAGATAAAGCCCTTCGGCTGAGGCGATATAGATGTCTATTTCCTGCCAGTTCATGGCAGACGGCGCGGTGCGCTTGCCTGAATCCGGGCGGTTGATGCCAAAGGCCGCCCAGAGCAGGTTGGAAAGCATTTGCTTTGGCAGTTTTTCACTGCTGAAATTCCGGCTTGTATGCCGGTCATTCAATGCCTGTATCAGGGGCTTGCCGGTTTCCTTCTGCGGGGCGGGCAGATCAATGGCTTTGAATTCCTGAGCTGCTGCCAATGCCGGCAGCGCCAATAGCACGGTCAGAAGGATCGGGATAAGTTTCATGCGGCTGATGTTCATCGTACACCTCGATTTGCTTCTGTTAGATATTCACTTTTACCCGAAGCCCCATAATCAATGCGGTATCCACGAACTGATTGGCGGGGTCCACAATCTGAAAGTTCGGTGTGATATGGAGCCAGGGGGCGGCAGTGATGTCGTAATAAAATTCCATCCCCTGCTCATCGTCCAATATAAAGAGATAATCCGGCAGTTCGTCGCTTATGGCCGTAAAATAATAGCCCAGTCCGAGCGTATCCTTTGGGCGATCCGGAATAATGCCGGTGGTGCTCAGGCCGAAGCTGCAAAACCATTCAAAGGGATTGGTGGCCTCATCCGCATACCCCAGTCTGAGAAAATAGCCGATACCCTGTTGTGGTTTGGTTTCCTCAAAATACCGGAACTGGTCATAATTAAAATAAATACACCAGGTCTCATCTTTTCGCGGCCGGATAAGGGATGGATCTTTCGGGATATGGGAGAATTTCAGCCAGTCGTCCGGCACGGCCAGGCCATAGTCTTTGGTCCCGATCGAGAGCCCCAGCAGCTGATTGGCGCTCCGGCCAAAAACATCGAGAGAGATGCGGTATTCCATGGCAAGTGTTGCGCCGTCATCAAATGCCTCTTCAAGTCCGATTTTATTGGGCTTCCCGTGCGGGTCTAGTACGGCCAGGGCAAAGGCGGCTTTCTCTTCGGTATCCTGCAGAAAGAAACCGCCGCCCAGGGCGGCATACGGGATGGTCTGCAGGGTGACCGGATTAAATACCAGATTCTGGTTTGAAAACTGGGTCTTACCCCGGCCGCCGGCCAGCGCATTGGCATCCCGCCCCAGGGTTTCGAGCTTTCCGAAAAAGACGCCGGTCTTTGAAGAAATCCGATGGTAGTAGGCGATGCTGGTTAATGCGGCTTCGTTTTCATGCGGCAATGGGTAGAGGCCGTCCGTGTTTTCCGCGTGCAGTGAGCCGGTGTCGGCATTGATAAAATTGCCGAATCGGGTTTCCGCAAACAGCCGGACATACCCGCCCTGCCATAAACCGAGTTTTTCAAAATCAAAGGCCAGCTCAAGGTCCCCCGACCCGCCGGCCTCGCCGTCTTCGCGGATGCCCCCGGAGAGCAACTCCTGGTAGCCGGCCACCGAATCCATGGATACCCGAATGCCGTTTTTATGCAGATCCGACCGCCATGTGCCGAACTGATCTGTCAATGCCGGTTTAACGGTGCTCTTGTTTAAGAAATCGGGGATCGACCAGATGGTTTCCCGGCTGTTTGCCGCGCCAACCGTGGGTTGCAGCAGAATGAAATAAAAAATCGAAATGAAAAATGGCAAGATGCTCAAAAATCGGGTTATATTTTTTTCTGTTTGCATATGCATGGATGTGTCATCCGCTCAGCGGGATGAAAGTTTTACGGGATTTTGCATGGACTGGGCAAAAATAAATCCCGGTAACAAAAGGTTTTATTAACCGGCCAATTCCTTAAGCCGCAGCGCATTTTGGGCGGCATAGCCCTTTTCGTCATTATCAAAGTAGCAGTATACCGCCAGGCCTTGGTTTATCAGTTTTTTGAAATATTCGGCCCATTCAGACAGTGCGCTGTCGCTGTATTTACCCCGGTAGGCCCTTTCCGGACCGTGGAGCCGCACGTAAGTGAAATTTGCGGTTAATACCGCCGGGGTCTGCCTGCCCTCCAGATCAAAAAGGCAGAATGCCGCATTATGGCGGCGCAGAAGCTCGTATACCCTGTCATCCCACCAGGTGTCGTCGCGGAATTCAAAGGCGAATTGGCAATCTTCGGGCAAGCCGGTTAAAAACGCCTGGAGCCGGTCAATATTTAACTTCCAGCGGGGCGGCAGCTGAAAAAGGACCGGCCCCAGTTTATCGCCAAGGCATCCGGCATGGCCCAGAAAATTTTCCACCGGCTGTTCCGGATCTTTCAGCTTTTTCATATGTGTTATGTAGCGGCTGGCCTTGACCGCATAAATAAAGCCGTCCGGGGCCTCATCCCGCCACTTCCGGAAGGTGTTTTGATCCGGCAGCTTATAGAAGGTGTTATTGATTTCAACCGTGTGGAAGCGTTCCATGTAATAGGACGCCCATTTCTTTGCCGGAAGATCCGCCGGGTAGAAGGGGCCTTTCCAATGATTGTAATTCCAACCGGAAGTGCCGATATGAAGCTTTTGTGATACCATGGCCTTCCTTGTACCGGTTTGAGTTCAATCAATGACGGTTTAGAAGCGGTGCGCCTTCTCATTTAAAAATAGTAATATCGGCGAAGAAATGCAATAGGCTGAATTTAGGAGTTAATGTCAGCGGTTGTGTGGCCGGCGCCGTCGTTGAAGATCAGCGCAATCGCTTTTTTATTTTTGGCATCATATAATTTTACCACGGATTCGGCTATGATGGCGATATTGGCCGCATTCGGGAAGAAAATGGGGGTGCGCAGGGCGGCGATCAGGTCAAGACCCCCTTGGGCGATGGCCTTGAAAATGGCTTTGGCGTCATAGGTCTCCTCATGAAGAAATGTGTAATCCTCGGGACGCAGCAATTCTTGGCTCACATTTTTAAGACGCTTGTCAATAATCGCATATTCCCGGATTTTAAGCTTTTTTTGGTTGCTATCTTTAATTATTTCATATTTTTGAAGCAAAGCCGCCTCCTTTTGGGCATAATAAACCTCTCTACTTAATATAACAGGATTTACTTGGGCGTCAAATTATTATTTTTAAGAAAATCAGAAAGTTTTAAGGCTATGCGCAGCGGGCTGGCGCGGGCCGGGACGTTTTTTGAAGCTGATAAAGATTGTCTTGACAACCCGGGTGAGATTTTAAAATACTGTACAGTTCTGTTGTTGACTGATTATCAAATTCGTACAGGAGGGAAATTTAAGATTATGCGCGTGACAGAGCTTTATGAAAAAAAGACCCCGGTAGTATCCATGGAATTTTTTCCGCCCCGCGACGAGGCGGCAGCGGAAAAATTTGACGGTATTGTGGATAAATTGGCCGACCGCGGCCCCGATTATATGACGGTGACCTTCGGCGCGGGCGGCTCAAACCGTGACGGCTCCTATCAGACGGTAAAAAAACTGGTTGAGGAAAAGAATCTGCCCACTGTTGCCTATCTTGCAGGCTATGGGCTGGGGCCGCATGAAATAACTGAAGTGCTGGATAATTATAAGGCGCTCGGGATTGAAACGATTTTTGTGATCCGGGGGGATAAGCCCAAGGATGAAAATTTTGCCCCCCACCCGGAAAGCTTCTCTTATGCGTCGGATATGATCGGCTTTATCAAGGATCGGTATGATTTTACGCTTGGATGCGCGGCCTACTCGGAGGGCCACCTGGAGGCGGAAAGTCTGGATAAAGATATTGAGGCGATCAAAAAGAAACAGGATAACGGCGCGGCCTACATCGTATGCCAGTACTGCTATGATAATCAGTATTTCTTTGATTTCGTTGATAAGTGCCGGGCCGCCGGCATTACCGTGCCAATTATTCCGGGAATTATGCCGGTCTATACCATCAAACTTACCAACATCTTATCCAAAGTATGCGGCTCCACCATCACAGATGAATTACAGCAGAAATTGGACGCCGTAGATGGCGAGGATAAGGAGGCGGTGCTTCAGATGGGGATTGATTTTGCCGTTGATCAGTGCCGCGGGCTATTAAAAGAGGGCGTTTCGGGGCTGCACTTCTATACCATGAACCGGAGCAAATCCATCAGTGAGATCATCGACCGGCTGCGGAGTGAAAACTTGCTTTAGGAGCTGTAACAAAATAAATATTGCATTCTATTCGTCCATGGGATATGATTTTA
>JBKHAE010000081.1:0-15750 GCA_046543065.1 Desulfobacterales bacterium | reverse complement strand
CCCAACCTTAGCGTTAACAGGACCGGGGGTATGGATTTTGCGGTTAGAACAAATTCAACGTGTTGGCCGTCCTCTTCCCTGAGACACACATTTCCGGATTCCGCAGGTTTTTGACACCCTTTCGGAATGCTTTTATAATATAATATTATAGGGCTCTTGGGGCTTACGAGACAGCCCGTAAACGGCTGTTATTTGATGCCACGCAAGGACAGCATATTGAAAGGAGAGACCCGGATGGATGTTAAGGAAGTGCCGATCCCGGAGCATTTTGACCCGGAAAAGGTGGGCGATGTCTGGCGGGTGGATTACGCGGACAAGGCGGTAAAAGCCGAACAATGGGCAAAAACGCATCGCATCCAGCGCGCCGGCAAAGATCGTTTTAAACTCTGTCTCCTGCTGGTGGATGTCCAGAACACCTTCTGCATCCCCGGCTATGAACTCTATGTGGCCGGCCGCTCCGGTACCGGGGCGGTGGATGACAATGTCCGGCTCTGCCGGTTTATCTATCGCTATCTGCACGCTATTTCGGAAACCGTGCCCACCATGGACACCCATTATCCGATCCAGGTGTTCCACAATATTTTTCTCGTAAACGATAAGGGTGAGCATCCGGCGCCGCTTACCATCGTGACGGAAGCAGATATTGAACAAGGCCGCTGGCGGTTTAATGAAAAGCTGGCGGATACTTTAAATATCACCCCGGAATACGGTCAGCAGTATTTAAACCATTATGTCCGGCAGCTCAAAGCGTCCGGCAAGTATGAGTATATCATCTGGCCCTATCACGCAATGATCGGCGGGATAGGCCATGCCTTGGTCCCGGCGGTGGAAGAGGCCCTGTTTTTTCATTCCATCGCCCGCGGCACGCAGCCGGATTATCACGTAAAAGGCGAAAATCCCTTTACCGAGCATTATTCCGTGCTGGGCCCGGAGGTGACCCGGGATCCGCAGGGCAGACAACTGGCGGAGAAAAACGAGAAGATTTTAAACAAGCTCATCGAAAACGATGCGGTGGTGATCGCCGGGCAGGCCAAAAGCCATTGCGTGGCCTGGACGATTTCGGATCTCCTGGATGATGTGATGGCCTATGACCGTGGGCTGGTCGAGAAGGTCTATATCCTGGAGGACTGCACGTCTCCGGTGGTGGTGCCGGACGTGGTGGACTACACGGATGAATCTGATGAGATTTTTAAAAGATTTGCCGAAGCCGGTATGCACCTGGTCAAATCAACGGATTCGATTTCCCAATGGCCGGGCATGTAAGGCCATCCCCGCAGACAAGTGATGCATCAGCGGCCCCCTGCCGTGGCCGATGCGGATGTCAGCGGAGACGCCGATCAAATAATTCGTATAATCCACCGCCATAGAAAATGCCTCTACCGGAATGTTTCCCTGGGCTAAGAATGAGGCAAAGGCTGAGCCAAAGGTACAGCCGGTGCCGTGCGTATTGGGGGTGTCATAGCGGGGCCGGGTTTCAGCCGCCTCCCGGATGCCGCCGTTTTTTCGATAAAGCAGCGTATCGGTCACTGTCGACACATCCGTATCGATGTGCCCGCCTTTAAGGACTATCCCGTTCAAATTGCTAAACCGTCCCATCAGCTCACGGCCTGCCGCCAAAATGTCCTCGGCAGGGCCGCCATATAGCTTTTCCAGTTCAAACCGGTTGGGCGTGATATAGTCAGCTATCGGCAGGATGCGGTTTATCAGGGCATCCGCCGTATCCTCATCAATTAATTGAAACCCGGTGGTGGATATCATGACCGGATCGCAGACAACGATATAATCCCTGAGAAACGGGGCGATCACCTCGCAGATTTCCCGGCTGGTCAGCATGCCGAGCTTGATGACATCAATTCGGATATCGGATAAAACGGCACTCAGCTGTTTTTCCACAAATTCCGCGGGAACAGGGATCGTGCCGGAGACTTCCCTGGTGTTCTGGGCGGTCAAGCCGGTGATTACTGCCGCGCCATAAGCTCCGGTTGTGACAAACGTTTTCAGATCCGCCTGTATGCCGGCCCCGCCCGAGGGATCGGAGCCGGCAATGGTCAGAACGGAAGGTATTGCCCGCGTCTCACTCATGAAGGATTTTCCGGATCATTCGGCATCTATTTGGGTCTTGGGTGTTGGGTACCAGGTATTGGGTCTTTTATTGTATATAATTTGAAAAATCGTCTGATGTCAAGCCGGGATGGCGGCGACGGAAGGGTAAATTTGTTCTGACGGCAACCCCAAAGATTATGGGTTTTTTGCCCGAAGGGTCGGCGCGGTGGCCGACCCTATCGAGGGGCGGGTTTTCCCCTTGCGTAGGGCAGGCCACCGTGCCTGCCTTAAAAGCTCTCGGACTCAGCAGATAATATTACGAATTCAGAATCTTTTTCGCAGACTCGTCATTTGCCTCGGTCACCATGGGAATGCCAGTTATATCAGCGGTTTCCTGGTTGCCTGAGAAAAGATCCGTGCGGGCGATGTTATTCAGGGAGAATTTCCGGGCGCCGGCCATTAGCTGCTGTAAGCCGCAGGACAATTTGTCTGACAGGGTCCAGAAGGCGATCGCCCCATAGGGGATCTTCTGCATTTCATCTTTGCCGACCTTGGCCTGAACATCATAATAGGAGGCAAAGATCTCTTCCGGCGTACTGCCCAGGTCGCTTACGGTCTTCGGCAGCTTATCCCAGTTGCCGGCCAATTTGTCCTTTCGATCCGGATTCAGGGCGCCTTCAATATTTGAGCCCAGAAACCCCGGGATCATAATGGCCCGGCCCATGCAGACCAGCTTGGTGTACGGGGCGCCCAGGGCAATGGCCTTGAAAATATGGTCCTCCAGGGCGAATCCGCCGGCAAAGGAGAGATCCACCACATCTTCGCCGCGGGCGGCCAGGAGGCTGGTATATTCATGGGCTTTGGAGTGGAGATGCAGCGAGGGAACGCCCCAGCTCTGCATCATGTTCCAGGGGCTCATGCCGGTGCCGCCGCCTGAGCCATCAATGGTCAATAAGTCAAGCTTGGCTTCAGTGGCGAATTTAATGGCCATGGCCAGCTCTTCCATGCCGTAAGAGCCGGTTTTTAGGGAAATGCGTTTGAATCCCAGGCTGCGCAGGTAGTCCACGCTCTGCATGAAGGATTCACGAACCGCATCCACAGTGTCCATGTCCGTTGCCCCAAGGCGGCTGTGGCGGGCAAAAGACCGGATGGAACCGTGTTTGAAGGCTTCCTGCACGGATTCTTTATAAGGATCCGGGTCCACCAGGTAACCCCGGTCTTTCAGGAATTTCGCGTAATCCAGGCTGGTGACCTGGATTTCGCCGCCGATATCCTTGGCACCCTGGCCCCATTTTAGCTCTAGAATGCATTTGTTGCCGTATTTTTCAGCGATATATTCGGCCACGCCGTTTCGGGTGTCCTCCACGTTCATCTGAATAATGATGGCGCCGTAGCCGTCGTTGTAGCGGAGGTAGGAATCAATCCGGCGGTCAAGCTCCGGGGCTTTGGTGATTCTGCCGTTACTCATCTCGGATTCCCGGTCAACACCCACCACGTTTTCTCCGATAACCACGGGGATGCCGACCAGGGAGGCGCCGATGGCAAATGAATCCCAGTATTTGGCAGCCACAAAGGTTGACCCCAGCGCACCGGTCATCAGCGGCATCCGGGCCTTGGTCTTGATCTCTTTGCCGAATTCGGACTCCAGGCTGACATTGGTGAACAGGCAGTCATCCGGATCCCTGGACAGTCCGGCTGTCAAGCCGTGGGAGCCGTAGGCATAGCCCTGGATCCGAAGCGAATTATAGGAGGCACCCACATGGGTGGTATTGTTGGCCCCGGCCGTGACAATGCCGAAGCTTCTGGGGTAGAGCAGCTTTCTGCCGACAAGGCTTGACATGAAGGTTTCGCATTTGCCCTGACAGTCCGCCCGGCAGAGCGTGCACAGGCTGGATTCTGCGGGATTGCCCCGGTTGGTTGTGCCGAGCACATCATTGTTTTTTGAAAATCGCATGGTTTTTCTCCTTCTGATGGTTCTTAGATATTTTTATATGTTTTTATTTTAACAGGTTACGTCTGAGGCGATGGATGGGCGCTTAAGAACAAAAAAAAGCGCCTACTATCCTGCCGGATAGAGACGCCGTCGTCACAAAAAAAGATTCACACATCTTTGTATGAATTCAAAAAAGCTTTCTACATAAAGCGATACTTAATGTCAATAGCTTTTATTAAGTATCAATACATTTCCTCCGACAATAGTATGGCCTCAGCCACCTGGCGCATGGGTTTTCTATTATCCATGCTTTTTTTCTGGATCCACCGGTAGGCTTCCTCAGCGGATAAATCCATCCGCCGCATCAGCACTTCCTTGCTTCGCTCCACCAGTTTGCGGGTTTCCAGCTCTTCCTGAATTACCCGGGTTTTGACCATGAGCTCCGAGTTGAAAATGGCCACCGCCGCCTGATTGGCCACCGCCTTGATCAGGTTCACCTCGTTTTCTGTGAAGTCGTGGTATTCCGAAGTAAAACAGTTTAACACCCCGATCACCTTCTCATCCCGGACCTGAAGCGGTACGCTGGCCAGGGATTTAAGGCCCAGTTTCCGGGCCATTTCCTTTTCTTTGAACCGGGGTTCCGTTAACACGTCAGGTATCAGCAGGGGCTGCTGCTGGGCGGCCACATAGCCGACCACGCCTTCGTTTAGGGTCAGGACCCGGTCCTGAACATACTCCGGATCAATGGTCTGGGTCGCTTTAAGCCTTAACTCTTTGGGCTCCTTGTCCTCATCGATCAGCCAGAGGGAGCAGATTTCAACGCCCGTGACCTTGGCGGTAACCATAACGATGAGTTTGAGGATATCCTCCAGATACAGATCCGAATTAATGGCCCGGCTGATATCCATCAGGGCTTTTAAATATTTATCGGTATTTTCAGAAGATT
The DNA here is from genome assembly GCA_046543065.1 of Desulfobacterales bacterium. Classification (GTDB taxonomy): domain Bacteria; phylum Desulfobacterota; class Desulfobacteria; order Desulfobacterales; family Desulfosalsimonadaceae; genus M55B175. Next base: position 10,828 of record JBKHAE010000081.1, on the reverse strand, counting down.
TGATTTCCATGAAAACCTTTGAACGCGTTATTTTTTGAGATGTTTTTTAACATAGGCATAGATCCGGGAGTTGGTACAGACCTCATAATATTTTTGATCCGTATACCTGATGGTCCGGAAGTCGGTCAGGGAGACTTCCGGGATTTGCGCCTCCCGGATCACCAGGCGCTGATAGCGGCCCGCCATGGTGGGAAATTTGCCGGAATAAAGTGTTATCGGTGCATCCGAAATTTTTGGGAGCCGGCAGCTCAGCCGTTTCAGATGAATCTCTCCGGCCAGTTTATCAAAGGCCTTTCGGTGCATTTCAATGCCTTTGACGTTATACCGGAGCAGTCCCATGGTGGGCGGAAGCGAACTTTTTCCGCCTTCGGCCGAAGGCTTATACAGATAGACATTAAACGGCAGCTTTTTTTTGCGAAACTTTTTTCGCATGGATTTGTGGCATTCCGACAGCCGGTCGGCGGTGTTGATGGCCGGGGAGATCATGATCCGGTTGTCGTTGTCATAGAAAAACGTCGGCGCCTGATCGGAGAAGCCGATGCCGATGCCGATATCCAGCATGGGCAGCCGGTTGATACGGTTTCTCAAGTTATAGCGGCTGACGATCAGCAGAATATTGATGGCCAGGCCGCAGGCCCGGGAAACCGCATACCATTCCTCGGGTTTTTCTTCATGCTCAAAAATTGAAAGAATGACTGCATCGCCCTCAATAAATATTTTTTGGGCCCCATAGAGGGCCAGCACGTTATTGACCGGATCAAAAAAGTTCAGGCTGAAGCTGGTGGCCGGATTTTGCTGTTTTTCCTTCATCTGTTCAATGATTGCCGAAGACCCCCGGATATCGGCCTTTAGCACGGAATGGTTCTGAATTCGGCTGGCCTCGGCCGCTTGTTCATGGGAGAGGATAAATTCATAAAGGGTCTGGTTTTCCCGGGCCAGCCGGATGCTTTTCTCCTCGGTTCGGAGGTTGATGCTGTCTGCGGTATCTTTCAGCACCTGATAATTCATCAGGTCCCGGTGGTAGCGGGCAAAGTCGGTTAAATACCGGATCAGGTATTTCTGCTGATCTTTTCTGGAGGTCCGCTTGATTTTACGGACCATCTGATTCAGCGGGCCTAATGGGAAATTCTGGGAATAATAGGCCTTAAAGCGGTTTAATTTGCGGACAACCGGTTTGCGGGCCTTGGGGATAACCAGATATTGGAGGCATTCCTGCGGGGACAGCGGGGGGCAGTATTCTTTAAACACCGGCTGCATCAGATACGGGGCTACAATGCCATGGATCATCAAATCTTTGGAAATGATCCGGTAAAACTGTTTGAGCCGATGTTTTTGTTCGCGGGCCCGGGTTTTAAGCTTTTTTTGATGGCTCGGCCCGGTTTGCCGGTTTTTTAAATTTTTCAGTGCGTTTCGGGTGTTAAAATAATTAAACAGCAGATCGATATTTTCGACATGTTTGATCATGCCGTCCAATTCCGGCCGATAGGCATCCGTAATATTGGCGATCTCAGGCTTGATCCGCCGGTTTTGCGCCTGCCCGGTGTCGCGGCCGCCGCCGGCTTGCGGATCGGCTCGGAAATGGGCCGCCAGAAAATTGATGAGAAGATTGAACAGGGTATTATAATTGACCGGGTCTTCAATACGATGGCCGATCAGTACGTAGTTTTCAATCAGAAAAAATCCGTTTATTTGGCCGGTGGACCGCAGAATGGGGTTTGAAAATATTTCCCGGGGGATGACGCTTTCTTCGCCGAAATTGGAAATTCTGAGCTTATTCAGTTCATGCTGGACCTCCGTGAAATATTGAAAGAGATCCGTGCCCGCGTTTCGAATGATCGGGTCTTTGCGCTGAATGACCATGCCGACCTCTTCCCTCAAGGCAAGGGGCGGCTCCATCCGCTGGGCGAGTTCATGTTTGCGGATAGTGGTTTTAAGATGCTGCAGCGCTTCTTCGAACTGGTGTCCGATGGTCTCGGAAAGCATTTTGACAACAGATACCTGCGCCAGAACGTCAATTTGGATTTCCCGGCCGGCTTTGGCCATATTGATGCCGTATGACAGAATCTCGTGGCACAGCCGCTTGAATTCCGTAGTCTCGTTGTGCCAGTGGAACCGGGTTTCGGTATGAAAGGGCGGGGAGACCTCCGCATAATATAGAATGAGCTGAAACGCCAGTCGATTGGCAATCCGCTGGAAGTCCGGACTGATATGGACGTCATGCCGGACATTGTCAATCCCTCGCCGGAGTCGATCGATAGAGATTTCAAAATGATATTGCTTTAGCGGAATTTGATGTACAGGCGGCTGCGGACGAAATAGTTTGGCCATGAATGGGTCCCGCTTTTTTTCCCGGCGTGTTCCGGTGAATTGTCAGTTAAGGCTTTTGCCGATACTCTGTTTGATTGTTTTTTGTAATCCCCGCTGCCTGGCAGCGGTGTTTATAAACAAAATCGGCATTATTTGTATGAATAAGTCTCCGAGGGAAAACTGCCTTCCTGGACTTCCCGCACATAGGCCTGGATTCCGGAAATGGCCGATTCCCTCAGATTGGCATACTGCTTGACGAATTTGGGCAGCCGCCCGGTCCGGATGCCCAGAAGGTCATGCATCACAAGGACCTGTCCGTCACAGTCCGGGCCGGCGCCGATACCGATGGTCGGAATATTCAAATTTGCGGTGATTTTTGCCGAAATGGCCGCCGGAATTCCTTCCAGGACCACGGAAAAAGCCCCCGCCGCTTCAACTTCTTTGGCATCGGCCAGCAGCCGGTCTTCGTCCCGCTGGACCCGGTATCCGCCCATTTGGTGAACGGATTGGGGTAAAAGGCCGATATGGGCCTGAACCGGAATGCCTGCTTCTGTAAGGGCGCGAATAATATGGCTGACCGAGGCCCCGCCTTCCAGTTTGACCGCAGCCGCTCCGGTTTCCTTTAAAAACCGGCCGGCATTGGCGATGGCATCTTCGGTTGAGATCTGATAAGACATAAACGGCATATCCGCCACCACAAGGGCCGTTTCCGCCGCCCGGCTCACAAGCCGGGTGTGATAGACCATTTCATCCATGGTGACCCCCAGGGTATGGGGTTCACCCTGAATCACACTGGCCAGGGAGTCTCCGACCAGAATTATATGGATGCCCGCTTCATCGGCCATTTTTGCAAACGGATGATCATAGGCGGTCAGTTCAGCGATTTTTTCATTTTTCTGCTTCATTTCAAAAAGCGTTTGGATGGTAATTGCGGAAGCCATAAGAAAACTCCTTTTTAGAAAACATTTCCGGATGTTAGTCCATGGGGCGGAAACCGGAATATATATTGACTCAAATAAAATATTTAAATATAAATGCCAAATTATACTTATTCAAAGGGCCGTCCGAAACCGTCGCACTCGGTTGTAAACTGCCCGGAATACTATAGTTTATTTAAATATTAATAAAGATTAATTTTTTTTGCAATCCGAAATACGCATGGCGCAGGGCAAATTTGTTCTGTCTTTTCTTAGGCAGGCACGGTGGCCTGCCCTACGACGACATGCGTCGTAGAGTCGGCCACCGTGCCGACTATCTGTCTGTTAATGGGACAGTGTTGATGGATTTTGCGATTAGAACAAATTAGCCGTGACCCATGGCGGATTGAGCGGCAAGTAGTTATGATTCAGTTAATTCGAGGCGTTAAAGATATTCTGCCAAGCGAAGTCGAGCTGTGGAAGCATATCGAAGAAACCGCGATAAAGCTTTTTGAAGGCTTCGGCTTCCGGCAGATACGGGTGCCGATCCTTGAAAAGACGGAGCTTTTCCAGCGCAGTATCGGCGAGCAAACCGATATTGTGGAAAAGGAGATGTATACCTTTCCGTCAAGTAAGGGCGAACTCCTCACCCTGCGGCCCGAGGCTACCGCCTCGGTGGTGCGCGCCTACATCCAGCAGCGGCTGTATGCCAGGGATCCCATCCAGAAGCTTTATACGATCGGCCCCATGTTTCGCAAGGAGCGGCCGCAAAAGGGGCGGTACCGTCAGTTTTATCAGATAAACGCCGAGGTATTCGGCATTGAGTCGCCCTATATCGATGCGCAGCTGATTTATATGCTGACGGTGTTTTTCCAGCGCATTCATATTACGGGTCTGGAAGTCCACTTGAATTCCCTGGGATGCCCTGCCTGCCGGCCGGCATTCAAACAGGCGCTATCTGAAATGCTCACCGTCAGCAGCGAAGCCCTCTGCAGCGACTGCCTTCGGCGAAAAGATACCAATCCTTTGCGCGTGCTGGACTGCAAAGTAGCGGGATGCCGGGCGGTGGTGGAAAATGCCCCGGCCATTACCGATTACCTGTGCGATGATTGCGCGCGACATTTTGATACCGTAAAGGCGGCACTTGACCAAATGGCGGTTCCCTATGTGCTTGCCCCCCGATTGGTCCGGGGTCTGGATTACTATACGCGTACCGCCTTTGAAATACAGACCGCTGAGCTGGGGGCCCAGAATGCGGTGGCCGGCGGCGGCCGGTACGATCATCTTGTTGAGGTCCTGGGCGGGCCGGGCCAGCCGGCCATTGGCTTTGCCATCGGCCTGGATCGGCTGGTGGACCTGGTCTTGAGCAAGACATCCGTCTCGGAGCTCCCGCCGGATATTTTTATCGCGGCCATGGGGGCGGCGGCGCAGAAAAAGGCATTTGAGTGGTCGTGCGAACTCGGGCGGGAGGGCATTAAAGCCGAGATCGATTTTTCGGATCGGAGCCTGAAAGCCCTGATGAAGCGGGCCAACCGCATGAGCGCCGGATATGTGCTTATGGTCGGGGATCAGGAACTTAAAGAGGGCCGCGTTGTTTTACGGAATATGCGGACCAAAGAGCAGGTGGAAATCGGGATCAGCGGAATTTTATCCGGCATATTATCTGTTTTAACACCTAATACCTAAACACCTAACACCTAATAAATAAAGGAGAAGTCGCGTGACTGATAAGCTGGGCGATATGCGACGGACGCAACACTGTAATCAGCTTGGCGCTGAAGATATCGGCCGCGAAGTGGTTTTGATGGGCTGGGTTCAGCGAAGAAGGGACCATGGCGGGGTCATTTTTATTGATTTGCGGGATCGCGAGGGGATCACCCAGATTGTTTTCAATCCGGAGCGCGAGCCTGCGGTGCATGAAAAGGCCCATGACTTGAGAAACGAATATGTGCTGGGCGTCCGCGGCACGGTTGAGGCAAGGCCCCAGGGGATGGCCAATCCGGATCTTAAAACCGGCGCGATTGAGGTGATTGTCCATGAGTTAAAAATTTTGAATAAGGCCCAGACCCCGCCGTTTATGGTCGAGGATCATATCGATGCCTCTGAGAGCGTGCGCCTGCAGAGCCGTCATATTGACCTGCGCCGGCCCAGGCTGCAGAAAAATCTCATAATGCGGCATAAGGCGGCCGCAGCGGCAAGGAATTTTTTAAACGATGCGGGATTTTTAGATATTGAAACCCCGGTGCTCACCCGGAGTACGCCTGAAGGGGCAAGGGATTTTCTGGTGCCGAGCCGCCTCCACCCGGGCAATTTTTACGCCCTGCCCCAGTCGCCCCAGTTATTTAAACAGCTGCTCATGATATCCGGCTATGACCGGTATTATCAAATTGTCCGCTGCTTTCGGGACGAGGATCTGCGGGCGGACCGGCAGCCCGAGTTCACCCAGATCGATATGGAGATGTCATTTGTGGGGGAAGAGGATGTGATGCAGTTGTCTGAGGGCATGGTGGCCGCCATTTTTGAAGCGGTTCTGGGAAAGCGGCCGGCAATTCCCTTTCACCGCATGACATATGAAGAGGCCCTGGACCGCTACGGGCTGGACAAGCCGGATATGCGCTTCGGGCTGGAGCTGACCGATATATCAGATATTGTCGCCGGCTCCGGCTTTAAGGTGTTTGCCGATGCCGTCAAAAAAGGCGGCATGGTAAAGGCCTTGAATGTAAAACAAGGGGGCGAGACCTTTACCCGCAAGGAAATCGATGATCTGACCGAGTTCGTAAAGGTTTACCGGGCCAAAGGGCTGGCCTACGTCAAGGTGAAGGGAGACGAATGGCAGTCGCCCATTACCAAATTTTTCACCGATGACGAGCGCCGGCAGATGGCTGAACGCATCAACATGGAGCCCGGGGATCTGGTGTTTTTCGGGGCGGATCAGGCCAAAATCGTCAATGAATCCCTGGGTCACCTGCGAAACCATTTGGCCAAAAAACTCGGGCTGATTGATGAGCAGGCGTATGAATTTGTCTGGATCACGCATTTTCCCATGCTGGAATACGATGAAGCGGAAAAACGCTACCAGGCCATGCATCATCCCTTCACATCGCCGGTGGAGGAAGATTACGGCAAGCTTGAAAGCGAGCCCACACAGGTTCGCTCCCGTGCCTATGATCTGGTGCTAAACGGCTCGGAAATCGGCGGGGGAAGCATCCGTATCCATCAAAAGGATCTGCAGGTCAAGGTCATGGAAGCACTCGGCATGGATGAATCGGAATACACCGAGAAATTCGGCTTCCTCCTCTCCGCCCTGGATGCGGGCGCCCCGCCCCACGGGGGCATCGCCTTCGGCTTTGATCGGCTGGTGACCATTTTGTGCGGCGGTACCTCGATCCGCGAGGTCATTGCATTTCCCAAAACGCAGAAAGGGTCCTGTTTATTGACCAATGCCCCCTCGGATGCCAGCCAGGCGCAGCTTGATGAGCTGGGCCTAAAGGTGAGTCTGGATTAGCAAAAACGGACTTTTGGTGGAGCCATCAAATTTTTCTTGACAAAAAATTCCACAAACAGTTAAAAGGCATTTTTAACTTAACACATATTCCCCAGTAGCTCAGCAGGCAGAGCAGGTGGCTGTTAACCACCGCGTCCGTGGTTCGAATCCGCGCTGGGGAGCCAAAATATTCGCAAGCCCGGCTTTTTGAATAAGGCCGGGCTTTTTCATGTAAAACCCTAAGGGTTCGTTCTTTCTGTTTGCCTATCCGCCGCTTGCCAGTATAGCTCTGCCCCGTTTCTCCGCCTTTACCACATAAAGCTGTTTGTCTGAGAAGTTGAGGAGTTCTTCGGGTTGGATAAAACCGGCATCCGGATCCCTCTGATTCAGGCTGCCCTCAATCTCGCCGTCGATGAAGGCCGGTGCAAGGGCGATGGACTGGATGGGTTAAATCTGCCCTTTCGGAGAAAAGTGGGGGTATGGAGTCAGGTCGGTATTCACCAAAGGCGGTTTGGCGAGGGTTTCGAAACCCCTTCTAAATTTGGGTGGATCGATGAAGTTGATCCGCTCCCGAAGGCAGTCTGACGTATTTGCCCATTCAATCATATCCGCCAGCTTACTGTTATCGATGACCGTCACCCAGGCAGGGGAATTGGAAAATGGTCATCATCTCCGTCAGCAGGTTTTCAGAAAATCCTTTTATAATAACGTTGGCAAAAATCCGTTACAGGGTCTTGATGTCGATCCTGGCTTCATGTAATTCTGTTTTATTGGTATGTGTTTGGATCATAGGCTAATATCCTTTGTTAAAACTTGTTCTTTTCCTTTTTATGGTATTGCTCCCTAAGGAATAAACCTAAAGGAGATTCGGGTTTTAGCCTTCCGGACATATGCCCTAATCGGAATTTCGTCAAGCGGGATGTTGAAGGCATGGAGTACTGATTGTATTAAAAATAATTTATAACAAGGAGGCAGGAATGAATATTAATGATGTAAAAAAAATGAGCAAGGCAGAGCGTCTCCAGGCTATGGAGACGCTTTGGGACTCATTGCTCTATGAAAACGGTGAAATCGAAACGCCCGAATGGCATGAAAAGGTGCTGACAGAAAGAAAAAAGCGAATCGAAAACGGCCGCGCTGAATTCATCTCCCTTTCTGACCTTAAAAAAAGCCAAAGAAGATGAAAGTAAAAGATGTCTACATTATTAAGGAGGCAGTTGATGACCTGGATGAAGGGAAGGCTTTTTATGATTTTCAGGAATCCGGCGTTGGTGAATATTTTTGGGACTGCTTGATTGCGGATATAGAATCCTTAATAATTTATGGAGGGATCCATCGCAAAAAACTTGGCATGTATCAAATGCTTGCCAAGCGGTTCCCTTATGCCATTTACTATGAGATCGTTGAAGATATTGCTTATGTTGCCGCCATTCTGCCAATGCGCAGAAATCCGGAATGGATAGTCCGCAAGCTTGATGAACGGCGTTAAGAAAGCTGAATTATCTCTATATAGAATCATCCATAATCAAGGGGTAGAGTCGGGGGGGGGCGGGGGGTAGTTAATGTTCCAATTAATGCCTACGGCGCATTTACTGTGACATTTCAGAGCAATAATAGTTGAGAATATGGAAACATGAGCGAATACCAGTATTATGAGTTTCTGGCCATTGACCGGCCGCTGACAGAAAAAGAGATAGCCGAGCTGCGCGCCATTTCTAGCCGGGCGGCGATCACGCCGGTCAGCTTTACCAACGAATACAATTGGGGGGATTTCAAGGGCAATCCGGATAAGTTGATGCGGCGCTATTTCGATGCCCACATCTATGTGGCCAACTGGAGGATGGCGGTTTTCATGGTACGATTGCCCATCGAAGCATTGCCTCAGGAAACAGCAAAAGCCATGGCCGTGCCTTATGTTTTGGATTTCAAGGCCACGAAAACCCACTGGGTGATTGGGTGGCGCCTGGAAGAGTCAGAGAACTATGATCGTTTCGGCATGGAAGACGGCCGCGGCTGGATGCCGCGCCTGGCTCCGGTGCGGGATGAGTTGCTGCGGGGAGATATCCGCAGCCTTTATATCGGATGGCTGGCCGGCGTAACCGGGGGAATGATGGATGACGAAGTGACGGAACCGCTGTCCATTGCCGGTCTGGCAGATTTGACATCAGCCCAGCAGGCGTTGGCGGAATTTCTGGAGGTCGATCCGGACCTGCTGGCAGGTGCCGGTATGGAAACCCCGGCTGCGCAAAGCGAGGACACTTCGGAAAAGGAGATGGACCAATGGATCGATGACCTGCCCAGCAATGAAGTAAGGTCAATCCTGAGAATGCTTCTGGAAGGCAAAGGGCAGCAGGCCGAAAGATCGATTAAAAACTGGTTCGCAAAATGGCAGCGAAACCTTCAGTCCGGCAAGGCCGATGCGCCTTTGCGTACGATTGGAAAATTACGGGAAAATGCCGAAAAGGCCCGACAAATTCGGCTGGAAAAACAAAAGCGTGCCCGGCAGCGGCGGGAAATGAAGCGCCGTAAAGAACGGGAGGCTTATCTTAAAGACCTCTCCAAAGATTTTTCCAAGGCCTGGCAGGCGGTTAACGTAACGGTCGCCCGTGGGTCGGGTCTTGCCTATGATGAGGCTTGCCGCGCGCTTGTCGATCTTTCCGAAGCATATGCCCTTTACGCAAACGAGCAGCAGTTTCAGTCGGAATTAAAGGAATTCATGATCCATCACCGGCGGCGCAAGGCGTTGATTAAGCGCCTAGTAAAGGCCGGTATCTGGAAGGACAATTAATCGATGAATCCGAAAGATGCCAAAATAAAACGGAACTCGACGATTTAGAAAAAATGAAAGAGGCGGTTCATGCCGATGGGTAAGGCCAAGAAGGATCAATTGTCACAGTGCAACCCCGAAAACAATGACGCTATGCCGGCCATCCGTATCTTAGCGGAGAGATCCTGGCGAGCCGTATTGATATAAAAGCTCTGGATCTGCCTCCATTTATCCAAAATTTTCCTTGACATTCGATCGGCTTTTTTTTATTAAATGGTCCCTTAAAATTATAGAATCCCGCCTGCTTAAATTGCGGGTTGATATATATGGAGCCCTGATGGCCATTTATTTTTGGCTGTCAGGGCTTTTTTTGTGGCCCCCGCAGAAAAAAGGGGCGAAGCTTTGAGAAATAATTATCGAAGATCCCGGCCCTCTGCCGGAGCATCTGAACGGGTAAAAACGCGGAAGAGAAGATAGAGAGAGGGAATGAAAATCAGGCCGTCCCGGATTATGGTCCCGGCATTGATGATATCATCCGGCTTTTGCGAAAAGCAGCCGCAGTGGATATCCAGGCCCCGGGCGGTGTTGAAGACAAGGGCGCTGATAAAGGCGATCATCAGCAGGTTATAAATAATCAGCGCGCCTTCCAGCCAGATCCCCAGGATGATAAATGCCCCGGTAAACAATTCCAGCCATGGCAGGACGATGGCCACCGGATTTACCAGCATGTCCGGCAGGATCTGATAGTTGAAGACGGTTTTGGCAAACGCCCCCGGATCAAGGATTTTGGGAATGGCCGCGTAGATGAAAACACCGCCGACAAGGAGCCGCAAGCCGACAAACAGCCAGCGATCAAGTTTGGCATGCAAGGGGCCTTTCTCCGATCGGGCGGCGGTTTTCGTCTTGCCACCGGGGGCTTCCGCATCGGAGATCTCGCAGAGCATGGCGGCATTGCCGCACACAGTGGTTTCAAACTGAAAGATCGGATGGTCGATCCCGAATTGATCGTATAACTCATCACGGAGTTTTTCCGCAAGGCTTTCGGTTTCACTGATCATTTGATCATCAACAGTGATATGGCAGGTAAAGGCGATACCGCAGCTGCCGACGGGCCAGGCATGCAGATAGTGTGCAGACCGGATTTCCGGGCGGTTTTCCAGAAATTCCTGAACTTCTGAAAGGTCCAGTTCCTTGGGCACGGCATTCATGAGAATGGCCACGGATTCCTTGAGGACACTCCAGGCATTTTTCAGGATAAAGGCGGCGATAAGGAGCGATAGCAGGGGATCTAACCAGTACCAGGGCTTGAATAAAAGCACGACGCCGTTTGCCAGCACCACCACGGAGGTCGGA
>JBKHAE010000080.1:0-16032 GCA_046543065.1 Desulfobacterales bacterium | reverse complement strand
AGGACAGCGGAAGCAGCAGTAGTAGTGGGTGTTTCATTAAAAGTTTGTGAGTTCATGGTTAATTGTTAATGGTTAATGGTTAATGGTTAATGGTTCGTAGCTATGAAGCGGAAGGCTTTAACATTCAAGGACCAAGTTGATAAGCACCAAATCACAAATAACAAATTTCAAACAAGCACCAAATTCCAATGACCAAAATTCCAAACAAACCCCATATGCCATATGAATGCAATTGTCATTTGGAGGACCAACAGCCACGAGGAATCTTAAAATTCCTCGCTATCCGCTCAGAATGACAGCGGCCGAGCGGGGGGTTTTGTTTGATATTTGGAATTTGAGATTTGAGATTTGTTTGGTATTTGGTATTTGAAATTTGAGATTTCTTAACTGTGAACCCTGAACTCGTTGGGACTATAAGAAGAATCAGTAGTGATATCTCAATTGAGCAATCAAAATTGCATCATCAGTGACCTTATAAATAAATCTATGCTCGTCATTGATTCGCCTGGACCAATAGCCGGAAAGCGCATGTTTCAAAGGTTCGGGTTTGCCAACACCCTCAAAAGGGCTGCGTTTAGTTTCTTTAATGAGAGTGTTGATACGGTGAAGAATTTTCTTGTCAGTTTTTTGCCAATAGATATAGTCGTCCCAGGCATGATCGGAAAAAATGAGCTTCACTCTATTATTAGCTCCTTCTCATCTCCTTTGCCATTTTCGAGTTGGACGATAGATTCAATCAGCCGTCTTGTGTTTTTTGGTGACCGCAATAGATATGCTGTCTCTTCAAGGGATTCAAAATCCTCAAGAGACATAATAACTACAGATTCCGAGGACTTCCGTGTTACAATCATCGGAGCACGGTCTCGACAAACTTTTTCCATTGTTTTAGCAAGGTTTTGTCTTGCTGCTGTATAGGTTATGGCTTCCATTTCGTCACCTCCTGTACAGCATATTGTACACATTCAGGGCGGATTGTCAATACTTTTTGCCCCAACCAGGGCATTCAGCAGACCGCAAACAGCCGCTGCTGCTGATGCCCCCCGGAATGACTGCGGCCGAGGGGATTTTGTTTGATATTTGGAATTTGTTATTTGAGATTTGTTTGTTATTTGGTGCTTGGAATTTGAAATTTTTCAACTGTGAACCGTGAACTGTGAACTTTACCTCGGCTTCTGCGCCAGCACCGACCAGTAAAGGTTCATGCCAAGCACTTTAAAATACTTGATCTCAGCTATCTGCAGCCCATGCTTTTTAAGGTATTCAGGATAATTATAGATGTTATGAAACGCATTTCGGGTGATGAGGAAAAACAGGGTGACCGCAATGTACCAGTACAAATGCTTAAATGCCCGGGCAAACACATTGCCTTCCGGAAACGCGAAATCGCCCACGACCACATAGCCGCCCGGCTTTGCCAATTTTGAAAGATGCCGCACCACCTGATCCATCTGCTCCCGCTTGAACACATTCAGGAAAAAATTGGCGAATACATAATCGTATTGTTTATGATCAGGCGACACATTGAATATATCATCATGGATGTATTGGACCGGATGGCTGAAGCTGCAAGCGTCAAGGGAGTTTTTGCATTTATCCAGCATGGTTTCGGAAAGATCCACCACGGTCACCCGGGCGCCTTTTTCCGCGGCTTTTCTGGCTTCGCCGCCGCGGCCCACGCCGGCGAAAAGGGCTTCCGTATCCGGCTTCAGCCGGTCCAGCATGGCCTCCTTACAGCGGGGGATCTGCCAGCCGCTGTAGAGGCTGGCCAGCAGGTCATAGATATGGCCCATTATCCGGTAACGGTCTGCTGACGGCATGATTTGATCCTTTGGTTTGTTGAGAGTTATCCTTGTTTTGTGCGGATTTGTATCCTAATATGGGGAGGAAGTCAATTAAATCCCCCTAAATCCCCCTTTTCAAAGGGGGACTTAAAGGAAACGGTCTTTTTTATAGAATGACAGCCGGGTATGGATACCCGGCCTGCAAGTTTTTTACGGCGGGCACGGTGGCCCGCCCTACGCAGGCTATGCATGAAGCCAAACCATCGTAGGGTCGGCCACCGCGCCGACCGCCCAAAGGCTTATACCAGGTCTCGTCGGCCAAAGTGTCGACCGCCCTGCTTTTTACTGGCGGGCTAAAGCACCGCCCCTACATTCGGCCATGTCATTCCGAGGAGCGACAGCGACGAGGAATCTTAAGATTCCTCGCTGCCGCTCGGGATGACAGCAGCGGCAAATTGTCGCCCGGAATGACAGCCGGGTATGGATGTGCCCGGCCTGCAAGCTTTTTACGGCGGGCACAGTGGCCCGCCCTACGCAGGCTATGCATGAAGCCAAACCATCGTAGGGTCGGCCACCGCGCCGACTTGAACACGGGCAAACCTAAACCCCTAAACTTTGAACTGTGAACTGTGAACTGTGAACTGTGAACCTAAAACCTAATACCCAAAACCTTTTCAAACCATGCGCATGTTTAAATACATAAAACAAATACTTATTGCCGGCTCCGCTATCGCTTTTATTATCGGCTGCTCCTCCCAGCCGGAGGACAAGCTTGAATACTATGAACAGGCCAAAGCCTTTTATGAGGCCCGGAATTATATGGCCGCCAAGGAAGCTCTGCAAAAGGCCATTGAAATTGATCCCGAATTTGCCGGCGGATACGCCAATCTGGGGGAGGTCCACTTAAAGCTGGGCGAGGTGTCAAAGGCGGTTGAGGCGCTCTCAAAGGCTGTGGAGCTTGCCCCGGATCTCACCCAGGTGCAGCTCAAGCTTGCGTTTCTTTCCATGCTGCAAAAGGACATGGATCGGGCGGAACACCAGTTAAATCATGCCTTAAAAAACAAAAACGGCGATCTTTCGGCCAAATATATGCTGGCCCGGATCTACCAGATGCAGAACAATTTCCAGAAATCCGAGGAGATTTACAAGCAGGTGCTGGAGGAAAACCCCCGGTCCGCCCAGGCCTATCTCTCGCTTGCCGGGCTTTTGATCAAGCAGGGCAAGCCGGAACAGGCGGAGCAGTATCTTAAAACCGCGGCGGAAAAGCATCCGGATGCCATCAAAATTATTGTCGCCCTGTGCGGTTTCTACATGCACAACCAGGAGTTCAAAAAAGCCGAAGATCTGCTGCACCAGGCGATCCAGCACAATCCGGACAGCTCCGAGCTGCATCTTTTGCTTGGCCGGGTCTATGCCCAGGCCAACCAGTGGGAGAAATCCGAGGATGCCTTTCTCCAGGCGGTTCAAGCCAATCCGCAGAACCCCAAACCCTATATTGAATCCGCGAATTACTATTCCGCGCGGAATCTGCGAAACAAGGCCCTGGCCATGTATCACAAGGCCCTTGAAATCCAGCCGCAGAATGCGGGCATTCAGCTCCAGATCGCCCGATTTCATCTGGATAACAACAATTTTGACAAGGCCCGCGAATATATTAACCGCATCATCAGCCAGCATCCGGATTTTATTGATGCCAAAATCCTGAAAGCACGGCTCCTTCTGGCTGAAAACCGGGCGGATGCGGCAGAGACCTACCTGACGTCCCTGGTTGAAAAATATCCGGGCGCCTCACACCTCTATTACCTAAAGGGCCTGGCCCACCTGCAGAATGATGAAACGGAAAAAGCCAAAGTCTCATTTGGCAAGGTGAGCCGAAATGATGCCCAGTATGACGAGGCCAAGCTTCTGCTTGCCAGGCTCTATCTGCGGGAAAACAGCGTAAAACCCGCCAAAGAGGCCGTAAACGCCGTGCTCTCAGTCTCCCCGAATCATTACACCGCCCTTCAGATGCTGGGCGAGATCTATCTGCGGGAAAACCGTATCGAGCAGGCCAAAGCCTATTTTACCTCCCTGGTGAATATGGCGCCGGACAGACCCGAGGCATATTACCGCCTGGGCCTTATTCATCAGCAGGAAAAAAATTTTGATGCCGCCAAAACCAATTTTGAAATCGCCCTGGCCAAGGACCCGGACAATATCGATGTATTCATTCACCTGATCTCCGTTCTCCTTAAAACGGATCAGATAGAAACCGCCATTCACAAATGCGACCTGCGCTTAAAGGAAATGGAAAACAGCCCCCGGGACCGGGCGGTGATATATAACCTGAAGGGCAAGCTCCAGCTGGCCAAAAACAATACCAAGCCGGCGGAAAAAGCCTTTAAAGCGGCAATTATCGAATATCCGAATTATCTGCCGGCCTACTATTCCCTGGCCCGGCTCTATTTGTCCGAAAACCGGACAGAGGAAGCCATCAGGCAGTATCAAAAAGCCGTTGAACAAGGCGGCCGGGATGATATGCCGCACATGATGCTGGGGATTATCTTTGGGGCCCAGGATAAAACCGACATGGCAGAGCGCCATTACCGCAAGGCGCTTGAAAAAAATCCGGATTTTGTGCCGGCCGCCAACAACCTGGCCTATCTTCTGGCGGAAAATGAAAAAAATCTCAATGAGGCCATGCGGCTTGCGGAAAAAGCCAAACAAAAGCAGCCCAATGATCCGCGCATCCAGGACACCCTGGGCTGGGTCTATGTCAAAACGGGGCTCTATGACAACGCAATCCGCGAGTTGACCCAAAGCATTGAAAAGCTGCCGGACAATCCGACAATCCACTATCATTTAGGCGTCGCTTATCACAAAAAGGGAGACACCCGTCAAGCTGAAAACGCCTTGAAAAGGGCCATCAAAATGGACCCGGACTTCGGTGAGGCTGAACAGGCGCGCCAGATTCTTTCCACGCTATAAAAAATTCCCGGTTTAAGGCGATTTAATGAAATATCTGTCATTTAAAATACTCCTTTTCTGCATTCTGATGCCGCCGGTGCTCTATCTGCTCTCAAGCCACCTTTTGCAGGGGTATTTGAGCCACTGGTATGAACGGGATATCAAAAATGTTTACCTCTCTGAAATAAACGATGTCTTAAACGGCATCACCCCGATCTCCGATGCTGTCCAGGAATCCATTGATCAGTACAAAAAGGAAAGCGTTTTCCCGGATCTGGGCGGCCGGCTTGAGGTTACGGTAAGAACCAACCAGGGCAGCATTATTTACCCGCCGGCCTATCAAAGCGCCACCATTGATAACCTCCCCACCGATCCGGTCGAACTGGCTGAGCAGAACTTTGAGATTTTAAACAACGGATTAGGCCTTGAGGTCACGGCATCAATTCCGCCCTATTCGCTTATTTCCGTCGGCCTGCTGCTTTTCTACATACTGATTTTTCTGGCCACGCTGTATACGTATTACCGCCGGGCCCTTAAATCCGCCAGGCGGGAGGAGGCAGAACAGGCCGAGGAACTTAAGCGGCTTACGGATCTTGAAAAGTCCCACAAGGCGCGCGCCCAGTCGCTGGCAGATGAGCGCGAGTCCCTTCTGAACGAATACAGCCAGATCCAGGAATCCCTGGAGGAGACCAAGCAGAAGGCGGTAAAGGACGAGGAGGAGCTTTTTGAAGAGGTTGAAACCCTTGAGG
The DNA here is from genome assembly GCA_046543065.1 of Desulfobacterales bacterium. Lineage (GTDB taxonomy): Bacteria > Desulfobacterota > Desulfobacteria > Desulfobacterales > Desulfosalsimonadaceae > M55B175. The sequence continues at coordinate 10,556 of JBKHAE010000080.1, read as the reverse complement.
AAAAGCTGCGTAAAAACCTGGCCCGCCAGGAGGAGCAGTACGAGGAAATCAATCAGTTAAAGGAAAAAATCGAGGAGCTTGAAAAAAGCCGTCAGGCCCAGAACCAGCAGAAGGAGAAGGTGGCTGATAAGCTTGGCCGGCGGATTAAAGTGCTTTACAAAAACATTGATATTACGGATCGGGCACTGGAGGGACTTGCGGATTTGGATGAGGACATGGGCCTTAAGGCCGAGGAGCTGATCCATCAGCTAAATGATGACCCCTCGCTTGTCAATATTAAGCGCAAGGTATTCAGCAAAAAGGGCAAAGCCACGGTATTTGAGGTGATATTTGCCTACCGGGGCCGGCTCTATTTCCGCAAAACCAGCCAGAACCGCGTGGAGGTGCTGGCCATCGGCACAAAGAAGTCCCAGAATAAGGATCTGGCGTATCTGGATAGCCTTTAAGGCAGGCGCGGTGGCCTGCCCTACGCCGCCTGTACCGCCGCCTCACCTCGTAGGGCCGGCCACCGTGCCGGCCACGTATAGTAGGGTGTAGGGTTCAGGGTGTAGGTGTAGGGTGTAGGGTGTAGGGTGTAGGGCGGATAAGCGACAGCGCATCCGCCAAATGCCTATAAAGTTGTAAATACAGTTTCCGGAGACTTATCAAGCACTTTAAGCAATGTTTTAGCCGGCCCGACAGGGAACTGTTTGCCTTGTTCCCATTTGCGTATTGTTTCCACAGGCACATCAATCCTTTGAGAAAACTCTTCTTGATTCAGGCCAAGGCGTTTCCGGACTCTTCGGGCAAATACAGCTGACTCTCTTAATGCCTCTATATCATCAGCATATTGCTGCATTTCTATATCCCTTTCAGTAGTGGAGTCCAAACGACTTTCATCCACCCTGCCCTCAGGAAGGGTATCCGGTGTATTTGGATCAATCTTAACGCGATGCATTTTCATATATCTTTAACTCTCTTTTATTGGCCTTAGGCAATGAAGGACTATCGGCAATAATGCCAAAGGGGGGAGCAAAAAGGATTTATTCCTTATACCCGCACGCCTCATTAATACATTTAATCACGGTCCCTGCCTTTTTGGTGGTTTTTTCAACCAAGAACGGGGCGCCGCATCGGGGGCAGGGTTTGGGGATGGGTTTGTCCCACAGGGCATAGGTGCAGGTCGGAAAGCGGCTGCAGCCGTAAAAAATTTTGCCCCGTTTGGATTTTCGCTCCACCAGTTCGCCGTCGCAGCCTTCCTGGGGACATTTAACACCGGTGGACGGCGCGTTTTTGGAATTGCTGTTAATGGATCGGGTGTTTTTGCACTCCGGATAGCCGCTGCACGCCAAAAAATCCCCGTATTTGCCCTGTTTTACCACCATCTGGCGGCCGCACTTGTCGCAGACCTCGCCTTCGGCCGCCTCATGGGCGGGCTCGATGGGATGGATGCGGCCCTTTTCATCCCGGCTATAGTTCCGGGAATAGGTGCAGTCCGGATACCCCTCGCAGGCTAAAAACGGGCCGTTTTTGCCGACTTTTATGTAAAGGCGCCTGCCGCAGACCGGGCAGTTCAAATCCGTTGGCACGCCAACGCCCTTAACGCTCAGCATCTGCTCTGCCGCCTGGGTGACCCGGCTTTCAAACACCTTATAAAACCGGTTTAACACATCAAAGGCGTCCGCCTCGGCAGCCTCCACCCGGTCCAGGTCGTTTTCCATCTGGGCGGTAAAATCCACGTTAAAAATATCCGGAAAATTCTCCACCAACAGGTCGCTCACAATGCAGCCCAGTTCGCTGGGATGAAAGTAGCCTTTTTCAAGCGCCACATACCCCTTGTCCTGAATATTTGATAAAATGGCCGCATAGGTGCTGGGCCGGCCGATGCCGTTTTCCTCCAACGCCTTGACCAGAGACGCCTCAGAGTAGCGGGGCGGCGGGGTGGTAAAGTGCTGTTTGGGCTCAATCTGCCTGACCGCGAGCTTCATACCCTCAGCAAGCTCGGGCAGCTCGTTTTTCTCGCCGTTTCTGCCTTTGGCGTCCGACTCATCTTCGGCAGACTGGTAAAGCGCCAGGAACCCCGGGAATTTGACGGTTGAACCGCTGGCGGTGAACAGGTAGCTGCCCGCATTGATATTGATGGTCTTCTGATCGATCAGTGCCTGGGCCATCTGGGAGGCCACAAACCGCTTCCAGATCAGCTTGTAGAGGGCGAGCTGATCCTTGGACAGATACGGGGCCACCTTTTCCGGGGTGTTGTATACCGATGTCGGCCGGATCGCCTCATGCGCATCCTGGGCCTTGTTTTTATTTCTAAAAAACCGGGGCTTATCCAGGGCATAGTCGCTGCCGAATGTCTGCCGGACGTGATCCAGGGCCTCGTTTGCGGCTTCAGCGGAAATCCGGGTGGAGTCGGTGCGCATATAGGTGATCAGGCCTACGTATTCGCCCTGGCCCAGGTCCACGCCCTCATAGAGCTGCTGGGCCACGGTCATGGTTTTTTTGGCGGTAAACCGCAGCCTGCGGATGGCATCCTGCTGGAGCTTGCTGGTGATAAACGGCGGATAGGGGTTTCGCTTGACGGTTTTTTTGACGATTTTATCAACAATAAAATCCGCCTGCTTGATTTCTTCTAAAACCGCATTGGATTCCTGCTCATTGGAGATGGTAATCTTTTTGCCGCTTTTCTTTGACAGCTTGGCGGCAAACGGCGGGGGGTTATCCCCTTCCAGGTGTGCGGTGACAGACCAGTATTCCACCGGCTCAAAGACCTGGATCTCGCGCTCGCGCTCGCAGATCATGCGCACGGCCACGGACTGCACCCGGCCGGCGGAAAGGCCGTATTTGACCTTTTTCCAAAGGATGGGCGAAATTTCATACCCCACCAGCCGGTCCAGGATCCGGCGGGTCTGCTGCGCCTTGTACTTGTTCTCGTTTAAGGATTCGGTTTTGGAAAGGGCTTCCTGGACCCCTTTTTTGGTGAGCTCGTGAAACAGCACCCGGTGAAATACGGGGCCATTTTTTCGCTTTAAAATATTGGCCGTGTGCCAGGCAATGGCCTCGCCTTCGCGGTCCGGGTCCGGGGCGAGATAGACCTCGTCCGAGTTTTCGGCCGCGGTCTTTAAGGCCTTGATCACTTTCTGCTTGCCCGGCACGGTTACGTACTTGGGCTGAAAGCGGTTTTCCACATCAATGCCGAACTCCTTTTGCGGCAGATCCTTTATATGCCCCACGGTGGAGGCCACCTTGTACTTGCTGCCAAGGTATTTTTTAAGGGTTCGCTCCTTTGTCGGCGATTCCACAATAACCAGGGGTTTGCTCACGATTTGTACTCCATCAAAAATCCCCCTCGATCCCCCTCTTTCAAAGGGGGAAGGAAAAAGGAATGGATCATTTTAATACTGTCAGCTTATTCAATAGCATCAGCTTATTCAATTGAATCAATCTATTTAGTAGCATGGGCTTACAGTGATTTGCAAAAGTCGATATACATTTAGCTATTTAAATTTCATATAATTTCAGTGCTTAATGAAAAAGCATTATGCAATTAGGCTTTTGCAAATATTAGTATTTAATGGGACATTTATCCACCCTTTGAAAAAGTGTCCCTGCCAATTCCCCCCTTAAAAAATGTCCCTGCCAATTCCTCCCTTTGGAAAAAGGCCCCTGCCCTAATTCCCCCCTTAAAAAAAAAGGCCCCTGCCCAATCCCCCCCTTAGGGAAAGGAACCGCAGCACCCCCTTTTGAAAAAGGAACTTCTCACCAATACCCCTTTGAAAAAGGGCCCCTGCCAATTCCCCCCTTTGGAAAAAGGCCCCTGCCAATAATTCCCCCCTTTGGAAAAGGGGGGTTAGGGGGGATTTCCCCCGCCATCAACACCTTTCAACTGCTCCATCACAGCCGCATAAATCCTTAAAACCACAGCGTCTGTTTGGAGCAGCACCTCACTGCTGTTAAATCTTAAAACCATTAATCCCAATTCCCAAAGCGCCTTATCCCGGGCAACATCTTTTTTAACATGCTCATTTTCATGATGCTGTGACCCATCAACCTCAATTACCAGATTTGCCGCCGGCGCGTAAAAATCAACAATATAGTTTCTGATGGGTTTTTGGCGGTAAAATTGAACACCCAGAATCTGTTGATTCCGTATTCTTGACCAAAGCCGGCGCTCACTGTCCGTCGGGTTTTTGCGGAGCTGCCGGGCTTTTTCTTTGAGATTTTTGTTATAGTTCAGCAAAAAATCCCCCTCGATCCCCCTTTTTCAAAGGGGGAAGGAAAAAGGAATGGATCATTATTATAACTTCGCTAAACCGTTGCAAAGTACTTACCCGGCGTCTGGGAGACCAGGCCTTTTATTTCAAGGGCCATCAGAATGCCGGACAATCGACCGGCATCCATCTCAAGCCGCCGGGAGAGTTCATCAATATGCACGGGATAAGGCTCCAGCAGCTCATAGACCCGGCTTTCCTCTCCGGTTAAGTTCTGTACCGGCTTAACGGTGTGGTCATTACCGCGATTCATGTCAGATTTCAAGAAAAGAAAAGGAAATTCTTCAATAATGTCCTGGGCGGTCTCCACGAGCTTGGCCCCCTGCTTTAACAGATTATGCGCGCCTGTGCTGGTTTTGGAGTTAATATTGCCGGGCACAGCGAATACCTCCCGGCCCTGCTCGCCGGAAAGTCTTGCCGTTATCAGCGATCCGCTCCGGCTGGCCGCTTCAACCACCACGGTGCCAAGGCTCATGCCGGCGATAATCCGGTTTCTTTTGGGAAAATTATAGGCATTGGGCGCTTCCTCAAGGGGAAATTCGGAAATAACCGCCCCGGATTCGCTGATCCGGGCGGCGAGCTGCCGGTTCTCCCGGGGATAGATAACTGATAAGCCGCTGCCCAGCACCGCAATGGTCTCCCCTTGAACGGAAAGCGCCCCTTCATGGGCGGCCGTGTCAATGCCGCGGGCCATGCCGCTGACAACCGTAAAACCGGCCTCTGCCAGATCCGCGGAGAGTTTTCCGGCCATTGATATGCCGTACCGGGTGGCCTTGCGCGAGCCCACCATGGCAATGCATTGCGTGCAGCTGCCCATCTGGCCCTTAACATAGAAATATGGCGGGGGATCCGGGGTTTCCTTGAGAAGCGGCGGGTATTCTTCATCTGAAAAGGTAACAATCCGGCAGCCGGACTTCTGGATACGGGAGAGCTCCCTGCTGACGGCTGCCGCGGGCGGGCCGGAGAGGATATCGTCTGCCAGGCGGTCGGATACGCCGTCCACTGCCATTAACGCCTGCTTGGACGCCTGAAACACCCGGCCGGGTGTTTCAAACCGGTCCAGCAGGTTTTTATACAAATAGTCCCCGACACCTGGGATATATTTTAATGCCACCCAATGACGGAGGTTTTGCATGATTAAAACGGTTTACGCCTGCCCCATGGCCTCTGCCGCCCCCTTGCCCGGTGCCTCCTGCAGCCAGAGCAGGGTCGGACTGGAAACATAGATGGAAGAGTAGGTTCCGATGATCACGCCCACGATCATGGCCAGGGCAAAATCATGGATAATCGCCCCGCCCAAAAGAAAGAGGCAGATCAGCACGATCAGCGTGGTGACAGAGGTCATGATGGTGCGGCTTAAGGTCTCATTGATGCTCTGGTTGATCACGGTCTCCAGGGGTTTTCTGGCGTGCTTGTTGATATTTTCCCGGATACGGTCGAAGACCACAATGGTATCATTTAAGGAATAGCCGATGATGGTCAGCAGCGCCGCCACGATGGGCAGCGAAAATTCAATGTCAAGCAGGGAAAAAATCCCGATCGTGATGAACACATCATGCATGAGCGCAACAATCGCGCCCATGGCAAACTTGAGCCGCAGCTGCCAGAACATGATCAAGGCCACTACCAGGGCCACGACAATCAAAAGCGGAATGCTGACATTAAACAGGGCAAAGAGGTAGACCGCGCCGATAAGCGCCGCCGCCATCACCCCGCTTAACACCCATTTGAACTCAAAGCGGCCGGATATATAAATGGTGATAAACAGCAGGGCATAAAATAAGGCCAGCAGGGCTTTTTCCCGAAGGTCTGCGCCCACCTGGGGGCCGACCATTTCCACCCGTTCCACCACTACATCCATTCCGGTGGCATCAGCCACAGCAGACCTAACTTCTTCGGAAAACCCCTCGCCTGTAATTAATGACTGATCCGTGCGGATCAGATACTCGCCTTTGGCTTCCGTGCCGAAGCGCTGCACCGTGGCATCGCCCAAATCCACGGCATCCAGGCCGGCCCGGATATCTGAGACCCGGGCCTCCTCTGTGCATTGAATCTGAACAACAGTGCCGCCCGCAAAATCAATCCCGTACTTGGGGCCGCCATGATAAATCAAGGATACAAGGCTTAAAAGAATCAGAATGGCAGAAAACATATAGGCTATCTGCCGCCTGCCGATGAAATCGATTTTTGTACCGGGCTTTATAATTTCCATGGATCTATAATCCTTCGAATTAAATACTCAAGCTCCGAACCCGCTTGGTGGTATAGATATAGTCAAAAATAATCCGCGAAATAATCAGGGCGGTAAACAGGCTGGCCAGAACCCCCAGACTCAGGGTAACAGCAAAGCCCTTGACCGGCCCGGTGCCGAATTGAAATAGCACGAGCGCCGCAATTAGTGTGGTAACATTGGCATCCAGCACGGTAAGGCCCGCCCGCTCGAATCCGGCAGCAATGGCTGCGGCCGGGGTTTTGCCCAGCCGCATCTCCTCGCGGATGCGCTCGTATATGATCACATTGGCATCCACGGCCATGCCGATGGTCAGAATAATCCCGGCAATACCGGGCAAGGTCAGGGTGGCGCCGAATGCCGCCAATCCGCCGGCAATCAGGAGGATGTTTAAAATCAGGGCAAAATCGGCAATTAAGCCGGCGCCCTTGTAATAGATCACCATGAAAAAGACAACCAGTATGCCGCCCGCGATCATGGAAAGAAGGCCCGCACGGATGGAGTCATGACCCAGGCTGGGCCCCACGGTACGCTCCTCGATGATATTTACAGGCGCCGGAAGGGCGCCGGCCCGCAGCACAATGGCCAGGTCATGGGCCTCCTGGGCGGTAAAATTGCCGGTGATCCGGGCCGTGCCGCCGGGTATCCGCTCCTGGATGACCGGGGCGGAATAGACCTTGTCATCTAGCACAATAGCCATCCGCCGCTTGACATTCTCGCCGGTGATACGCTCAAAGGCCCGGGCGCCCCTGCGATCGAATTCAATGGAGACAAACGGCTCGTTGAACTGCTGATCGATCTGAACCCGGGCATCGGTTAAATGGGCGCCGGTCAAAAGCGCCTGCTTTTTTACAAGATAGGGCTGCGGCTCGGCCTCGGTGGCCTCGGTTGCCTGGTACAGGATTTCGCTGCCCGAGGGAACATCGCCATCCAAGGCATCGCCCAGGTCATTTTCCTCATCCAAAAGCTTAAACTCAAGCTGGGCGGTTTTTCCGATCAGCTCTTTGGCCCGCTCGGTATCCTCAATACCCGGCAGCTGCACCAATATCCGGCGCTCCCCCTGAATCCGGATATCCGGTTCACTGACGCCGAACTCGTCGATCCGGTTTCTGATGGTTTCCAGGGCCTGCTCCGTGGCCTGCTTCTTGATCTCCTGCACCCATTCGTCCGTCAGCCCGATTTTAGCCTCAAGACCGTCTTCCACAGAAGAGGTGGATTCTACTTCAACCTCCTCATACTCGCGCTTTAAAATCTTGCGGACACCCTCGATTTCATCCCGGTCCAGGATGGTCACCGAAAGCCCGGTCTTGCCAGCCGGCTTGATGCCGTGATGCCGGATACGTTCCTTGCGCAGCAAAGAGCGCAGGTCCTCACGGATGCGGTCCACGGTGCTTTCCACCGCCTTTTCCGTTTCAACTTCAAGCACCAGGTGCATGCCGCCCTTTAGGTCAAGCCCCAGGTTGATCTGCTTATGCGGCCACCAGCCGGGTTTGAATGTGGGGGCCACCAGTACGGCCGCAATTATCAGAACCCCGAAAACAATCAGCAATCGCCAGGAAACATTTTTCAAACCGGATTCCTCTTGTAATAAGGTTTAGGGTTTAAGGTTTAGGGTTTAAGGAGTAAGGTGCAAGGCACAAAGAAAAAAATCATTTTCAGTGCCTCAGTGCCTCAGTGCCTTAGGACCTCAGTGCCTCAGATCTCAACGCCTTTTAGCAGGTTAAATTTTACAAATCAAGTTCAGTTGGTCGGCCCGGTGGCCGACCCTACAAAATTCCGGCAGAATTGCCGTAGGGCAGGCCACTGTGCCTGCCGAAAAATAATATGGAACAGACGCCTTGTTTATTCCTCTTTTTTGGTCTGTGGGGCTTCCTGGGCCAGGGAGGCCACGCTGCCGCGGGTGATCTTGATGCGGACCTTATCCGCTATCTCCACCGTTGCGTTTTGATCATCAATGTTGGTGATCCGGCCGTAGATGCCGCCGCTGGTAATTATCCGGTCGCCCTTTTTCAGATTATTAACCATTTCCTGATGCGCCTTGGCCTTTTTCTGCTGGGGCCGGATCAAAAGAAAATAAAAGATCACGAACATCAGGATGATCGGTACCAGCGCGGCAAATCCGCCGCCCTGAGCGCCTTCGGCGCCTGCACCGCCCTGCCCCATGGCATGGGCTGTACTTACTATCAAGTCAAACATTTCTCCTCCTTATTGAATAAACTGCTTCGTACTCGTACTCGTTCTCGTACTCGTAATCGAAACTGAACAATATAATCGAGTACGAGTACCGTTACACTGAGTACGAGTACGATTTATATCACTCCCACTCAATCCGGCTGTCGCCGGGCACCATAGCGCGATCCGCCGCCAGGGTGATGGTAATGCCCCGCCGCATCTCAAGGTCCAGAATCTCTTTTTTCTTGCGGTTGAGCAGGTAATTGGCCACCTCCGGCGGAACATATCCTTTGGCATTGGTGATCTCAGTCTTAAGCGTCTCCAGCCGAAGGCGCCGTAGAAAACTGAGCCCCAGGGATTCCACGGACTGAATAACGCCCCGCCCCTGACAATGCGGACAGCGCTCAAAATTAATAAACCGGATGGAGGGCCGGATCCGCTGCCGGGACATCTCCATCAGGCCGAACCGGGTGATCCGGCCGACCTTGTTGCGCGCCTTGTCCTCTTTGAGCTGCGCCTTCATCTGCTGCTCGACTTTTTGCTTATTCTTCTGCTCCCGCATGTCAATAAAGTCAATAACAATCAAACCGCCAAAATCCCGAAGCCGCAGCTGCCGGGCGATCTCTTCCGCAGCCTCCATGTTGGTGGCCAGGGCGGTCTCCTCAATGGAGCGCTTCTGGGTGGCTTTGCCGGAGTTGACATCAATAGAGACCAGGGCCTCGGTCTGCTCAATCACGATGGTGCCGCCGGATTTTAAGCGCACCCGGTTTTCAAAGATCGAGGTGATCTGGTCTTCCAGCTGGTGCTTGGTAAAAATCGGCTTATCCGCAGTATAGCGCTTGACGATTTTCTTGTGCTGCGGCGAGACCATGTTGATGAAGTCCCGGATTTCATTGTATACGGTTTCATCATCCACCAGGATTTCCGTGACTTCCGAGGTAAAATAATCCCGAATGGCCCGCTGGACCAGGGTCCGATCCTTGTAGAGAAGCGCCGGCGGCTCAGCCTGGACCGCCTGCTTGTTGATATTTTTCCACAGGCGCATGAGGTAGCGGAAATCTTTCTCAATCGCGGTCTTGGTGCATTCCTGGCCGGCTGTCCGGATGATGATACCGAAATCCTCCGGAATTTTGAGCTTTCCCAGAATCTCTTTCAGCCGCTTACGTTCGGCCTCGTCGCTGATTTTTCTTGAGACCCCGTGGTTCTTGCTGCCCGGCATCAAAACCGTATGCCGGCCGGGCAAAGAAATAAAAGTGGTGAGCATGGCCCCTTTATGCATGAACGGGTCATTGGTGACCTGCACCAGCATCTCCTGGCCGCTCTGGACAATATTTTTAAGGGACTGATTCCCTGACGGATCGTCCTTATAATAGTCCGGATGGATCTCCTGCTTCTGCAGGAAGCCGTGCTTTTCAGCGCCGTAATCCACGAACACGGCCTGCAGGCTCGGCTCCACCCGGGCCACCACCCCCTTATAGATATTGCCCTGGGTGATCTCCCGGGCGGTGGTTTCAATATGAAACTCCTCCAGCCGGTTGTTTTTTACTTTGGCGATCCGGCATTCTTCCGGATCCACCGCATTGACAAGTATTTTAGCACTCATTGGATAAGATGATGACCTCCTCGAATTTCAAATGCTTACCTTCATATGAAATAAGGCCAAACAAGTCAAATAATTTCTAATTTAAGCAGGTTGCAGGCTTGTTCCAACGGCAAAGCCATGAGCCTTGATATTTCAATTGCTTTATGGCATGAAACTCAATGGCATCGCTGATACTCATAAAAAATGGCCCATTCCTTTAAGTCCCCCTTTTGAAAGGGGGATTTAAAAGGATTTTCAACTTTTTTCAACCTAAATTGAGCGATTTTCAAGTTTGCCGCAGATACAAGGAAGATGCAGGCGA
>JBKHAE010000079.1:0-16242 GCA_046543065.1 Desulfobacterales bacterium | reverse complement strand
CTTGTCCGCTTCCAGCCGTTTTTCCTGCAGTTTTGCATCCCGGACTTTCTGCCGGTGTAAGTTCTGCATTTCAATGAGCTTGATGGTATCCGAGGCAGAGGCAAAAAAAGTCGCCCGCCGGGCCGGGGAGTCATCCAGAAGAAAGATCGGTTTTTTCTGCTCTCCGAAATGCACATCAAATGCGCCCCCCTCCGCATCAACCAGCGGCATTTTAAGCAGTTCGTGAAGATCCTCCGGCACGGCGTTTCGCAGCCGGTGTATTTCCCGGCCGTTTAACAAGTAGCTGACGGTTTTGTTTTTTCGCTGCCACTGGACAATATCTCCCTCATGGGTTTCCACAATGATTCGGCATTCCCGCTCGCCGTGGCGCATCATAAAATCGCCGGCCGTATTCCGGGCAAGTATCTGGAGGGCGGCAATGACAGCGGATTTGCCGGTATTGTTCTCCCCGGTCAGCACGGTCAGGCCGTCTGCCGGTTCAATTACCGTGTGGGGGTGGGACATGAAGTTGACAATCTCAATACGTTTGATCAAGGAAACCTCGGGATAAAGCTGGCAGGTTTCAGGATTCCGTCTCCGCATCCTCCGGCTCAAGCGGTTTACGGCCGAAAACCCGGGCGCCGATGATGCTGATTTCGTAGAGTATCATAAGGGGAAACGCCATCATGATCTGGGTGACCACATCCGGCGGCGTGAGAAGGGCGGAGCCCACGAAAAAAAGCAGCAGGGCGTATTTGCGGTTTCGTTTCAGAAAGGCCACGCTCACAAGTCCGAGCCTGGCCATAAAGGTAATCACCAGCGGGAGTTCGAATACAAATCCAAAGGCGAGCAGCAGTTTGGCGGAAAAGCTTAAATACTCTTTCATCGAAGGCAGCGGCCGCAGGGTTTCCGTGGCAAATCCCAGCAGGAACTTGAATCCATAGGGAAATACGATGAAATAGCCGAAAAGGGCCCCGCCGACAAAAAAAATCGATGATATCAGGACAATGGGCAGCATCAGGCGCCGTTCATTTTTATACAGGCCGGGCGCGACGAACATCCAGAATTCATACATGATAACCGGCATGGCCAGCAGAATGCCGGAAAGCAGCGAGACTTTTAAATAGGTGAAAAACGCCTCCGGGATCCCGGTAAATATCAGGGTATCCCCCTGCTCCATGACCTGAATCAGCGGCCGGGTCAGGATTTCAAACAGTTTTTCCTTGAACAGATAGGCAATGGCGAACCCGACCGCAATGGCAATGGCGCAATGGATCAATCGGCTGCGGAGTTCCTCCAGGTGGGAAGTAAACGGGAGCTTTTCGTCTTCATGCATCAGTGCCGGGGTCCGTTCCTTTTTTATCTTTTGATGCGGTTTCCGGATCTTTTTCCGATCGGGGCGAGTCTTTTTCCGTATTTGCCGCGTCATCGTCTGAGCCGGGCGGCGGCGGCGCGCTGTCAGCCGCGTTTTCGGACTCGGATGTGGTCTTCTCGTGGCCGTACCAGGGGGAGCTGAAGTTACTGCGCATATCGTTTAAGGGTTTTTTGAATTCATTGATCTCTTCGTCGATATCCAAAGAATCCTTGATTTCCTGGGTGGCCTTTTTAAACTCATTAAATGCCCGGCCAAGGGATTTGGCCATGTCCGGGAGTTTTTTCGGGCCGATAACAACCAGGGCAATGGCTAGAATGACCAGTAATTCCGGCATGCCGATGCCAAACATGAATCGATGGCTCCTTTTAATAACATTTTGCGGGATTTTATAATCCCTTTAATATGCGCCTGGTAATTCGTCGGCGCGAATATGCGCTGCAATATGGCCGGCTTCCGGAAAAATAAGGACTTTGCAGGCCAGCTTGCAGGCGTTGATGCTGCCCGGCAGGCAGAATACGGCTGTTTTTTGGATGACCCCGGCGGTGGCACGGGAGACAATGGCCGCCGAATCGATGGCTTCAAAGCTGAGCTGGGTGAATGCCGGGGAAAAAGCCGTCAGTTCTTTGCCGAACATGGGCTTTACGGCCTCTATGGTCACATCCGAGGGGCTGAGTCCAGTGCCGCCGTTGATAATTAAAAGATCCACCGTTTGACGGGCGGCGATATCCGCCACTTTTCTGGCGATGTCAAACTGATTGTCCGCAAGCATCTCATGCAGCACCACGGTGTGGCCTTCCCGTTTGGCATGCCGGTTCATCCAGTGTCCGCTTTTGTCATCGGCCAGACCGCGTGTAGTGGAGACTGTGAGGATGCCCACACGCAGGTGCCCGGGTGCCCCTTTTTTGTGCTCTTTATGCCCCATTTGAAACCAGATCCACCCGATCCATGCCGTCGCATTCTGAAAGCCGCACATTTACGACTTCATCCGGCCGGGTTTTGATGTATTTGCCGATGTAGTTGGCCTGTATGGGGAGTTCCCGGTGCCCGCGGTCGATTAATACCGCCAGTTCGATGCGGCCGGGCCGGCCGAAATCCATGAGCGCATCCATGGCCGCCCGAATGGTGCGGCCGGTAAACAGGACATCATCCACTAAAATAATTGGTTTCTCATCAACGGAAAAGGATATGTCGGTTTTTCGCACAATCGGCTGCTGGCTGATACGGGTCCAGTCATCCCGATACAGGTTGATATCCATATCCCCGGCGTTTACGGTGACGGATTCAATCGCCCGGAGCTTGGCCTGGATACGCCGGGCCAGGAATACGCCCCGCGTATGGATCCCCACAAGGGCGAGCTCGCCGATATCCCTGCGGTTTTCAATGATTTCGTAAGTGATGCGGGTTACGATCCGGTCCATATCGGCCGCATCCAGCAGTATTTGGCTCTCATTCATAGCTCTGTCCCGAATAAAACGTTAAATTAAGGCATAGAATACAACAGCAAAAGAAGCAAGATCAAGATTTATCAAAAGTGTCCGGATTCTGATTAAATAACCGTGATCCAGGGCCCGTGATAAATTTGTTTTATCTGTTTTTCAGGCGGGCACGGTGCCCTCAATAGGAATGGGGAAAAAAACCGATCCAGCGTAGAGTCGGCCACCGTGCCGGCCTTGATTTTGTCGGTATTTTTTCATATAGCAGTAAAAAGCGAACCAATGTCATTAACTCGAAAAAAATTGATTTTGGGACGGCAAAGAAAAAAGTTCAAAATCGCGGCGCGCAAATCCCGAGGAATTCAGCCCAACAAAGATATTGGACTTCCAAGGAACTGATCGTACTCAGTCCCGCGCAAGCGGGACGGTACTCGTGCTCGTACTCGTACTCGGGTATTTTAAGGGCCGATTACGATTACGAGTACGAGTACGAGTACGAATCATAAGTTACTTTTTGCAAAAATACCGCCGCAGCGGAATAAATCGCTTTTTACGAAGCCTTAAAGGGATGGCGCAAGCAGCTTATGGCAGATTCGGATACCGCGTGCAGCGGGGTGATCCTCGCCGGCGGCCTAAGCAAACGGTTTTCGGGTAAAAACAAGGCATTTCTGGAAATCGCCGGCCAGCGGGTGATTGATCATATTTTTAATATCTTCCGGCTGATTTTTGACGAAATTCTTATTGTGACCAATGAGCCGACGCATTATCTGGAATTCGATGCCACTATTGTCTCAGACGTGTATTCGGTGCGAAGCTCGCTTACCGGGGTGCATGCCGGCCTTTTTTATGCCCGCAACCCCTTTGTGTTTGTGGCGGCCTGTGACATTCCGTTTTTAAAGGAGAGTGTGGTCCGTACGGTCCTTCAGCACATCGAGCCCAATGCCGGGGTGGTGATTCCGGAAACGCGGGCCGGGCTGGAGCCCATGTGCGCGGTGTATGCAAAGACCTGTCTGCCGGTAATGGAGCGGCATATTCAAACTGAGAAGTTTAAAATCCAGAGAATTTTTAAATCCTTTCGGGTTAAAAAAGTCCCGGAAGCGGCGCTCCGGCAGGCGGATCCGGCGCTTCAATCCTTTTTTAATATTAATACACCGGAAGATTTGAAAAAAGCGCAATCATGGCGGGCCCCGAAATAATCGGACGACAAAAGAAGGCGGGCAGAGAATGGATATACAGGCAATCATTGATGAAATAAAGATGCGGCCGGATGCGGACCGGATCGGTATGATCCTTTCGCATACCGGTATCGTGAGGGGCAGCTCCAGAGACGGCCGCGCGGTATCCGGATTAACCGTGGCGGTGGATCATGAAAAGCTGGAGCAGATTATTGAGAAGGAAAAGCGCTCCCCCGGCATCCTGGATATCCGGGTGGAAATTGTGGAAAACGTGCCGCTTTCCGTTGGCGATGAGATCATGCGCCTGGTGGTGGCCGGCGACATCCGGGATAATGTGATACCGGTGCTGGAGCGGACGTTGACCGGGGTCAAGGAGACGGTCACGGATAAGACGGAAGATTTTGTTTAGGTATTAGGTGTTGGGAGTCGGATAATGGCACAATTTACGCATCTCGATGAACAGGGCCGGGCCCGGATGGTGGATGTGGGCGAAAAAACCGCCAGCCGCCGGACGGCCGTGGCTGAGGGCCGGGTCTATATGCGGCCGGAGACCTTTGAGCGGATTATGGGCCGGACGATCTATAAGGGCAATGTCCTGGAAACTGCCCGGATTGCCGGCATCATGGCCGGCAAGAAGACGCCGGATCTGATTCCGCTCTGCCATCCCTTAGACATCCAGCAGATCAGCGTGGATTTTGTTCCGGAGGATGAGAGCCATTCGATCCGCATTCAGGCCACAGCCCGGGTGTTTGCGCGGACCGGCGTTGAAATGGAGGCCATGACCGCCGTGTCCGTGGCCGCCCTGACCATCTATGATATGTGCAAATCCATTGACCGGGAGATGACCATATCCGGAATCCGGCTCATGGAAAAATCCGGGGGAAAAAGCGGCACCTACATCCGGCCGGAAAGTTCATAGGACTAACAGCAGGGATACATATGAATCGAGCAATGATTTTGAAAAAGGGTTTATGCAGATAGCCCCATGGATTGAACTGGCGCTTTATGCGCTGGCCGGGTTTTTGGCCGGCGGCTTGACGGCCTGGCTGATTACGCATGGGGTCCTGTCCCGCCGGCTGCGCGCCGCCCGGCAGGCCCTTGAGACCCAGTATGAAAAATTGCTGGACGCCTCCAATGCCCTGGCGTCTGCCAACGCCCGTCTGGAAGAAATTGACGGACTAAAAAACACACTTTCCAGCCGGGAAGACGAAATCCGGGACCTTCAACAGGCGGCAGCCCAATATCAGCGGCGGATCGCCGAACTTGAGACCATCCTTGAAAAAGAACGGGCGGCGGCTTCGGAAAAATCCGCGATGATCGAAGAGGTCAAGTCCCGGATGACGGATTCCTTTGAGGCGATGGCCGCCCGCGCCCTTTCAGAGAACAACCAGTCATTCCTGGAATTGGCCGGTACCAAGTTTTCCGGATATCTGGAATCCGCGAAGCAGGAATTAAAAACCCGGGAAAAAGCGGTCAGCGAAGTGGTCCAGCCGATTGCCGATAAACTCGAAAAATACGATCAGGAGGTCCGGTCCATGGAGCGGGTGCGGGAGAAAGCCTATGGCGAGCTGTCCCAGCAGGTGGTCTCGCTTGCCCAGACCCAGAGCGAACTCCAGCGGGAGACCGGAAAACTCGTCAATGCGCTGCGCATGCCCCATGTGCGCGGCCGCTGGGGGGAGATCACCCTGCGGCGGGTGGTTGAAATCTCCGGCATGCAGAACCGGTGCGATTTTTTTGAACAGGTGTCCAGCCAGACCGGCGGCGGAGCGCTTCGGCCGGACATGGTGATTCAGCTGCCCGGCGACCGGCGGGTGGTTGTGGATTCAAAGGTCCCGATTACCGCCTACCTGGATGCCCTTGAAGTGGAATCCCGTGAGGAGAGCGAGGAAATGCTTGCCCGGCACGCCCGCCATGTTCAAACCCACGTGCAGAAGCTTTCCCAGAAAAGCTATTGGACGCAGTTTGCCCCAACGCCTGAGTTCGTCGTGCTTTTTATGCCGGGCGAGAATTTTTTCAGTGCCGCGCTGACAAAGATGCCGAACCTTATTGAGGATGCCGCGGAAAAGGGGGTGATTCTCGCCACCCCGACCACGCTGATTTCGCTTTTAAAGGCCGTGGCCTACGGGTGGAAGCAGGAGACCGCAGCGGAGAACGCCCGGGCGGTAAGCGAGCTCGGCAATGAACTGTATAACCGGTTTCATTCAATGCTAAACCATATGAACAAGCTGGGCAGGGACCTGGACCGGAGCGTGGCTACATTCAACCAAACCGTCGGCTCCATGGAAAAGCGGGTCATGCCCGCCGCCCGACGGCTCCAGGAGATGGGTGTGAGCTTGAATGACGGCAAGCCGCTTCCCGAGCTTTCTCCGGTTGAGGACAAATCCAGGCATGTCGATACCTATGAAGACGATGAATAGGAAGAAGCGCAAAACCGGACACCCTTGCCACTGGGTTTTTCTGTCGATTTTTTTTCTTTTATCCGCCGCTTTGCCGGTTTTGCAGGCGGCTTCCCAGGCGACTGAGGGGAAACCCGCCATCCAGAAGCTTCCCCGGGATAAACTTCCCCAATTTTCAGATGATTTGGACCTTGCCCGGCTATCACCCGCCATCCAGTCAAGCCTTGCGTATTATGAAAAGCTTCCGGATTCCCGTGAATTCGAATTTGCCGGTCAGACGTACCGGAGCGGTGAGCTGAAAACGGGGCTGTCCGAATTTCTGGCTTTTTTGGCGGAAAACCCCGCCCAGACAGCCTTAAACAAATGGATCAGCCGGCATTTCCATGTTTATGCGGTGACCCGAAACGATCAGCCCGGCGGCATGCTGTATACCGGATACTACATCCCGGTTTTAAACGGCAGCAGAGATAGAACCGATAAATACCAATACCCGGTTTATAGCCGGCCGTCCGATCTGGTGACCTTTAAGCCGGCCGATTTTTGCGAGGACTGCCCCCAAGCCCCGGTGGTCGGCCGGTGCGCCGATGGTGAGGTGGTGCCGTATTATAGCCGCCAAACCATTGAAAGCAGGCCGGTCCTGGAAAAAACCGCCGCGCCGATTGTATGGGTGGATGATCCGGTGGATCTGTTTTTTCTCCATGTCCAGGGCTCCGGCATCGTCCGGCTGCCGTCTGGAGAGCGCATTAACGTCCATTATACCATATCAAACGGCCATCCCTACAAAAGCATCGGCCGATATCTGATCCACAAGGGCGAAATCGCCCGAAAGGACCTGACCATGCAGTCCCTTCGCCGTTATCTGGAGAATCATCCGGAAAAACAGGCGGCCATATTTGCCCATAACCCGCGGTATGTGTTTTTCAAGGAAGCTCCCGGCGGGCCCGCCGGATGCCTTGGTGTTGAACTCACCCCAGGGCGGTCCATTGCCATGGATCAGAGCGTTTATCCCCGAGGGGCGTTGGCGTTTATTCAGACGGAAAAGCCGGTGCTTGATCAATCCGGCGAGGTGAAACAATGGCAGTCGTTCTCCCGATTTGTCCTAAACCAGGATACCGGTGACGCCATCCGCGGCATCGACCGGGTCGACATTTTCTGGGGCGGCGGCCGTTATGCCGAAGCCGCCGCCGGCAGACTGAAGCATCCGGGAAAGCTCTATATTCTCCTGCCAAAATAGATTTACCGGTAAATAAACGCCCGATCCATGGGATAGGTCCTGGTGTTGCCCTTGGAAAAAGTGATTTGATAGAGCCGGAGAATGGAGTTTTCGGCCCTGAAGAATTCGGCGCAGAAGTGCAGGTAGGATCGCCAGATGCGGCGGAAGCGCTCATCAAATCGTTTGGGATCAAGTGCATGGATGGCCGGCCAGTTGGCATCAAAATTTTCCGCCCAGGCAGATAGCGTCAGGGCATAGTGGCGGCGCAGATTTTCAATATCTAATATTTCAAGGCCATGGTCGGCCATCAGCGAAATGGTCTCGGTCAGCCCCGGCAGGTAGCCGCCGGGAAAAATGTGTCTGCGGATAAAAAAGTCCGTGTCCTGGGGCTTGTCGTGGGCGATGAAATGAAGCACCCCGATGCCGCCGTCTTTCAGGCATGCGGCATGGATTTATTGCAGGAGTCGAATTTTTCCAAGCCCGAGCATGGCTGACGGCGACCATAAGAACGGCCATACGAGCTTCATCCCCGAGATCCGCGCCCGGGTGGATAAGTGAAGGGCTTTTTTCCAAAAAACGGCTTGATCAAATTCGGTCATCACCATCTGGAACACCGCTTCCTTCAACGCCCCAAGCGCAGCTCCGGCCATCACCGTTTTGCCGGCTATGAGAAATGTGTCCAAATCGCCGAAGGCAACGAGCATCGGTTTGGCGCTTGGCGTAAAAGGTGTGAGGGGTTGCCCCGTGCTTTGCCGAATGACGTTTTTTCCCGCTGAGGCCCCCATATCAAGAGCATGATAGGCCTGTTTGGATAATGGCCGGGGCAGCTCCGCGGCATCCCCTGCCGCAAATACATTGTCATAGACCGGATGCTGAAGACACTCATTGACCGGCACCCATTGATCGGATTGTTCGGTTAGGCTGGATGCGGTTAAAAACGGGCAGGGTTTGATTCCTGCGGTCCATAGCGTGGCATCGGATTCGAGCTGACTGCCGCTTGTGCGCGTAACAGCGTCAGCCGATACCCCTTTAACGGATTCGTCGGTTAAAAATTCAACCGCATAGGGCCGGCAGTGCTTTTTGATGACGGATTCAACATCCGCCGGCGCATCGTATAAGAGCTTTTCCTGCCGCTCAATGATCCGGACCCGAAGTCCCGGATGCCTTCTGTATCCGCGAAGGATCTCCCCCAGCGCCTCAACCCCTTCCAGACCGCCGCCCACAATGTTTATGAAGAATTCTTTCCGGGTTCGGGCAAGCCGGTTAAGTTGCCGGCGGATCGCATGGCAGTGGGAAACCTGTTTAAAGGGCATCGCATAGTGATCTGCGCCCGGTACCCCATAGGTGTTTATGGCGTTGCCCGCGGCAATGATGCAAAAATCATAAGCCAGTTCGTTTCCCCGCCGGGTGCGGATCCGACTTTTTTCCGGAAGGATCTCCGTGACAGTGTCATACAGATATTGATGGCCGGCCTGTCTCACGATGGCCTGGTTTGAAAACCGCAGCATAGCGGGTGTTTTAATGCCTGAAATAAGTTCATGAATGTTCGGGAGAAATTCAAACCAGGGGCTTTTATCAATTACTGTGACCGCGTATTCATCGGTCAGGTGAAGTGCCGCTTTAAGACCGGCAAAACTGGCGCCGATGATGATGACCCGGGGGCGTTTATCCATAATTTCCATCTTCATTTATTTTCTTTGCTTGCCAAATAGCTTTGTTGAAAGCTGCTCACAACCGTCTTTATCGTCTTAACCTTACTCTTAACCTTACTCTTACTCCCCAAATTTCAAATCTTCGCCGGGCTGGTCCGGTGCTTCAGGTTATACAGCATCAACGCCCCGCCCAGAATGGCCAGTCCGCCGCTTATGGCAAAAAGGCTCTGGGCGCCGATGATATCAAAGAGATAGCCGTTGATGAAAAAGCCCAGCATGATCCCCAGGCCGTAAGTGACGGCGTTGTTGACTGCCTGGCCCAGGGTTTTGGCCTCGCTTGGGGTGAGTTTGTCGATGTAGAGGATGCTGGCCACATGAAACGCCCCGTAGGTAAAGGCGTGCAGGAGCTGGGTTAACAGGATCAGAACCGCTGATGCGGCGAAAAACATAACCAGCCAGCGCAGCCCGGCCGCGGCGAAAGAGAGGATCAAGACATACTCGTAGGAAAGCCGCCTGAAAATCCGCTCGGAGTTGATCATCACAAATATTTCGGCGATCGAGGCAAGCGCCCAGGCAATGCCGATAAATGTCCCCTTATACCCCAGGTTCTCCAGATGAATGGAAAAAAACCCGTAATACGTGCCGTGGCTTAAAAGCATTAAAAAAGCAGCGGTTAAAAAAAGAATTACCTGTTTGGAAAGAAGCGCCCGGGCGCTCGTGGCAAATGTGGTCCGCCGGGGCGATGCCGGCGCCGGGGTGCGCGCGGCGATCATAAAAAACATCAGTTTGCCGGCCAGGATGAGCACCAGAATAATATGGGTTGAGGAGGCCTCGATGGCCCGGCCCACAATAACCACGGTCAGGATAAAACTGAGGGAGCCCCAGGCGCGCAGCCGGCCGTAGCTGTTTTTCTCCTTTCCCAGCAGATCCATGGAAAAGGATTCGAGAAATGAGATCAGCGGGGCGTGAAAAATGCCGTAAAATGCCGTAATGGCGAACATGGCATAAAAGTCGGTGGTCAGGAGATAAAACGCCCAAATCCCTGCGCTGATCAGTGCGCAGAAAAGGTAGATGGGCCGGCGGACCAGAAACCGGTCGGCCAGCGCCCCCCACACAAGGGGAAAAAGCGCGGTGGCAAAGGTCCGGATAGAGGAGAGCACCCCGATCTGAAAGCCGGTGAAATCCAGGTGATAGCAGTATAGGTTGAAGTACGGGAGATAAATGCCGAGAATCCCGAAATACAGGAAATACTGCGGGGCGAGTATGTATTTAACCGATCGCATGCAGGACCAGCCCCTTATTCAATCGCCGCCGGCTCGTCCAGGATTTCTTTGTCCAGCATGATCGCCAGCCAGCGGGTCTCCTCGTTGCTGCCCATTGCGATCTTCAGCACCATGGTGAGCGGCACGGATAAAAGCATCCCCACGGGCCCCAGCACCCAGCCCCAGAAAACCAGGGAAAGAAATACCACCAGTGTGGAAAGGCCCAGCCGGCCGCCCTGCAGACGCGGTTCAATGAAGTTGCCGATGCTGGTATTGATCACAAAGTAGCCCACTGCCGTCAAAAGGGTGTGCAATAGGCCGAGCTGGATAAGCGCCAAAAGAACGGCCGGCACCGCCGCAATAATAGAGCCGATATTGGGAATGTAGTTAAACAGAAAAGCCACCAATCCCCATAAAATGGGGTAATCCACTCCGATCACGGAGAGCCAGATCCAGACCAGTACGCCTGTCAATAGGCTCAGCAGGGTTTTTAACACCAGATAGCGGTTTACGCTTTCCGTGAACTGGCCGAAATTGGAAAGGGATTTTTCCGGTGATTTCAGGGCGGCCCGCATTTTATTCGGAAACCCGGCAGCTTCAAAAAGAATAAAGATGACAGTGAGAAGAATCAGAAAAGCATTGGTCAGCACACTGCCCAGCGCGGTCAGGGTTTTTCCGGCCATCTGCATGGCAATGCCAGGGTTCAGATGCTTGCGGAGCATCTGGTCAGTGACCTCTATTCCCATCTTGTTTAACCAGCTCTGAAGGCTGGTTGATTTGGCAATGAGCGTCTCCCGGTATATGGGCAGTTGGCTGGTAAACTCATTGATTGATCCGCCCACAAATCGGGCCAGCAGATAACCGATGGCTACCATGAGGGCAATGATAGATATGATGGCGATAATGGTGGGCACCCGTTTGCGCTGCATCCAGAAAAGGGGCGGGGTGAATATGATGGCAATGAAAATCGCCAGAAAAAACGGCACCAGGATATCTGCCGCCGCCTTCATGCCGGCGATAATTATCACAAAGCAGGCCCCGCTTATCATCATGACCACTGCCCGCGGCATCTCCCGTCCCTGCGGCGTTTCCATCGCTTTGATCCTCCTCGGCTGAAGTTTTCAGAGAATTTTATGCACCTTGGCTGACTGTGTTGATTTTGAATCTAACAGAATGAGCGGATTCCGGCAATTTTATTTCGGCCGCCATTTGGGCATACGAAGACGGCAGCCAAAGGTGCGCCATTGAATCTTGACATCGCCCCGAATATTCTTTAATTGAACAAATGATTTTATCCTTATTAATATAGTTTCATTGAAAAGCCGGAAAAATAAATTATTCTATCATATCAGCTTATGAAGTATAACCATGTTAGCGCGGGAGTAGTTATGAAAGCCAATTACCGATTAGTAATTTTCAAAACCAGCCTCATCAGCATCCTTCTATGCCTTCTGGCGGCTTCGGCCGCAGCGGAGCAGGCCGCGCCAAATGCGGTGGCCCCCACCGAAAGCTATCAATTCGGTACCGTGCTGGAGGGAAACGATGTGATCCATGATTTTGTTATCCAAAATAAGGGGGATGCCCCCCTGGATATTGAAAACGTGCGCACCGGGTGAGGCTGCGCCACGGTCTCTTATACGAGACAGATCCCTCCCGGTGGTGAGGGAAAAATAAGAGTCAAAGTCAACACCAAGGGCTACGGCGGGCGGGAGCTGAACAAAAGCGCCCGGGTTATTACCAATGATCCGGAAAACAAGGAAATTCGCTTATGGGTTCGGGGTGAGGTTGAAAAATTCGTCACCATTAAGCCAAAGCGGGTTGTCTTAAGCGGCAGCACAGACGAGACCATCGAGCAGACGGTCACCATTGTTCCGGAAACCAAAGAGCCCTTTAAAATCCTAAAAGTGTCGGCCATGAAAGGCACCGAGATCACGCATGAACTAAAAGAAATTACAGATTCCGGCAAACCGGCCTATGAACTGAAGGTTGTCAATATCAAGGATACCCCTGGCCGCTATTTCGACCGGATTACGCTTTTAACCAGCAGAGACGATCATTCTCCCCTATCCGTTGTTATCACCGGCGATATCCGGGAAAAGGCCGGGGACGCGCAGTAGCGCTTATGGGTAACGTCCGGATTTTAACATTTGACTGCGACGGGGTGTTGTTTGATACCGAGGCCGCCAATAAGGCTTTTTACAATCAAATACTGGCCCATTTCAACCGGCCGCCCATGACAGAGGCGCAATTCGCCTATGCCCAGATGCAGACGGTGGATCAGGCCCTGGCCAACCTGTTTCCGGATGCCGTATCCTATGAAAAAGCCCAGAAATACAGGAAAGCGACCGGCTATGGGCCGTTTATCCCCTATATGGAAATGGAACCGGATCTGATTGACGTGCTGGAGAAATACAGTCCGGTTTTGTCTCTGGCTGTGGCCACGAACCGTTCGGACACCATGGGCCGGGTGCTGGAAGTCCATGGCATTGCCCATTATTTTGATCTGGTGGTCACCGCCCTGGATGTGGATCATCCCAAGCCGCATCCCGAGGCCCTTTTTAAGGTCCTGGCCCATTTTGAGGCCTTGCCGGCGGAAATGCTATATGTAGGGGATTCTACAGTGGACGCCCAGGCGGCTTTTGCGGCCGGGGTGCCGTTTGCGGCATACGGCAATTCCGAAATCAGGGGCGATTATCATATCCATCGGCTTTCCGAACTGGACGCCATTCTCATGTCTCAGACAGACCGTGTCGGATCAAATGACGGATAAACAGACCATATACCTGATTGACGGCACCGCTTATATCCATCGGGCGTTTCATGCCATCCGCGGCCTTTCCAACTCCACCGGTCTGCCGACCAATGCAGCTTACGGCTTTGCCCGCATGCTGATCAAGCTCATGCATGACCGGGCTCCCGTATATGCGGCCATGTTTTTTGACAGCAAGGCCCCGACCTTCCGCCATGAGATCTATGCGGACTACAAGGCCAACCGGCCGCCCATGGCCGAGGAAATGGCTGTTCAGATTCCCTATATCAAGGCCATTACCGAGGGCTTTAATATCCCGATTATTGAACAGGAAGGCTATGAGGCTGATGACCTGATCGGCACCTATGCCCGGATTGCTGAAGAGGCTGGCTTTTTCGTGATCATGGTGACGGGGGATAAGGATTTTGTTCAACTGATCACGGACAACTGCATTATCTGGGACCCCATGAAGGATATCCATATCGACCGCGAAAGCGTCCAAGAGACCTACGGCATTGAACCCCGTCAAATGGTGGATGTGCTGGGGCTTGCCGGGGACAGCTCGGATAATATTCCCGGAGTGCCGGGCGTCGGGCAGAAAACCGCCATCAACCTGCTTAAAACTTATAAGGATATGGCGGACCTGTATGAACGGATCGACACACTCAAATCCGCCAAACAGCGGGAAAAGCTTCTGGCCCACAAGGATCAGGCCTTTTTGAGCCGGGATCTGGCGGCCATCCGAACCGATGCCGGCATTCCCTATGATCTTGAGGCCTTCAAGCGCCGGCCGGAGGATCCCCAGAAGCTGGGCCGGCTGTTCCAGGAGCTTGAATTCCGTCAGCTCCAGAAGGATTATCCGGCCGAGGCCGAGGAGAAGGCGCATGTCTATCAGGCCATCCGGGATGAGGCGGCATTGTCCGAGCTGATTGCGGCGCTGAAGAAGTCTGAAATCTTCGCCGTTGACACGGAAACCACTTCACTCAATCCCATGGCCGCAAAACTTGTGGGCATTTCCTTGGCCCTTGAACCGCATCAGGCGTTCTATATCCCGTGCGCCCATGTGGGCGAAGGGGCGGCGCATCAGATGGACCGGCAGACCGTGCTTGAGCGTTTGAGGCCGGTACTGGAAGATGAAACAATCCACAAAATCGGCCAGAACATCAAGTATGACTGGATGGTATTCAGACGCTGCGGGCTGGATCTGGCCGGCGTGGTGTTTGACACCATGGTGGCCTCCTACCTCATCAATCCTGGCAAACGCGTGCATAACCTGGACCAGATCGCCCTGGATTACCTGGGGCATAAAATGATTTCCTACCAGGAGGCGGTCCGTGAGGGCGACCATACCCTGGACTGTTTTGACCAGGTGGCCATTGAAAAGGCCACTGAATATGCCGGCGAAGATGCGGATATCACGTTTCAGGCATACGGCGTATTTCGGCCCATGCTGGCGGATGCCGGACTGATGCCGTTGTTTGAAAAGGTTGAGATGCCTTTGATCCGTGTGCTGATGAAAATGGAGGAGACCGGCATCCGGGTGGACAAGGACCGGCTCCGGGAGTTCTCCAAGGATCTGGCCGCCCAGCTTGAACAGACCGAGGCGGCCATATATGCCCAGGCGGGCGAGGAATTTAATATCAACTCCTCCCAGCAGCTGGGCCGGATTTTGTTTGAAAAACTGAAGCTGCCCACCCAAAAGAAAACCAAGAAAAAGACCGGCTACTCAACGGATGTGGATGTGCTGACCGCGCTTTCCGAACGCCACGAGCTGCCGGCTTTGATCCTGCATCACCGCTCGCTGGCAAAGCTTAAATCCACGTATGTGGATGCCCTGTTTGATCTGATAAACCCGGAAACCGGGCGGATTCATACCTCATACAACCAGACCGTGACCGCCACCGGCAGGCTATCCTCATCAAACCCCAATCTTCAGAACATCCCCATCCGCACCGAGGCGGGCCGGGATGTGCGCCGGGCCTTCATCCCCAGGGACGGCTGGTTCTTTGTCTCACTGGATTACTCCCAGGTGGAGCTTCGGCTTCTGGCCCATTACTCGGATGATCAGATTTTAATCGAATCCTTTCAGGCGGACGAGGATGTGCACACCCGGACCGCGGCCGAGGTGTTTCATGCGGACCCCGTTTCGGTCACCAGCGAACTCAGGCGGCAGGCCAAGGTCATTAATTTCGGCATCATCTACGGCATGGGCGCCTACAGTTTGTCCAGGGAGCTCGGCATCAGCCATAAAATGGCCCAAACCATCATTGACCAGTACTTTACGCGGTATGCCGGGGTGAAGCGCTTTATTGACGAAACCATCGAGTCGGCCCGCAGGACAAAACAGGTGTCCACCGAGCTGGGACGCATCCGCTTCCTGCCGGATATTGACAGCCAGAACAAAAACGTCCGCGCTTTTGCTGAAAGAACCGCCGTGAATACCCGAATTCAGGGAACCGCCGCGGATCTGATCAAGCTGGCCATGATCCGGGCGGATCAGTTTTTAACCGATCAGAATCTGCGGGCGGCCATGCTGCTGACCGTTCATGATGAGCTGGTGTTTGAGGTGCCGCCGGATGAACTGGAGAGTGTTCAGGTCGGTGTCAAAGAAATCATGGAGACCATCTGGTCCTTTAAGGTACCGCTCAAGGTCAATGTGAGCGTGGGCAGCGACTGGGCCGAGGCCCATTAATCGCCGCCTTCGTTTTTTGATGCGGGACGCCGCTCCGCATTCTTTACCGCCGCATCCACGGTTTTATAGATATTTCGGAAATGGTCATGGAAGCTGGCCGGCGAGATATTGCCCACTTCAATGAATTTGACCACGATCTCTTTTACGGTTTTTAAAACCATCTCTTCCTGCTTATAGCCCATATGATCCTCTTTTAACGTCTTACTCTTACTCTTACTCTTAATCTTAATCTAAAAAATGCTCCCAAAATCCACGCAGCGAGCGTCAGCGAGGAATCTTATGATTTTAAAAATTCAACCATACCAAATGGCCGCCG